>NZ_LZKP01000128.1 GCF_001672895.1 Mycobacterium sp. E740
TCGACGCTGGCGAGGGTGACGATCGACCCGCGCTCACCGTCCACTCGCGGTTGTTCGATCATCTTCGCCACCGCGGCAGCAGCTACAACGCCGCCAAGGGTGGCGTCGTGTTGCTCACCAAGAACATCGCCGTCGATTACGGCCCGAGCGGCATCCGCGCGAACGCAATCTGCCCCGGCTTCATCGACACCCCGATGCTGCAGAGCGTGATGGGATTCGACGGTATGGAAGCTCCGCTGCGTTCCATCACCGAGGAGCACGCTCTACAGCGGCGCGGCCGAGCCGATGAGATCGCCGCCGTCGCAGCGTTTCTCGTCTCCACCGACGCGTCCTTTGTCACGGGCCAGGCGATCGCGGTCGACGGCGGCTACACCGCCGGTCGCGACCACGGGGTGGTCAAGCTGTTCGGCTTTCCCGAATGAACCTCACGGGTTGATCGTCAGCTCGCCGACCTGTCGGCCCCACACGTACTCGATGAACAACGGCTGACCCAGTTCGACATGGTTGTACGGCGCGATGCTCGCGCCGGTGTCCATCACCAGATACGGCGCCGGGAACAGGTCGCGGCTGACGTCCTGCCAGCAGCCCGGCCGGCCTTCCGGTCCGCCGGTGGCGTTGACCCGCGGCAGATTGTCGGGATAAATGTACGGGTTGCCGGCGCCGGCCAGGACACCACCGCCTCCGGTCAGCGAATATCCGTTGCCGCCCAACGTTTTCGCGACCCGGGGCTGCACCTGGTTGAAGTTCTGGATCGTGCAGAACAACGCGGGACTGTGGTAGTCGAGCAGCTTGGACGTCGGAACCAGGTCGGCAGCACCGCGCACCAGATACGGGCCGCCACGTTCGAAGGTGTCGGCTCCGGCGTCGGCGAAGCCCAGGGCGCCCATCAACGCGGCGTCCAGGTCGGTGCGGTGCTCGTTGAACGTACGGGTGGTCGTCACCGCGTTCCGCAGACCGTCCCAGAGGTCTTTCGACCCGTCGGCGTACACGTCGGCCAGATCGGCGAGCAGCGTGGTGTCGGAGCGGATCTGCGGCATCCGGGCGTTGAGGTCGTCGAGGATGGCGTTGCCGTTCGTCAGCGACTCGCCGAAACGGCCGCCCAGCCCAGTGAGAGCCTCGGCGGTGGCGGCCAGCGTCTGATTGAGCTTGATCGGGTCGACCTGCTCGGTGAGCGCGAGGACCGTCTCGAACACCGTGTTGAACTCGGTCGTCACCGCTGACGCGTCGATCACGGCTCGACTCGAGATATGTTGGGGCGAAGCATCTTCCGGCGAGGTGAACGAAATGTACTTGTTGCCGAACACCGTCGTGGCGCGGATCTCGGCGGTGACGTTGGCCGGAATGCGGTCCAGATAGCGGGGATCGACCTCGAGCGTGAGTTCGGCCTGGCGGCCGTCGCCGGCGTCGACGTGGGCGATGCGGCTGACACGCCCGATCTGCACGCCGTTGTAGGTCACCTTCGCGCCCCGTTCGACGACCAGGCCGGCGCGCGACGCCAGCAAGGTCAACTGCGTCTTACGCGTCAGGTCGCCGCGGAACTGGAGGTAGATCAGACCGGTCGCGACGATCGCGCACACCAGGAGGACCGCGCCGGCCACCTTGTACGGCGGCTGATGGCGGTCGACGAACATTTTGAGACAGTAAGTTATGGCCGCCCGTCCTACTGCCGATCCGGTGAAGACCCGCGCCGCGGTCGCGGCGCTGGCCGGCTGGTTGCGCGACGAACGGCAACCTGCACCGTCCAGAACCGAACTCGCCGAGGCGGTTCGGTTGACGGCACGCACGCTCGCGGCGGCGGCTCCGGGCGCCAGCGTCGAGGTCCGCGTGCCGCCGTTCATCGCCGTGCAGTGCGTCGCCGGTCCGGCGCACCGGCGCGGCAACCCGCCGAATGTGGCGGAGACCGACGCGCGCACCTGGTTGTTGCTCGTCTCCGGGATGGTTTCGATGGACGACACCGTCTCCGACGGCCGGTTGACGCTGTCGGGGTCGCGCGCCGGAGAGATCGCAACCTGGCTGCCGCTGGTCGACCTCGACAGTTAGTTTCGCCACACTCTCCGAGCGGCGAAATGGACGCGCCCGCGGGATTGTTGTCCCGACCGGCGGCGACACCCTCGTCGCATTCGGTGATCGACCCGTGATGTACGTAGACTGGCAACCGTCTACCCATTCCGCCCTGGGAGCAGCCATACCGTGACCGGCCCGCAGACCGATCCAGAACCCCGTGAAGAGTGTGGTGTGTTCGGCGTGTGGGCGCCGGGCGAAGAGGTCGCCAAGCTCACCTATTACGGCCTGTACGCACTTCAGCACCGTGGTCAGGAGGCCGCCGGCATCGCCGTCGCCGACGGCTCGCAGGTGCTGGTGTTCAAGGACCTCGGCCTGGTCAGCCAGGTCTTCGACGAGCAGACGCTGGCGGCCATGCAGGGCCACGTCGCGATCGGGCACTGCCGGTACTCGACGACCGGGTCGACGACGTGGGAGAACGCGCAGCCGGTGTTCCGCAACACGTCGGCGGGTACCGGGGTCGCGCTCGGGCACAACGGAAACCTTGTCAACGCCGCCGAACTGGCCGCCCGCGCCCGCGAAGCCGGGCTGCTGGGCACCAGGGGTGCCTTGGCGGCGACCACCGACTCCGACATCCTCGGCGCTCTGCTCGCCCACGGCGCGGCGGACGCGACCCTCGAGCAGGCCGCACTCGAACTGCTGCCGACCGTGCGCGGCGCGTTCTGCCTGACGTGGATGGACGAGAACACGCTCTACGCGGCGCGTGACCCGTACGGGGTGCGCCCGCTGGCGCTGGGGCGGTTGGACCGCGGCTGGGTCGTCGCCTCGGAGACCGCGGCCCTCGACATCGTCGGCGCCTCGTTCGTCCGAGACATCGAGCCCGGCGAACTGCTGGCCATCGACGCCGACGGCGTGCGCTCCACCCGGTTCGCCAGCCCGGAACCCAAAGGCTGCGTCTTCGAATACGTCTATCTGGCCCGGCCGGACAGCACCCTGGCCGGCCGTTCGGTGCACGCGGCGCGCGTCGACATCGGCCGCCGACTGGCCCGGGAGATGCCGGTCGACGCCGACCTGGTGATCGGCGTTCCGGAGTCCGGCACACCCGCCGCGGTGGGTTACGCGCAGGAGTCCGGCATTCCCTACGGCCAGGGGTTGATGAAGAACGCCTACGTCGGGCGCACGTTCATCCAGCCGTCGCAGACCATTCGCCAACTCGGTATCCGGCTCAAGCTCAACCCGCTCAAGGACGTGATCCGCGGCAAGCGCCTGATCGTCGTGGACGACTCGATCGTGCGGGGCAATACCCAACGCGCACTGATCCGGATGCTGCGGGAGGCCGGCGCCGTGGAGGTGCACGTCCGCATCGCGTCGCCGCCGGTCAAGTGGCCCTGCTTTTACGGCATCGACTTCGCCACCCCGGCCGAGCTGATCGCCAACGCCGTCGAGGACCAGGGCGAGATGCTCGAGGCGGTGCGGCACGCCATCGGCGCCGACACCCTCGGCTACATCTCGCAGCAGGGCATGATCGCCGCGACCGAGCAGCCCGCGTCGCGGCTGTGCATCGCCTGCTTCGACGGCAACTACCCGATCGAGTTGCCTGGCGAATCGGCGTTGGGCAAGAACGTGATCGAGCACATGCTGGCGACCGCCGCCAAGTCCGGTATCCCGCTGCAGCCCGACAACGACAACGCATCCGCGCTGCGCAGGCCGTAACTACCGGCCGACGTGCGCCCAGTGCGGGTCCGCGGGTAGCGGTCCGTTGCGCAGCGCTTCTGACACCGCGTCGCGGTAGCTCCTCAGGCCGCGCTCTGGTCGCGCGATCACAGCGTCGATGTCGTGATCGGCCATGACCGCGTCGCATTCGAGGGATTCGACCAGCGGACGGGCCAGCGCGCCCGGAAGCGGCGTCACCAAGCCGACCCACCAACTCGCGAGAGCCGGTGTCAGCCAAGGGATTACGACGATCAAACGGCGACGCAGCCCCTTCACCTCGGCATAGGTCTGCATCGCGTCACCGTACTCGAGCACATCGGGTCCGCCGATGTCCCACGTGCGCGATGCCGGCACCGCAGCCGTGGCAGCCTCGGCGAGATAATGCACTGCGTCGTCGATCGCGATCGGCTGGATCTTGTTGTGCACCCACTTCGGCGTCGTCATCACCGGCAGCCGGTTGGTCAGATGCCTGATCATTTCGAACGACGCCGATCCCGAGCCGATCACGATCCCGGCCTGCAGCACGACGGTCTCGATGCCCGACTCGAGCAGGATCTCACCGACGTCGGTACGGGACTGCAGGTGAGCGGACAACTCCGCGTCCGGCGGGTGCAAGCCGCTCAGATACACCAACCGCTTGACGTGTGCGTCGCGTGCGGCGGCGACGACGTTGCGAGCCGAGCGGGCCTCTTCCTCGACGAAGTCGGGCGAGCTGCCCATCGAGTGCACCAGGTAGTAGACGACGTCCATGCCGTCGAACGCGCTGCGCAGTGAGTCCACGTCACCCAGATCACCGGCCACCACCTCGACGCGGTCACGCCATGGCACGTCGTCGAGCTTGTCGGGATCGCGCGCCAGCGCACGCACGGCGTGGCCGCGGTCGAGCAGGGCGGGCACCAACCGGCCGCCGATATAACCGGTCGCCCCCGTCACCAGGCAGCGGATCTCGTCAGTCACGGGGGCGGGATCGCCGCTTTTGTGGTCAGGCAAACCCGCAGCCGGGATCGGGGGCGTCGACGGCCAGCGGCGTACCCGCCGGCTTGATGTAGAGGACCCACATCACCAGCGGAACCGGACCCAGGTTGCGGCCGATGTGCACGTTGTCCGGACCGCTCGCCTCCGTGATCGGCGCGCCGGCAGGGTAGATGCCGTCGGGCGCGCAGTTGCGGGCCGCGTCGTGGGTGAGCGTGCCCGCGCGGATCAGCCCGTACACCGGGCCCTCGTGGTAGTGCCATCCGGTGCTGCCGCCGGGCGCGATCGTGATCTCGCGGGTGATGTAGTCCACTCCGTCGACCGACGACTGCGAGATGGTGCGCGCCTCCACGCCACCGGCCGACGTGGCGGACGCTCCGGCGGCACCGAACAGCGTCGCCGCCGGCAACGTGATCGCGAGCAATGCCGAGAGGGAGCAGCGAACCGCTGTCATGACCGGTCACGTTGTCATATCGGCGGGATTCGCGTGGCGTTCCGACTCGGATACACGAGGCGGAAGGCGGTTACCGCGGCGCGGGAAACACCGGTAGCCTTTATCGCGATGACCGAACGCGCCGAACCCGTCGGCATGTCCTATGCGTCAGCCGGGGTCGACATCGAAGCCGGCGACCGGGCCGTCGAACTCCTCAAACCGCTCGCCGAGAAGGCCACCAGGCCCGAGGTGCGCGGCGGTATCGGCGGCTTCGCCGGATTGTTCGCGCTGCGCGGCGGCTACCGCGAACCGGTGCTGGCGTCCTCGACCGACGGCGTCGGCACGAAACTGGCGGTCGCCCAGGCCATGGACAAACACGACACGGTCGGCATCGACCTGGTCGCGATGGTCGTCGACGACCTCGTGGTGTGCGGCGCCGAACCCCTGTTCCTGCAGGACTACATCGCGGTCGGCCGCACGGTGCCCGAACGGATCGGCGAGCTGGTGGCCGGTATCGCCAACGGCTGCCTGCAGGCCGGTTGTGCGCTGCTCGGCGGTGAGACGGCCGAGCACCCGGGCCTGATGGCGCCGGACCACTACGACATCTCGGCGACCGGGGTGGGCGTGGTGGAGGCGGACGACGTGCTCGGCCCCGATCGGGTCAGGCCGGGTGACGTGTTGATCGCGATGGCCTCGACGGGTCTGCACTCGAACGGCTACTCGCTGGCCCGCAAGGTACTGCTGGAGATCGACCGGATGAACCTCGCCGGTTACGTCGAGGAGTTCGGCCGGACCCTCGGCGAAGAGCTGCTCGAACCCACCCGCATCTACGCCAAGGACTGCTTGGCGCTGGCCGCCGAAACGCAGGTCCGCACCTTCTGCCACGTCACGGGAGGGGGGCTGGCCGGCAACCTCGAGCGCGTGATCCCGCACGGCCTGGTCGCCGAACTCGACCGCGGGACGTGGACTCCGGCACCGGTTTTCGCGATGATCGCGCAGCGCGGACGGGTCGATCGCGTCGAGATGGAGAAGACGTTCAACATGGGTGTCGGCATGGTCGCGGTCGTCGCGCCCGAGGACACCGACCGCGCGCTGGCGATCCTGACCGCCCGGCATCTGAACTGCTGGACGCTGGGCACCGTCAAGAAGGGCGGCAAAGACAGCCCCCGAGCCAGGCTCGTGGGGCTGCATCCGCGCTTTTAACTGATCAGCGGCGCCAGTCGTCCTCGTCGGCCCAGTCGTCGGCCACCGGGTCGGCGCCGGTCAGGTCGTCGTCGGAAGCGCCCGACAGCTCGCGCTGAAGCCGCTCGAAATCGGTCTGCGGTGAGCTGTACTTGAGCTCACGAGCAACCTTGGTCTGCTTTGCCTTTGCCCGGCCGCGGCCCATGGGGGGACCCCCTCGCGCAATAACGGAGCGGCCCGATGTGCAGGCGGCTCCGATCTGATCTGTCTTTTATCGTCCTGCCGACACTTTACCGTGCCTGGCTGCGGTGCGCTGCCAGGCCCTCGGCGATCAGCGGTTTCCGCCCCGCAGTTGTTCGACCGCGCGCCGCCCGGCACCTGCGACGTCGGGTGGCGGCATCGAGTCCGCGTCGATGGCGGCCGGCATCCCCGCGACGGTCAGTTCCGTGTCTGCCGGCAGCCCCCGCTTCAGCAGCGCCAGCGCGACAGGGCCTTCGTCGACGTGATCGACCACGGTGCCGAGGCGTCCGACGGTCCGGCCGCCCGCGAGCACCGGCTCACCGGTCGCCGGCCGGTCCGCCGAACCGTCGAGGTGCAGCAGCACCAGCATCCGCGGCGGCTTACCCAGGTTGTGCACCCGCGCGACCGTCTCCTGGCCGCGGTAGCAACCCTTGTCCAGGTGCACGGCTGGGCCGATCCAGCCGACCTCGTGCGGAATCGTGCGCTCGTCGGTGTCCACGCCGAGCCGCGGCCGAAGCGCGGCCACCCGATGGGCCTCGTACGCCCACATCCCGGCGGGTCGCACGCCGGCGTCGCGCAGCCGCTTCAGCCAGCGGTCCACCTGATCGCGGGGGACGACGAGGTCGAGTTCGACTGCAAGACTGCGGAGTCGGCGCACGAAGCCGCCGTCGGGAAGTGCGACGGCTGTGTTCTCGGCCGGCAGGGAGCCGACGCCGAGCGTTTCACGCACGGGATCGTCACACGACGCCGGTCCGAGGAGTGACAACACCGCCAGCTCCGCGGGTTCCACCGCAACGTCGGACCAGAAGACCATCTTGCGCAGGTAGCTCAGCAGCGCCTCGCCGCGCGCCGCTTCCGTGTCGAGGTAGGTGACCCCGCCGAGTTCGGTTTGCACCCAGTGATCTTCGACACGACCCTGCCCGTCGAGGCTCAGATTCTCGGTGACCGCGCCGTCGGGCAGATCGCTGACATGCTGGGTGGTCAAGCTGTGCAGCCAGGTCCTGCGGTCGGCGCCCGTGACCGTGAGCACGGCTCGGTGCGAGCGGTCCACGACGACGGCCGCGTCCGTCGCCGCGCGCTGCTCACCGAGCGGATCGCCGTAATGCCAGACGGCCCCGGCGTCCGGTCCGGTGTCGGGAGCAGGGACGGCCGGCCCAGAGAATGTCACAGGTCAACTCTACGTTCGGCAGCGCCGCGCGCCGCGGCTACGCTGTGGGCCCATGGCTGGCGAACCCGGGGTCGTGGTGACGCTCGACGGGCAGTTGCACGATCCGGCGGCGCCGCTGCTGCACGCCGACGACCTCGCGGCGGTTCGCGGTGACGGCGTCTTCGAGACCTTGCTGATCCGCGACGGCCGGCCCTGCCTGCTCGAAGCGCACCTGTCCCGGCTCAGCCAGTCGGCCAGGATGACCGATCTGCCCGCACCTGATCTGCCCGCGTGGCGGACGGCGGTGTCTGTCGCGGTCTCCGAATGGACCGCGCGTACGAGCGACGAGGGCGTGCTGCGGCTGGTGTACAGCCGGGGGCGCGAGAGCGGGTCGCCCCCCACGGCGTACGCCACCGTCGGTGCGTTGGCCCCGCGGGTGGCCGAGGTGCGGCGCCATGGGCTCGCGGCGCTGACGCTGGCTCGCGGACTGCCCGCCGAGGGCACCGCCGAGATGCCGTGGCTGCTGGCCGGCGCGAAAACACTCTCGTATGCGGTCAACATGGCCGCGCTGCGGCATGCCGAGCGGCACGGCGCGGGCGACGTCATCTTCGTCGGCTCCGACGGTTTCGTGCTCGAGGGGCCGCGTTCGACGGTGGTGATCGCCGCCGAGTCCGAGCCGGGCGCCGGTGACCTCGCGCTGTTCACCCCGCCGCCCTGGTTACCGATTCTGCGCGGGACCACACAGCAGGCCCTGTTCGAAGTGGCGCGCGACAAGGGCTACGACTGCGACTACCGAACGTTGCGGCCCGCGGATCTGCTTACCGCTCAAGGGGTTTGGCTGGTGTCAAGCATCACCCTCGCCGCGCGCGTGCACACGCTCGACGGCCGGGCGCTCCCGCCGAGCCCGTTGGCCACGGAGTTCGCCGAACTCGTCGACGCCGCGATCCTCAGCGATCGCTGAGCGCTTAATCGGTTGTCGCCGTGTGCATGCGCGGGTACCGTCGCTCGTACACAGGAGAGGAGGTGGTCCGAGATTTTGAGTGACTTATGGACTTGTGAGGTGGCTGCGAGCTAGCAGCGCCAGGGGAATGAGCTGACGGCTCTTCGCGTCCTGCGCGCGCTGGCGAATTCCCCGCAGTCACCCGGCCCCCGAGCCCCTCGGTCTTGTCCGCCAGGAACACACGGCTCGGGGGCCGCCCCATCTCTCGCGGTGCTCAATTGGCGGGTCCAGGCGCGAACGACGCGCAGGCCTGCATGGCCTCGTGCCACGCGGCGGGATCGACACCGGGTGGCGGCCCGCCGCCGGGGCCCGGCGTGGCCGGAACCCCGTGCTCGGTAAGGCAGTGCGCCAACGATCCGTGGCCCGTCGACGTCGTGGTCTGCGGCTCTCCCGGTGGGTTGGAGCCCTCAGACGCGCACGCCGACAGCAGCGCGGCCGCGGCGACGGCCACGGCGAACTCGAATGCGCGCATCAGCCGACGAACCTCGACAACCGCGCCGACAGGTGCGGGACCAGACCGCCGTCCGCGTCGACCCGCTCCTCGACGTACGCGAGATCGCCGCCTTCGACGATGCCGTACAGCCGTTTGGCACCGCCGACCAGCATCCCGGACTTGCTGCGCGCCAACGCGTCGGTGACCAGTTCCCACGATGACTGGGTCAGTGGCCGGCCGTAGAACAGTTCGATGTAGCCCGCCGAATGGGCGAGCAGGAGCTCGATGGCCTGGGACTCGGACGGATCCGCCGGGTCGTTGATGAATCTCCAGAAGCCCGACTCGCGCAGCGACGGTTGGTCGAAGTCGCCGGATTCGGTCAGCCGCCAGGAGCGCGCTTCCCAGATCAGGTAGTCCCCGCCGTCATGGGAGACCACGATCTGCTGGCCGAAGCGATAGTCGCCGTCGGTCCCGCGGCCCTCACCCTCACCGCGCCAGACGCCGACCAGCGGCAGCAGGGCCAGCAGGGCGTCGCTGAGATTGACCCCCTCGCGGAGGTTGGCGGTGTCCGACGGGGCGGGCAGATCGCCGAAGACCGGGATGTTTCGCGCGGCGGTCGTCTTGGCGCGTTCGGCTGCGGCCGCTACTGCGTCATCGCCCGACGTCACGACTCGTCGGTCACCAGTCGGTACAGCGCGTACAACGCGAACCAGGTGATCACCACGACGGCTGCCACCAGCAGGATTTCGTAGAACAACACCACGGGCAGGAGTCTAGTCGCCGCCCGTCGCCCTGGCGCGCCGGCCTTGGCCGTGCAGGTCCTAGGCGACCTTGACGTCGACCTCGTGGATGCCGGCTCCGGACGGCGCAACGACGGCGTCGCCGTTGCCGACCTTCGACAGCGCGCGCAGCGTCCACGTGCCGGGCGCCGCGAAGAACCGGAAGTCGCCGGTGGCCGACGCGACCACCTCGGCGGTGAACTCATCAGAGCTGTCCAGCAGCCGCACGAATGCGCCGCCGACCGCCTGGCCCGACCCGTCCACGACGCGGCCGGTGATCACCGTCTCCTTCTCCAGGTCGACGCTGGCGGGCAAACTCAGGCCTTGTTTGGGGGCAGAGCACATATCAACTTCCCAACTCGATCGGGGCACCCACGAGGGAGCCGTATTCGGTCCAACTGCCGTCGTAGTTCTTGACGTTCTGGTGTCCCAGCAATTCCTGCAACACGAACCAGGTGTGCGACGAACGCTCGCCGATGCGGCAGTACGCGATCGTCTCCTTCTGGCCGTCCAGCCCGGCGTCGGCGTACAACTTGGCGAGAGCCTCGTCGGACTTGAACGTGCCGTCGTCGTTGGCCGCCTTGCTCCACGGGACGTTGATGGCGCCGGGGATGTGCCCGGGGCGCTGGCTCTGCTCCTGGGGCAGATGCGCAGGCGCCAGGATCTTGCCCGAGAACTCGTCCGGCGACCTGACGTCGACGAGGTTCTTGGCGTTGATCGCGGCGATCACCTCGTCACGGAAGGCGCGGATGCTGTTGTCGGGCGCCTTGGCGGTGTAGCTGGTCGCCGGACGCGCGACGGTCTCTGTCGACAGCGGACGCCCGTCGAGCTCCCACTTCTTGCGGCCGCCGTCGAGCAGCTTCACGTTCTGGTGCCCGTACAGCTTGAAGTACCAGTAGGCGTAGGCGGCGAACCAGTTGTTGTTGCCGCCGTAGAGGACCACCGTGTCGTCGTTGGCGATGCCGCGCTCGCTGAGCAGCTTCGAGAACTGTTGCTGATCAACGAAATCCCGGCGCACGGGATCTTGCAGGTCGGTCTTCCAGTCGATCTTGACAGCGCCCTCGATGTGGCCGTCGTCGTAGGCGCTGGTGTCCTCGTCGACCTCGACGAAAACGGTGTTCGGCGCGTTGAGATTGCTCTCGGCCCAGTCAGCTGTGACCAGGACGTCGGAGCGTGCCATGGAGGAGATCCTTTCGTTTGCTTCGGTGTCGAAGTTCTATGCGGTTGACGGAGCGCTCGCGTTCCGTCGGAAACGTGCGACGAGCGGGTAGAGCTGGCAGCCCAGGCAGATGCCGAAGGCCGCGTTGAGGAAGGCCGCGACGAGCGCGAAGCCCGTGGCGATGAGGCCGAGCAGCGCAAGGCCGGTGGCAAACCCCGCGAGACCGGCTACCGCGAAGACGAAGCCGACGAGCTGCGCGAACTTCAGCGGCGCGACGGGCTCCTTCTCGGTGACGGGTCCGAGCCGCGGCGCGATCAGCCGGCCGAAGATCAGCCCGTAGGGATGCGAGCGCGGGCCGCGCCACGCGCCGATGGCGAACACCACCGCCTGCACGCCCAGCAGCGCTGCGGCGGCGACCGGGCTTAGCGGCCACGCCAGCAGCGTTGCCACGAGCACCCCGGTGGTCAGCCAGGCGGCGAACCGCGGACCACGCACGTCCACCTGATCGGGTGTCTGGATTGTCGTTGTCGGCATACCTGTGCTCCTGTTGCTGTCGAAAGGCTGGGGAAGGGATTGACCACAGAGGTCGCTCCCGAGTGCGGCGCGAACGAAGGCGCGGCTACTCAGCAGCTACAACAACAACAGCAGGAACCCGCGACGCGGCACAGGTCGACTGCGCGGCGCTTGGTGAGCATCGGCTCGAGGCGGGCGGACACGCCGGACAGCTTACCAATGGACACGGCGATCAAGCCAACAGCGGTGCAAGAGCCGAGCGCAGGTCAGCGGCCTTCGGAACGCCGTGGGTCCGGTATCTCGGCCGGCCGTCCCTGTCGAACACGATCGTGGTGGGAAGCGACAGCACCGAAAGCCGGCGCGCAGCGGCCGGGTTGGCATCCATGTCGATCTCGACGTGCGCGACCGCCGGCAACTCGGCGCACACCTCGTCGACGACCCGGCGCACCGCTGCGCAGGGGCCGCACCACGGCGCCGAGAAGTGCAGCACCGTCGGTCCGGTGGACGACAGGCCGAGGTCGCTGGTGTCGACGTTTGCCGCGGCCTCACCTGCCGTGCGCAGCCCCGCCCGCAGGGCGAGCAGCCGGCTGATCACATAGGCCACGCCGAACGCCGCGACGAGCACGGTGACCACCAAAACCCACGATGAGCTCATGACAGATTGAACCCGTCGAGGGGGACGGTTACTCCCTCGGCGATCCCTTCGATGATGATGTCGGAGCCGCGGGCGCCCTGCGCTGTGGGTGTCAGTCCGAACGGCAGCTGCTGCCCGGGCAGGCTCGCGCTGAACGCGGCGAGTACCGCGTCCTTCTTGTCGTCGGGCACTTCCTGGTCGGCGGTGTTCGGGCCTGTCAGCACGCCGGTGGCCGCCATCACCAACGTCGTGTGGTCCGGCCCGGCCACTTCGAGGTCCACCGCGATACTCACCCTGCTGTGAAAATCCGCCTTCGTGGGTGTCCCGGTGAACACCACGCCCCGGTTGCTCGAGATACCCGATTCCGTGGTGCCGCCGGTGGCGTCGTTGCTCTCTCGCGTCGGAGCCTCGACCAGCAGGTCGGTGATGCCCATGAACCGGCCCAGGTGCGTCGAGTCGATGATGATGCGGCTCTCGGCCTTGCCGACCGGGAGTTTGGCGTCCGGCCCGATCAGCCAGGAGTTGTCCGGGAGATCGACCTGGTGGAGCGTGGCCTCCAGCGATGCCTTCCCGACGACCGGGTGGTCCACGCCGGCGGCCCGTATCTCGACCTCGGCGTAGTGGTGGTCGACGGCCTGGGTGACGAAGGGGAATCCGAGGATGGCCACCGACGGGTCGTGGTGCAGGCCGGCGGCGCTGCGCACGCTTCTGGCCAGCCGGTATTCGGCGTAGATCGCCGCACCGAAGTCCGCGCCGACCGCGCAGACCGCGACGACGAGCACCGTCGCGACCACCCCGATCAGCAGCTTGCGCACCCGCACATTCTGGCGCACTGCCACCGCGCCGGTGCGTTCGGCGCAGCTGACGGGCAGGTTGCGCGCTATCGTTAGAGCACTATCGGCCGAGTAACGGCCAGATGGCGAGCATGAATCTGGGAAGTCACCGACCGACAGAGTTGTCCAGGCGAGGTCCCTGTGGCTGTTGGAGGGCCAGTTGGATCTGTTGCTACTGACCGTCGACCCGCACCCGGAGACCGTGCTGCCCGCGTTGTCGCTGCTCGCGCACACCGTGCGGACCGCCCCGACCGAGGTGTCTTCGCTACTCGAGGCCGGCAGTGCCGACGTGGCGATCGTGGACGCGCGCACCGACCTCGCGGCCGCCCGCGGCCTGTGCCGGCTGCTCGGCACGACCGGTACCTCGGTGCCCGTGGTGGCCGTGGTGAACGAAGGCGGCCTGGTGGCGGTGAACGTCGAGTGGGGTCTGGACGAGATCCTGCTGCCTGGCACCGGCCCCGCGGAGATCGACGCGCGACTGCGGCTGCTCGTCGGCCGCCGCGGCGGGGCAGCCAATCAGGAGAACGCCGGCAAGATCAGCCTCGGCGAGCTGGTGATTGACGAGGGCACCTACACCGCTCGGCTTCGAGGCCGGCCCCTCGACCTCACCTACAAGGAGTTCGAGCTGCTCAAGTATCTGGCGCAGCACGCGGGCCGGGTGTTCACCCGCGCGCAGCTGCTGCAGGAGGTGTGGGGCTACGACTTCTTCGGCGGCACCCGCACGGTCGACGTGCACGTGCGACGGTTGCGCGCCAAGCTCGGCCCGGAATACGAGTCGCTGATCGGCACGGTGCGCAACGTCGGCTACAAGGCGGTCCGCCCGGCGCGCGGTCGCCCGTCCGTCCCCGGCGCCGACGTGCCCGACGACGTCGACGGTGCGGACTACGAAACGCCTGCCGCAATTCCCGAAGCACTCGCCGACCCGTTGCGCAGTTCGTGACGGAATTCGTCTGGCGCACTGGCCTTTCCAGCGACGAACAGGGTCGCATCGAGGACGTGGTCCGAACTGGGACTGCCGCGGATGGCGTCGCTCCCGTCGGCGAGCAGGTGCTGCGCGAACTCGCGCACGACCGGACCAGACACCTGCTGGCGCGCGACGGTGAGGACGTCGTCGGCTACTTGAACCTCGCCCTCGGCGAGGCTTCGGCGATGGCCGAACTCGTTGTGCACCCGCGTTTCCGGCGTCGCGGAATCGGTTCGGCACTGGTGCGAGCGGGGTTGGCCGAAGGTGGCGACGCGACCCGGGTGTGGGCGCACGGCAACCTGGAACCGGCTCGCGCCACCGCAGAATCACTGGGGCTGGCTGTGGTGCGGGAACTGCTGCAGATGCGGCGTCCGCTGACCGACCTGCCGCCGACGCCGGTGCCGGACGGAATTCGCATCACGACCTACTCGGGTCCTGCCGACGATGCCGAGCTGTTGCGCGTCAACAACGCCGCATTCGCCTGGCACCCCGAGCAGGGCGGGTGGACCGAAACAGAGATCGCCGAGCGCCGAGGCGAAGCGTGGTTCGACCCCGAGGGACTGTTTTTGGCCGTCGACGAAGACACCGACGAGGTGCTCGGGTTCCACTGGACGAAAATCCACGGCGCCGACCTCGGAGAGGTGTACGTGGTCGGCGTCGACCCGGCGGCCCAGGGCCGCGGCCTCGGCGCGGTGCTGACGTTGACCGGCCTGCACCACCTCGCCGAACGGCTGTCGCAGAGCCCACGCCCGGTCGTGATGCTCTACGTCGAGTCCGACAACTCGGCGGCGGTGAAGACCTACCAGAAGCTCGGCTTCGAAGTCTTCTCCGTGGATGCCGCGTACGCGACGCACTGAGCGTGTTCACCCGGCGTTCACCTGCGATGCGGAGAGTGTCCACACCCGCCGAATACGTTGCCAGGGAATTCGCAGCCGTCCATAACCGGAAAGTGGGATACGTGAAGCTCAGCCTCGGCAAAACACTCGCCACCACCTTGTCGATCACCGCGTTGACGTTGACGGCGTGCGGTAGCGACAACAACGTCGCCACGCCCGCCCCCGGTGGCAACGGGTCGGCGTCATCGGCCGAATGCGGAGGCAAGAATTCGGTCACCGCCGAGGGGTCGACGGCCCAGCAGAACGCGATCGCCGAGTTCAACAAGGTCTGGAGCCAGCAGTGCGCGGGCAAGAACCTGTCGTACAACCCGACGGGGTCGGGAGCGGGCCGCGAGCAGTTCATCGCCAAGCAGGTCGACTTCGCCGGCTCGGACTCGGCGCTCAAGGGCGACCAGATCAAGAAGGCCGCCGAGCGCTGCGGCGGCAACCCGGCATGGAACCTGCCGCTCGTCTTCGGGCCGGTCGCGTTGGCCTACAACCTGAAGGGCGTCGACAAACTGGTGCTCAACGCCGACGTGCTCGCCAAGATCTTCCAGGGCCAGCTGACCAAGTGGAACGATCCTGCGATAGCTGCGCTCAACGCCGGCACCAACCTGCCGGACACCGCCATCACCCCGATATACCGGTCGGACTCCTCGGGCACCACCGACAACTTCCAGAAGTACCTGGCGACAGCTGCCCCGCAGAGCTGGACCAAGGGCGACGGCAGCGAGTTCCAGGGCGGCGCGGGTGAGGGCGCGCAGAAGTCGGCGGGTGTCGTGCAGGCGGTGCGGGCCACAGACGGCGCGATCGGCTACGTGGAGAAGGGCTTCGCCGAGCAGGCAGGCACCCCGTTCGCCCAAATCGACAGTGGTGCAGGCGCAGTCGAGCTGACCGACGACTCGGCGAAAAAAGCGATCGACGCCGCGAAGTTCGCCGCCGAGGGCAACGACCTGACGCTGGACCTCAACTCGCTGTACGGGACGAAGGAGCCGGGCGCCTATCCGTTGGTGCTCGCCACCTATGAGATCGTCTGCTCGAAGGGTTATGACCCGCAAACCGCCGCGGCGGTCAAGTCGTTCCTGACCGTCGCCGCCAACGACGGGCAGCAGAACCTCTCGCCCGCGGGTTATGTGCCGCTGCCGGACCGCTTCAAGGAGCGCCTGCTGACGTCCGTCGAGGCGATTGCCTAGTTTCGTGGCGCGCCGGTGCGGATACGGTGAGGATGGGTCCTGGGACCGATGACCGATAGGCTCGAAGTGACAATCCCCAATCCGGCCGACGCGGGATCGGGTGAAGCGCTTGCTTCACCCTTTCCCGAGCCGACGCCGATTTCGACCAACCCTACGAGGAACGCCAAAGAGCGTGTCGGCGACCGCATCTTCCGCGTACTGGCGCAGAGTTCCGGTGCCTTCATCGTCGCGCTGATCGCGGCGATCGGCGCCTTCTTGCTGTGGCGGGCGGTTCCGGCGCTGGCCCGCAACCAGGAGAACTTCTTCCTCTACGGCGGCAACTGGATCACCACCGACACCTCGGCGATGCATTTCGGCATCCTCGACCTGCTGCAGGTGACGGTGTTCGTATCGGTGTTCGCGCTGCTTCTGGCCATGCCGGTGGCGCTGGGGATTGCGATCTTCTTGACGCAGTACGCCCCTCGGCGGGTGGGGGGGCCGCTGGCGTACATGGTGGACCTGCTCGCCGCGGTGCCGTCGATCATCTACGGCGTCTGGGGGCTCTACGTCCTGGCGCCGGTGCTCAAGCCGATTGCCTTGTGGCTGAACGAGAATCTCGGCTGGCTGTTCCTGTTCAAGACCGGAACGGCGTCGGTGGCCGGCGGCGGCACGATCTTCACCGCCGGAATCGTGCTGGCCGTGATGATCCTGCCGATCATCACGGCGGTCACCCGTGAGGTGTTCGTCCAGACACCGCGCGGTCAGATCGAGGCGGCGCTGGCGCTGGGCGCGACCCGGTGGGAGGTGGTGCGCACGACGGTGCTGCCGTTCGGTGTCTCGGGCTACATCAGCGGTGCGATGCTCGGGCTCGGCCGTGCACTCGGCGAGACCATCGCGCTGCTCATCATCCTGCGTGGCACACAGCAGGCGTTCGGTTGGTCGCTGTTCGACGGTGGGTACACATTCGCCAGCCTGATCGCCGCCACCGCAAGCGAATTCAACGATCAGTACAAGGCGGGCGCCTACATCGCGGCCGGCCTGGTGCTGTTCATCCTGACGTTCGTGGTGAACTCGCTGGCGCGGGCCGCGGTCGCCGGGAAGGCACCGAAATGACCACGACGCTGGACCGCCCGGTCAAGGCGACGACCTTTCAGGGGGTCGGCCTGCGGCGCAAAGTGACGAACAACGTCGCAACGATTCTCGTCACGCTGTCCGTGCTGATCGCCCTCGTACCGCTGCTGTGGGTGCTGTATTCGGTTGTCGCCAAGGGCTTCAAAGCGCTGACATCGCCGGTGTGGTTCACCAATTCGCAAGCCGCCATGACGGCCTTCGCGGCCGGCGGTGGTGCGTACCACGCGATCGTGGGCACCTTGTTGCAGGGCCTGGTGTGCGCGGTCATCTCGATTCCGATCGGGGTGTTCGTCGGCATCTACCTCGTCGAGTACGGCGGCGGAACGCGATTCGCGAAGTTGACGACGTTCATGGTCGACATCCTCACCGGTGTTCCGTCGATCGTCGCCGCGCTGTTCATCTACGCGCTGTGGGTTGCGACGCTCGGATTCGGCCGGTCAGGTTTCGCGGTGTCGCTGTCGCTGGTGCTGCTGATGATCCCGGTCATCGTGCGCGCCACCGAAGAGATGCTGCGCATCGTCCCGATGGACCTGCGAGAAGCCAGTTACGCGCTCGGCGTGCCGAAGTGGAAAACCATTGCCCGCATTGTCATTCCGACCGCCTTGTCCGGCATCGTCACCGGCATCATGCTGGCGCTGGCGCGCGTCATGGGCGAGACCGCTCCGCTGCTGGTCCTGGTCGGCTATGCGCAGGCCATGAACTTCGACATGTTCAACGGCTTCATGGGTTCGCTGCCCGGCATGATGTACGACCAGACCTCGGCGGGTGCGGGCGCCAATCCGGTTCCCACCGACCGCTTGTGGGGCGCGGCACTGACCCTGATCCTGCTGATCGCCATTCTCAACGTGGGGGCGCGGTTGCTCGCGAGACTCTTTGCCCCCAAGAAGGTTTAGGAGCTTCGATGGCCAAGCGATTGGACCTCAAGGACGTCAACATCTTCTACGGCTCGTTCCACGCCGTCGCCGACGTCTCACTGGCCGTCCCGCCCCGGAACGTCACCGCTTTCATCGGTCCGTCGGGATGCGGCAAGTCAACGGTGTTGCGGACCCTGAACCGCATGCACGAGGTGATCCCCGGCGCGCGGGTCGAGGGCTCGGTGCTGCTGGACGGTGAGGACATCTACGGCGCCGGGGTGGACCCTGTCGGCGTGCGCAAGACGGTCGGCATGGTTTTCCAGCGGCCGAATCCGTTCCCCACGATGTCGATTCGCGACAACGTGGTGGCCGGGCTCAAACTGCAGGGCGTGCGCAACAAGAAGACCCTCGACGAGGTGGCCGAGCGGTCGCTGCGGGGGGCCAATCTGTGGAACGAGGTCAAAGACCGGCTGGACCGGCCGGGCGGCGGGTTGTCCGGAGGTCAGCAACAGCGGCTGTGCATCGCCCGCGCGATCGCCGTGCAACCCGATGTCCTGCTGATGGACGAGCCGTGCTCTGCCCTCGATCCCATCTCCACGCTGGCGATCGAGGATTTGATCGCGACGCTCAAGCAGGAGTTCACGATCGTCATCGTCACGCACAACATGCAGCAGGCCGCGCGGGTGAGTGATCAGACGGCATTCTTCAACCTCGAGGCGACGGGCAAGCCGGGCCGGCTCATCGAGATCGACGACACCGAGAAGATCTTCTCCAACCCGTCGCAGAAGGCGACGGAGGATTACATCTCCGGTCGCTTCGGCTGACCTTTCGAGTTAGCGTCGCGAGTTAGCGCGGGGCGGGGATTTCCTCTTCGGTCGGGTGCTTACCGGTGACCTGGAAGATCACTCGTCGCGCGACCTCCACGGCATGGTCGGCGAACCGCTCGTAGAAGCGGCCGAGCAGTGTCACGTCGACGGCGGCGGCCACCCCGTGCTTCCACTCCTTGTCCATCAACACGGTGAACAAATGGCGGTGCAGGTCGTCCATCGCGTCGTCTTCTTCGCCGATCCGGGCCGCCTTCTCCGGGTCGCGGGTCACCAGGACCTCCTGGGCGCTATTACCCAATTCGACTGCGAGCCTTCCCATTTCGGCGAAGTATCCGTTCACCTCTTCTGGCAGGGCATGTTGGGGATGGCGGCGACGGGCGATCTTGGCGACGTGCAGGGCCAGCGCACCCATGCGGTCGACGTCGGCGACGATCTGGATCGAGCCCACGATGGCGCGCAGGTCCCCCGCGACCGGCGCTTGCAGCGCGAGCAGCACGAAGGCCGCCTCCTCGGCGCGCGCGCTCATCGTCGCGATCTGTTCGTGGTCGGTGATCACCTGTTCGGCGAGCACCAGATCCGCCTGCAGCAGGGCCTGGGTCGCCCGTTCCATCGCCGCTCCGGCCAGCCCGCACATCTCGCCCAGCTGACCGGTCAGCGCATCCAACTGCTCGTGGTACGCAGTACGCATGTCTCCACCCTACGGGCAATGCCGCCCGAACGGCATGAGGCGACGAATGAACGAAGGGTGAACCCCACCTGCCCAAACGCTGGGACGACGAGGGTTACTCGCAGCGGGTGTCCGCGGCGTTGGTGACCGCGAGATCGTCCGGAAGCTCGGTCGGGGAGCTGTGCGTTCCGCGTACGACGTGCACCTGCACCGGCGATCCGCTGGGCGGCGGCGCGTTGACCGTGTGGAAGTCGCTTCCGAGCACGACGCGCACGGTGTCGCCCATGCCAGAGATCCGCTCGATCGTCGGGTTGGCGAAGGACGAGGCCACCGTCGCCGCGGCTTCCTCGTTGCCGGGCGAGAAGAACACCGTCGTCGAGTTCAGCTGACCCTGGTAGTCGTCGGGGCTGGTGACCTTGAACCCGTGACTCTGCAGTTCGGTGGCCGCGGTCGCCGCCAGGCCGCTCTGTCCGGTCGAGTTCGACACCCGAACCGTGATGTCGGCGGGATTGGTGGTGATCGCGTCGACCACTTCGCTCGACGGTGCGGAGTCGTGTGTCGACTGCGCGGCCTCGGGTTGGGCGTTCGTCGTCGACTCGGGAGTTCCCGGCACCGGCGTGTTGTCGGCGTTCTTCTCCTTGGGCAGCGGGTCGTCGTTGATGATGGCGTCGAAGATCGCCCGGGTGTCCTGCTCGCGCAGGTGCTCGTTGCCGTACTCGTCCATGTAGCCGGTGGTCGGGACGGTGAGGAATGTGATCCGGCCCGCGGCGATGCCCTGGATCGATTGGCCCAGTGTCACCAGGTCTTTGGTGTTCATGTTGTCGACGTAGCTGTCGTTGATGAACATGTTGACGACGTTGTTCAGCTTGGACAGCGAGAAGAACACTTCCTTGGAGATCATCGAGCGCAGCAACGAGGACAGGAACAGCTGCTGACGTTTGATGCGGCCGTAGTCGCCGTTCGTTTCGGTGGTCACCTGACGTGCGCGGACGTACTGCAGCGCCGTGTGGCCGTCGACGATCTGACGGCCCGCCTTGGGCAGCACAGTGCCGAGTTCGTAGTCCTGTAGCGGCGTGGTGCTACACACCTCGACCCCGCCGAGAGCGTCGACCATCTTGGCGAAGCCCGCGAAATCGACTGCCATGAAACGGTTTATCGACAAGCCGGACAGCTTCTGGATGACCTTGACCAGACACTTGGGGCCGCCGACGGCGTACGCCGAGTTCAGCTTGTACTCGGTGTAGACCTGCTCGGCCCCGTACATCGGAGACTCCGGATCGGTGATCGGCCCGTACTCGCCGGTGCGGGCGTCCCACGGCTCGCATTTCATCGGCTCGATCGCGAGGTCACGCGGAAACGACACGGCCACAACACGTTCGCGGTTGGCCGGGATGTTCACCAGCATCACGGTGTCCGACCGGGCGCCGGCCGCGTCCTCGGTGGTGCCCGCGCCCATGTCGCTGTTCTCGCCGATCCGGCTGTCGACGCCGACGATCAGGAAGTTCTCGTCACCGAATTGGGCGTTGGGGTCGACGATGTCGCGCGAATCCGGATCTAGCGCGGCGATCCGGTTCAGCATGTTGTTCTTCGCCGACTGCCACTGCCAAGCACCACCGGTCAGCGCGAGCGCGAGTACGGCGATCAGCGCTGCGAACGCGCGTCCGGCGATGAGCGTCCTGCGTCGCCGGGTGCGCGATTTCGTGCGCAGGCGTCCCATGGTCGAATGCGCCGCGGGCATCCTGCCTGGCCGCCGCACCAGGGCCAGGTCGGGCAGTTCCGGGCGTTCGCGCACGACCGGAAAGATCTCGGTGTCGTTATCGTCGGCCCAGTCGTCGGTCGAGTCGTCGCTCTCCCCCTCGACCTCGGCGTCGCTCTCGGCCGGCGGTGCGGCGGCTGGCTCAGCCGAGGCCGCTGATTCGTCTTCACGGCGTCGGCGGCGTCGCGGGGGCGGAATTGCGGCATCGCCCGACAGCTTGGCGATCAGGTCGGCAACGGTGACACCATCGGTGTGGTTTCCGGTGGACTCCGCTTCTACGGCATCCGCATCGGC
The DNA here is from genome assembly GCF_001672895.1 of Mycobacterium sp. E740. Lineage (GTDB taxonomy): Bacteria > Actinomycetota > Actinomycetes > Mycobacteriales > Mycobacteriaceae > Mycobacterium. The sequence goes on from NZ_LZKP01000128.1 coordinate 21,580, forward strand.
ATCGGCATCGGCCGGCGACGAGCGCGAAATACTTTTGCGCTCCCACGGCGCGGCACCCGCAGTCGGGCGCTGAGTTCGGGTAAGCCATTGGTTGTCCCCGTCGGTGGGGTCCGCAGGGCCAGGAGTGGCATCAGGGATGTCCCTGTCGCCGTCACTCATGTTCCTACCGGCCTCCGACTCCTACCGCGTGCAGCGAGGGGCGCGTGCTGTCACGCCGTTGACGCAGCTCTGGGCGGCTCCGCGAGGGGAGCTCCTTGCAAACGAGATTCTCATCGTACTGAGACATCCTGAGAGATGTGATGTCAGAGTCGTCTCAGGACGACCACGACTGGGAGACGGCCACGATCCTTTCACGGGCGGCTGGCATCGGGCTCAACCCCCGGAGTGCATGACCTCGGCGCCCGTCGGCACCGTGCAGTCGTCGGGATCGGTCAGCCAGCCCTCCGGCAGGGCAACCGAGGCCGCCGAGCCCTGACGGCCGCGAGGTCCGCTGGCAGCGTCGGGGAAGGGCACCGCGGGGTCGAACCTCTTCAGCAGCTCGTCGAGTTCGGTGAGGGACTTGACCAGCGCCAATGCCCGTCGCAGCTCGGCTCCGGCGGGGAACCCGTGCAGGTACCAGGCGACGTGCTTGCGGATGTCGCGCATGCCCTTGTCCTCGCCGAAGTGGGCCGCCAGCAACTCGCCGTGCCGCATAATGATGGACGCCACCTCGCCCAGCGTCGGTGGCGTCGGTGCGGGTGTTCCGTTGAACGCCGCCGACAACTCGGCGAACAACCACGGCCTGCCGAGACAGCCGCGGCCGATGACCACACCGTCGCATCCTGTGGCCGACATCATCGCCAGCGCATCCGCGGCTTCGAAGATGTCGCCGTTGCCGAGCACGGGCACGGCCGTCACGTGTTGTTTGAGCTCCGCGATCTGCTCCCAGTCGGCCTCGCCGGAATACCGCTGGGCCGCGGTGCGGGCGTGCAGCGCGACGGCGGCGGCACCTTCCTCGGCGGCGATGCGGCCGGCGTCGAGATGAGTGCGGTGGGCGTCGTCGATGCCGATGCGAAACTTGACCGTCACTGGAATGTCGGTGCCCGCTGTCGCGGACACCGCCGCGCGCACGATCTGCCCGAACAGCCTGCGCTTGTACGGCAGCGCCGCGCCGCCTCCGCGCCGCGTGACCTTGGGCACCGGGCAGCCGAAGTTCATGTCGATGTGGTCGGCGAGACCCTCGTCGGCGATCATCTTCGCTGCGGCGTAGGTGTTCTGCGGATCCACGGAGTACAGCTGCAGCGAGCGCGGGTTCTCGTCAGGCGCGAACGTCACCATGTGCATGGTCGCCGGATGCCGCTCGACCAGCGCCCGCGCCGTCACCATCTCGCAGACATAGAGGCCACTGACCGTGCCGGCCCTGGCCAGCTCGAGTTCGCGGCACAGCGTGCGGAACGCGACGTTCGTCACACCGGCCATCGGTGCCAGCACGACGGGGCTGCGCAGCCGCAGCGGCCCGATCGCCAGTTCGCGCGCCTCGGCCGGAGCCGTCATAGTGCTCGTCACGTCGAGCTGGCGGCCAGGACCTTCTTCGCGGAGAGCTTCTCGGCCTTGCGGGCCTCGCGCTCCAGCCGGCGCTGCTTGGAGACCTCGAACTTCTCGCAGGCCTCCTCGAGCTCCTCGACCAGCTTGCCGAGGTCGTCGCGCATCCGCGCGGCCTCACCGGTGAAGTCCTCACGCTCGAAGATCCGCCATTTCTTCAGCACCGGCATCACCACGTCATCGAGGTGGATGCGTGGGTCGTAGACGCCACCGACGGCGATGATCACGGCCTTGCGGCGGAACTCCGGAACGGTGAACCCGGGCATCTTGAAGTTGCGCAGCACCCGGTGCAGCGAGTGCATGGCCTGGTCCGGCGCGATCTCGAAGCCGGCCTCGGAGACGTCGCGGTAGAAGATCATGTGCAGGTTCTCGTCGGCCGAGACGCGGGCCAGCAGCTGGTCGGCGACGGTCTCGTTGCAGGCCTTGCCGGTGTTGCGGTGCGAGACGCGGGTGGCCAACTCCTGGAACGTCACGTAGATGACCGAGTCGAAGAGGCTCTCGGCGAAGAGGTCGCCCTGCTGGTTCTGGCCGGGGGAGAAGCCGCGGGTCACCTGCTCGACGCGAAGTTGTTCGAGCTGGACGGGGTCGATCGCGCGGGTGACGACGAGATAGTCGCGCAGGGCGATGCCGTGCCGGTTCTCTTCGGCGGTCCAGCGGTTGACCCACTGGCCCCAGGCACCGTCCATGCCGAAGTTCATCGCGATCTCGCGGTGGTAGGACGGCAGGTTGTCCTCGGTCAACAGGTTCTGCACCATGGCAACCTGGGCGACTTCGGACAGCTGCGATTCTTCGGGGTCCCAGTCCTTGCCGCCGAGGGCGTAGTAGTTCTTGCCGTCGGACCAGGGGATGTAGTCGTGCGGATTCCAGTCCTTGCGCATCGACAGATGCCGGTTGAGGTTCTTCTCCACCACCGGCTCGAGTTCTTGCAGCAGGTGCAGGTCGGTCAAGTTCTCGTGCATTGGTCCTCAGTCCTCCTCCCAGAAGGGAAGCCATCGGAATTATCTGTACCTGTTGGTTGCACTCAATATATCTGTGTCCCGCGGTGACATTCAAGTTCCGTCGCGAGTGTCACACGCGCCAAAGGCGCATGCGAAGCAGCGGTGGCGGTGCCTTCCCGGACGCCATACACTTCGAGCAGATCAGAGTCCGGACACGGAGGTTGGCGTCGCAGTGAAAAAGATCGTCTCCTACGCGTTCTTGTCGTCGGTGGGGATCGCCGCGGCATCGGTCGCTGTCTACGGGGCGGCACCCGCCGTCGCCGCGCCCGATGTCGTGGGGATGAAGTACTCCGACGCGCTCAAGGAGATCAAGGACAGCGGCGGGACGGCGAAGATCGCCTCCCGCGTGGGAGACAAGCTCGACCAGGGCGACTGCATCGTCACCAACATCTGGGACTCGTCGTTCCTGCGCATCAACACGGCCGACGACAACGAAATCTCGGTCGCGCTCAACTGCGCCGGCGAATACGCCACCGCGCAACATTCGGGTACCTCGGTCGCCGACCCGTTGGGCCGGGCGGCGAAGTCGAAGGCCGAAGAGGAAGCCCAGCAGCAGGAAGCGGAGGAACTCGCGAATCCTGCTGTGCCAGGCGAGTAATCGCGGGCTAGTAGCTCGACACGCGGGCGAGCAGCATCTCGACGCAGTAGTCGATGAACTGCTCGCGCGTGGCGACAAGAGTTCCGTTGAGGTAAGCGGTGAACAACGCCGTCAGCGCTCCGATCAGCCCGGTGGCGACCATCGTCGCCAGCGCGGGGTCGGTGATGCGGGTCAGCTTCCGCTGCAGCAGTTCGATGAAGCTGGGCATCCATTCGGCGCCGGAGCGGGTCAGCACCGGTTCGCTGGCAGGCGCGAGCAGCAGCACCCGGCCCCTGGTCGGGTCGTCGACCATCAGCGCGACGAACCGCTCGACCGCGTCGCGCGGCGTCTCTGCCGTCATCAGCGTCGACATCGCCCGCGCACACACGTCGTCGTAGACGGCGCGGACGAACTCGTCGCGGTCGGCGAAGCTCTCGTAGAAGTAGCGTTCGGTCAGCCCGGCGGTACGGCACGCAGCGCGAACGGTCAGGGACGGGCCCTCGGAGCTACCGAGGAGCTCGACTCCCGCGGCGATGAGTTCGTCGCGGCGCAGCACCTGGCGGTCCTGCAGCGGCACGCCGGACCACCGGCCCCGTCGTTGACCCGAAGCCACATTCCTCCTAAGCTCGCGGTGACAACGCTTGTAGTCAAAGTCTGATACAGATCCGGACGGAAGTACATCAGTGCCTCAAGATACGTCTGCGACGTGCCCGGTGAACAGCACGCCGGAGGTGGCGGCCGGCTGCCCCGTGACATCCGGCGGCTACGACGCCCCACCCCTGCCGCTCGGTCCTGACTCGCTGACGTGGAAGTACTTCGGCCAGTGGACGGGCCTGTTCCAGGGCACGTGGGCCGGGTCGATGCAGAACATGCACCCGCAGCTGGGCGCAGCGGTGCAGGAGCACTCCATCTTCTTCCTCGAGCGGATCCCTCGGTTGCTGCGGTCGATCTACCCGATCGGGGGAGTCGTGTTCGACGGCGACCGCGCACCGAAGACGGGCGCGGAGGTGCGCGACTACCACATCGGGATCAAGGGCGTCGACGAGCAGGGCCGGCGGTACAGCGCGCTGAACCCCGACGTCTTCTACTGGGCCCACGCGACGTTCTTCAAGTCGACCCTGCTGGCCGCCGAGAAGTTCGGCGGCGGACTCACCGAGGCTGACAAGCGCCAGTTGTTCGACGAGCACATCGCCTGGTACCGGATGTACGGGGTGAGCATGCGGCCGGTGCCCGAGAGCTGGGAGGAATTCCAGCAGTATTGGGATCACATGTGCCGCAACGTCTTAGAGAACAACTGGGCGGCGCGCGAGGTGATGGACTTGTCCACCATGCCCAAGCACCCGTCGCTGTCCTGGATTCCGGACTGGATGTGGGCGCTGAATCTGAAAGTGATGCAACGCTTTCTGACATTCATGACGGTGGCCCTCTACGACCCGCCGGTGCGCGAGCTGATGGGCTACACATGGTCACCTCGTCAGGAATGGCTGCATCGGCGCCTCTGCGACGTCATCACTCTCGCCAACAAGAAGCTGCCCAAACGCATGCTGATGCACCCGCGCAAGCGGTCGGCGGTCGACCGGGCGACAGGTCGGCTGCCCGCGGACGCGCCTCTGGTGGAGACACCCGCGCGCAATCTGCCGCCGGTCGAGTACCGCGGCCAGCCGCAGTTCTACTGCCCGAACGTGTAGAACACGCTGCCGAGGACCGCTGCAGCCCTTACTATTCGCCGGACCCTCGACAGAAAGTTGGCCGACGTGACCTGGCAAGTGGTTGCAGTGATCCTGCTGATCGTCGTCACGATCGTCGCGGTTCTGGTACGGGCCACGTCGAAGAACCCGGTCGGCCGGACACGTGCGACGCGGGTGGCGGTTGTCGCCGGAGGGCTGGCGATCCTGGTACTGATCCTCGGCTCGACGACGATCGTGTCGGCCCGGAACGTCGGTGTCGTCACGACGTTCGGCCGGCCCAGCGGCACGCTCGGCAACGGGCTGCATTTGAAGGCGCCCTGGCAGTCGGTGACCGAGATGGACGGCACCATCCAGATCGACAACCACACCGGCGAGCAGGCGACGACAGTGCGATTGGGCAACAACTCGACGGCAAACGTCGACAACAGCGTCCGATGGCGGATCCAGCCGTCCGCGGCCGACGAATTGTTCCTCGACTACCTGCAGTTCGAGAATGTCCGCGACAACCTGGTGACCCGCGAACTACGGGCGGCGCTCAACGAGGTCTTCGCCGACTTCGATCCGCTCGCGCCGGAGAACGTCGAGGGCGCCAACGTGCAGGCGTTGGGCGACGAGGTCGCCGACAAACTGCGCGCGAAGGTCGGCGGCCAGATCGAAATCCTGAACGTGATTGTGCCGCTGGTCAATTACGACCAAGCCACCCAGGACCGCATCAATGCGCTGAATGTCGAGAAGGCGAACACCAGGATCGCCGAACAACGGGCCAAGACCGCCCAGGCCGAGGCGCGCGCCAACGAAATCCTCGCGGGCTCCGTCGCCGACAATCCCAACGTGTTGGTGAGCAAGTGTCTCGACTCGGCGCGCGAGGCGGGTATCAGCCCGCTGGGCTGCTGGCCGAGCAGCGGCGTGGTGCCGACCGTGCCGACGCGGTAGATGGTGCCCCCACCAGGGCTCGAACCTGGGACCTGCGGATTAAAAGTCCGTAGCTCTACCAACTGAGCTATAGGGGCGCGAACGACAGGATACTGGGTGGCTAGTGGTGGCCTCGTTTGAGGATTGCAGTGTCGGTGCCCTAAGCTATCGAAGCTCCCAACGTCATCGCGTTGCGAGTACCCCGGAGAGATTCGGCTGGCCCCCTTCGTCTAGCGGCCTAGGACGCCGCCCTTTCAAGGCGGTAGCGCGGGTTCGAATCCCGTAGGGGGTACACGTGACGACCCGTACGATGGGACGCACGCAAGGCCCTGTGGCGCAGTTGGTTAGCGCGCCGCCCTGTCACGGCGGAGGTCGCGGGTTCGAGTCCCGTCAGGGTCGCCATCACGGCGAGGCATCCGGGTTGTGAGGCCCCTGCCTTCCGGCCAGGTAGCTCAGTTGGTACGAGCGTCCGCCTGAAAAGCGGAAGGTCGCCGGTTCGATCCCGGCCCTGGCCACAAGCACAACGGAGTCCAGTCGGATATTCAGCATCATGCCGACTTTGACGGCGCCCGGCACGTACACAACTCGCGCCGCTGATTACTCGATCACCGCCTTGTCCTAACCCCAGTAGGCGGGTGTGCGGTCATCTTCGCCTGAAGGGGAACAACGCCAACGGACCGCCGACATCCGTATTAAGAGCACCAGAGCGGAGACGTCGTCGCGGATAGGCGGGCTCGGAAGGGACGGCCTCTCACCGACCGGCTCTGTTCGACAGCCGGATCGCTGAGAACTGGTATCCAGTCGTCGCGAGGCCATCGCGGTCAAGATCGTCAACGCGACGGCGCCCCCGGTGGCACGCGACGGTGACTGCGTTGTGCCAGTTCGTCGGTGCTCACCAACTCGAGCATCGGACGGTCGGGCGCACAGAGCATTGTGACCACGAATCGGCACCGGATGTCGTCGCGGTTGTTGGCGTCCGAATAGTGGATCACGTCGCCCCCGGGCTCCCAGAATGCCTCGCCTGCCCGGAGCACTCGCGGTGTTTCGCCTTCGAGCTCGAAGAGCACTTCGCCTTCGAGGACGAAACCGAAGGCGGGTCCGCCGGGATGCCGATGCGGCGGGGCGCCTGCGCTACCTGGCGGGTAAGTGACGGTTACCGTCGTCGCGTGGGCCCGCTGCGGCAGGAGGGGAGGTGTCACCTCTTGGATGACGGTGAGTGCGCTTTCCCACTGGGCGTCGTATGCGGCGGTCATGTGTCATGTCCTTTCAGCGTCACCGATTACGCGGTGACGGCGTTGCGTTCGGTTGGAGCGAGGTGTGCGAGTTCCGCACGTAGCCGCTGCCTGCCGCGGAAGACTCTCGACATGACCGTGCCAGCCGGGATGTCGAGCAGTGCCGCGGTCTCGGCGTAGGTGTGCCCCAGCACGTCGGCGTAGTACAGCGCCATTCGGGTGCCATGGGGCAGAGATGCGAGGGCAGCGTGAAGGTCGTCGCTGGCCATCGTGTCGAGCACTTGGGCCTCGGCGGACCGGTGCCTCATCGAGGCGCGCGCTAGGTCCGCGACGCCGGCAACGTCCTCGGCGACTTCGTTTGGCCGACGTTGTCGGTAGCGGTGCCCGCTCACCCAGCGGTTGTGCATGATCCGTAACAACCAGGCTTTGAGGTTCGTCCCCGGCTCGAAAGAAGCGAATCCTGCGTATGCGTGCAGAAGGGTGTCCTGCACCAAGTCCTCGGCGTCCGCGTCGCAGGTGGTCAACCGTCGCGCCCGCCGACTCAACACGCCGACGAGGGGCACCGCATCGCGGGCAAAGCGGTCGGCGAGTCCGCGATCGGCGTCGGTCGGCGCGATCGGCGCCGACGTGGATGCGGTGACGGCTCTCAGGCCGATGCCGTGGGTCTTCATGGTTTGGTCCTTGTCGAGGCGTCGAGTTGATTGCTGCTCTCGACACTTCCGCGCCACGCGCCGTGGCGGACCCTTGACAGTCCGTAGTCGGATTCGTCAGCGCTCAGTACACGTGGTCGCGTGTACGCAGCTGGCGGCGCGAGCTGATACCCAACTTGACGAAAACTTTGCGCAGGTGCCACTCCACGGTGTGGGTGCTGATGAACAGTTGGGCGCCGATCTCCTGATTAGTCAACCCATCGCCTGCCAATTTCGCGATCTGCGCTTCCTGAGCCGTCAGCGGATCGCCCGACGTCGTCGGCTGCTTGCGGACCTTGTCGCCCGTGGCGACCAATGCGCGGCGCGCTCGCGCGGCGAAGCCGTGAGCACCCATGCCGGTGAACGATTCGTGAGCGGCGCCGAGTTGCGTGCGAGCGTCTGCCCGCCGATGGTTTCGGCGCAGCCACTCGCCGTACGAGAGCCGCGTCCGTGCGACGTGGAATCCGATATGTGCTCGTTCTAGGCCTTCGACCGCTTCGACGAAGTTTGCCTCGGTATCGCCAGCCGCGACGAGGGCACGCGCCGCAGCCGCCATGCCCAACCCCCAATCGGTGCCGCTACTGCCCGCGCGCGCCACCAGTCCTTTGAGGGCCCCTGCGGCGACCTGGCGGTCATCGAGATGCGTTGCAGCGTCGATCAATTCGAACAATGCCCAACCGTGGAACCCGAGGTCCTCGTACTCGCAGCACTCGCGTGCGGCGGCCAGCGCCTCCCTATGCCGTCCGATGCCGTTGAACAGCACCGCCGTGGTGAATCGAGCCACGCCGATCAGCCGGCCCTCACCCTTCGCGAGACCGTCCGCGGCGGCCGCCTTCAGCAGGCCGATGGCCTCGACGTCGCCGCGCCAGGCGGCCAGCGTCAGCGAGTGGTACTTCACCGGCGCTTGACCTGTTGACGCGGTCAGCTCGGTCACCTCGGCGATGAGGGTTTCGGCAGCAGCTAGTTCGCCGGTGTAGACGTGGACGCCGGCGCGGTACACGAGTGCGGGTGGGAGGGCCGCCAGGGCGCCAGCGGCGCGTGCACGTGTGACCGTTTCGGTGGCGATGTGCTGAAGCACGGCGTCGTCCCAGAGTTCATGCGCGGCGGACTCCTGGGCGATCGGATACGGCCAGTGCAGCGTCGTGGCGTCGGCGCTGGATGAATGGGTGTTCCACCGGTCCAGCGCGGCACGTAGGTGCTCGGACCCACGGCCCGGCCCGTCGAGGATCCTGGTGGTCAGGCCGCTCAACAACAGGTCGACCGGGCGGCTGGGAGCCGTGACGTCCGCGAGGGCGGCGCGGCCTGCGCGTGCAATGTCCGCCAGCTGGCCAGGCCTGCCCAACCGGCCGGCGTACATGCTTGCAGTTAATGCCTCCAGGTAGGTTTCGCGCGCCAGCTCATCATCGAGGCCGTCGAGTGCCTGGGCTGCTTCCAGCAGTCCCGCGGCCGCCTCCGTGGTGCGCAGGGCTCCGCTTTCGCCAGCGCGGCTGCGAAGGAACTCCATCTGGGCCCGCATCCTTCCCACCCGCGCGCGGTCCAGCTGCGTCAGTGGCGACATTTCTGCCAGGGCGAGCAGTTCGCGGGCCGCATCTGGCGCCGCGGCATCCCGCTTGGCCTGCGCTGCCGCGATCGCCCTCTTCCCGCGCATGCCGGCATCGGCCGTGAGTACCGCTGCCCTCTCCAGGAAGGCCGCCGCGGCGGCGACGCCGCCCCTGGACTGTGCACGACCGGCGGACGCTTCCAGTTCCGTGGCAACCGTCTCGTCGGGCCCCGCCGCGGCGAGCGCTGCGTGCCAGGCGCGTCGATCGGGGTCGGCGTCCGGATCGGTGGCGGCCGCCAGAGTGGCGTGTATGGCTCGGCGCTCGTCCAAGTCGGCGGCGCGGTAGGCGGCTGATCGCATCAACGGGTGGGCGAAGCGTAGCCGGGGACCGAGCTCCACGATGCCTTCGGCCTCCGCCGCTGCGAGCGCGTCGACCGGGATGCCCAACCGGGCGGCTGCACGCAAGAACAGCGCCGAATTGCCCACCGGCTCAGCAGCGGCGAGAAGCAGCAGCCTTCGGGTAGCGGTCGGTAGCGCGCGCACGCGGTCGGTGAAGCCACGCTCGATGGCGGCTGGCGACGAGCGCTTGCCCGAGATCCAGAACCCGCCGGCAAGCTCTGCCGCCGAGACACTGCGCGGCACGTCGAGGATCGCCAGCGGAACACCGCGAGTCTCGGCGACGATTCGGTCACGCACCAGCGGGTCCAGAGCAGCGATCGTGACCGAATCCAACAACGCCCTGGCCTCATCCTCGGACAGACCCTTGACGACCAGCTCTGGCAGACCAGTCAGCCCGTCGGGTCGCTCGCGCACCGCGAAGAGGAACGCTGCCGGCTCGGCTACCAGCCGTCGCGCGACGAAGCCCAGAATCTGCACCGACACCTCGTCGAGCCAGTGGGCGTCGTCAATGACGCAGAGAAGCGGCCCGTCTGTGGTGGCAGCCGACACAAGGCTGAGCACCGCCAAGCCGACCAGAAAACGGTCTGGCGTTGGACCCGTGCCGCGTCCGAACGCGACGTGCAGCGCGTCGCGCTGAGGTGCGGGTAACTGGTCGGCGAAGCCGATGATGGGCGAACACAACTGCTGGAGGCCCGCGAAGGCTAGTTCCATCTCGGACTCGATGCCGGACACCTGCGACACCCGAAAGTCGTCGGCCGCCTCGACGACGCACTCGAGCAATGCCGTCTTTCCGACGCCCGCCTCTCCCCGCAGAACAAGCGCCCGACCGGCACCGGATCTGGCATCGGCGATCAGGTTGCGCAACACGGCGGTTTCAGTTGCACGACCGCGCAGGCGTTGCACCGGACCCTGTATCGCCATGTCCCACCGCCGTCCCGAAGTCTCGGGACTACCGTACCGACGGTCGGCCTCCCACCGAGGATGTCAGCAGTGACGAGCTGACTCAGCCGGTGGCCGCGGAGGCGATGAGCCAGTCTTCGAAATGCCGCGTCCCAAGCCAGGCCCCTTCTGCGGGCACTAAGACGTCCTCGGCGATTGCGGTGCCCCAATACGTGGCCGTGGAATCCGAGACGACGGCGCGGGGGTCGCCATCCGCGGTAAGTGCGGTGCGCACGAGCTCGGGCATCCGATACCGCTGTGGGCCAGCGGCTTCCACGATTCCTCTGGTTGGTGGGCCGACGGCGACCGATGCCACGAACTCGGCGACATCGGCGGCTGCGATGGGCTGGATGAACGCGGGCGGCAGCCGCACTGACCCGTCGACGGTCGCGGAATCTGCGATGGTCGCGACGAACTCGAAGAACTGAGTGGCGTGCACGATCGAGTGAGGTATCGCACCCGTCGCGAGAAGTTGCTCCTGCATCAGCTTCGCCGCGAAGTAGCCGCTTCGTTCTGCTAGCTGGGCCGTGCCTACCACCGACAAGGCGACGTGGTGGCTGACTCCGGCGGCAGCTTCGGCAGCCAGCAGGTTGGTGGTGGATGCCTCGAAGAACGCTCGCGCGGAGTCGTCGAGGACGGGTGAGTTCGACACGTCGACAACGGTCGAGGCACCGTCGAGCACGTCCGCCAAACCCCGTCCGGACACCGTGTCGACACCGGTACTCGGGGCCGCAGCGATCGCTTGGTGACCGCGATCGATCAAGTGCCGCACCACGATCGAGCCCACCCGGCCGGTTCCACCTACGACAACGATCTTCACGTCGCGCTCCTTTCAAGCTGTTGATGTCCTTTACTCCAGGGAACGACATGTGCCTCGGGGATTCATCCATGGATGACCCGGGTGACTGAGCGGCGTTCCGCCGGTTGGCGGCCCGATCCGAGGCCGTCGTCGGATTGATAGTTGAACGGGAGAAGGTCATGAGCGTCGTCGACGAATCACGCTCCGTGCAGGTAGTGCCCGACGAGTTGGTCCCGTCGCGTTACGCGGTTCGGGTAGGTGACATCGAGGTGCTGATCATCAGCGACGGGGTCCTACCCATCACCGCCAAGACGATGGCGACCAACGCCGACAAAACAGAGTTTGGGCAATGGCTCGACGAGAGGTTTCTGCCACACGAAGTACTCGACTGGCCGTTGAATGTCGTCGTGGTGCGAGCTGGTGACAGGACGATCCTCGTCGATGCCGGCCTCGGTGTGGAGTTCCCGGACTTCCCGCGCGCAGGGCAGACGGTCCACCGGCTCGAGGCCGCCGGCATCGATCCGTCGGCCGTCACCGACGTGGTGCTCACCCACATGCACATGGATCACGTGGGCGGGTTGCTGACTCGTGGCTTGAAGGAGCGACTCCGCCCCGACCTCCGAATCCACGCAGCTTCCAGGGAGGCCGAGTTCTGGGAGGCGCCCGATTTCTCGCAGACCGACATGCCCGCGCCCGTGCCGGATGCCTTGCGGTCGATCGCCGCACGCTTCCTGGCCGAATACCGAGGCCAGCTGCGCACGTTCGAGACCGACTACGAGGTGGCACCGGGTGTGCTCGTCACCCGCACCGGTGGTCACACTCCAGGCCACAGCGTCGTGAAAGTGGCCTCGGGTGGTGAGCGACTGACATTCGCGGGCGACGCGGTTTTCGCGCCAGGTTTCGACAACCCGAACTGGCAGAACGGCTTCGAACACGACCCAGCGGAAGCGGCTCGGGTGCGTGTCGAGCTGCTGCGCGAGCTGGCATCGACCGGTGAGTCTCTGGTGGCCACCCACTTGCCGTTCCCGTCGGTGTGTCGTGTGGCGCTGGCAGGTAACGCGTTCCGGTGCGTCCCTTCCGCGTGGGACTACTGATCGCGAGGACGCCGCCGTACGGGTTCGCGGGTGGGGCGGCGGTCCGTGAGGACGGACAGGGCGGTGGGGCGAACATTTCTACCGCCACTGTCGATGTAGTTGAGGTACCGATGCACGTTGTGGGCACCCCACGCGGACGCCATCACCTTTTGCCTTCTTCGGTACCACCACGTACCGTACGTCGGTACCTCGGTGTACCGAGGGCTCCAGGAAGGTGGCTTCATGGCCGAAGCGACGACGGACCCGGTGCGGCTTCCGCCCGGCCCCCGGCTCCCCAAGGCGGCAGTCGGACTGGCTTTCCTCACCGTGCGCCACCGTGCGCTCACCGCGATCGGCCGCAGGTACGGCGGTGCATTCACCGTCGAGTTGCCGGTCTTCGGTCCAGCTCTCGTGATCAGCGAACGAAGCCTCGTCAAGGATCTGTTCACCACGAACAGCGACCTGGTCGCCCGAGCCTCCAATCTGGGGCAGGTGCTGGGACCGGGGTCCACGTTCAGCCTCGACGGCGCCGAGCATCGGGAACGACGCAAGCTGCTCGTGCCGCCGTTTCACGGCAAGCGCATGGCCGGTTACGAGGCGATCGTCGAAGAAGAGGTCCTGCGCGAGGTCGCCACCTGGCCAGAAGGCCGCGAGTTCGAAACGCTGCCCTCGATGATGCGCATCACGCTCAACGCGATCCTGCGCACCGTCTTCGGCGCGGAGGGCGCCGCGCTGGACGAACTTCGCGAACTACTGCCACCGATGGTCCCGCTCGCCTCCCGGATGGCCGTGCTGCCCAAGGTCCTTCGGCGTGACCTAGGGCCGTGGAGCCCGTGGGGCCGCGTGACGCGGGCGCGGCGGCGTTACGACGAGATCATCGCCGGCCTCATCTCCGACGCCCGTGCCGACCCAGAGTTCGAGCAGCGTACCGACGTCCTTGCTCTGCTGCTACACGCCCGATACGAGGACGGCTCGCCGATCTCCGACGGCCACATCGCCGACGAACTGCTCACCCTCCTTGCCGCCGGTCACGAGACGACCGCGACCACGTTGGCCTGGGCGATCGAACGCCTGCGCAGGCACCCGCGCCTGCTGTCCCGGCTGACCGCCGAGGTCGACGCGGGCGGGACCGAGCTGACGCAGGCCACGGTCTGGGAGGTGCAGCGCACCCGGCCGGTGATCGAGGCGACCCTACGTGTCACGCGAGACCGTATCCGGTTGGGCGAGTGGGTGGTTCCGCAACGCCATACGATCATCGTCAGCATCGGCATGTCGCACGCGTCGCCGCAGAACTTCACCGACCCGGGCACATTCAATCCCGACCGGTTCCTCGGCGCCAATCCGGACACCCACACGTGGATTCCCTACGGCGGCGGCATCCGCCGCTGTATCGGCGCGGCATTCGCGAACATGGAGATGAACGTGACGCTACGAACTCTGCTGCGCGAGTTCGAGTTCGGCACGACGTATGCCCGCGGCGAGCGCCGGCATTCCCGCGGCGTCGCGACAGCGCCCGCGCGCGGCGGACGCGCCATCGTGTTCCGTCGGCCCAAGGCCGCGCAGAAGGCGGCCACCAGCGAGTCGGAGAGGGTGTCGGCATGACAGACCAGGAGACCATCGTCGACGTTGGGCGCGGCATCGAGTTGTGCTACCGGCAGACCGGTGACCCGTCCGGCGCCCCTGTGCTCCTCATCGCCGGGCTGGGGCAGCAGTTGCATTCGTGGCCAGACGATTTCGTCGCCGCCCTGGTCGCGCGCGGCTTCCTGGTGACGCGCTTCGACAACCGCGACGCCGGCCGGTCGACGCACATCAGACAGCGGCCGCCCAACCCCGTCGCGATGTTTCGCGGCCGCAACTCCTACCACCTGGGCGACATGGCACGCGACACCGTCGGGCTGATGGACGCGCTCGGCCACGACGACGCCCACCTTGTCGGCATCTCGATGGGCGGCATGATCGCCCAGACCGTCGCCGCACACCACCCGGGCCGCGTTCGCACTCTGACGTCGATCATGTCGACGACCGGCGCGCGCCGACTCGGCAGGCCCGCGGTGTCGACCTGGCGTCGCATGCTGACCGCACGACCGCCCCGCACCCGCGCCGAGGCGATGGACAACGCGGTGAACATGTTCCGCCACATCGGTTCGCACGGTTATCCCTTCGACGAGCGGGCGGTCCGTGAGGCGGCGGCCATCGCGTGGGACCGCGATCCGACCAACGGCGGTATCGTGCGCCAGCTGGCCGGCATCTTCGCCTCCGGCGACCGGTCCGCCGAACTCGCCCACATCGACGTGCCGACCCTGGTCATCCACGGAGACCGGGACCGCATGGTCAACCCGACCGGCGGGGCGGCCACCGCCAAGGCGATACCCGGCGCACGCCTGGAAACCATCACCGGCCTCGGTCACGACCTACCCACCGGCGCATGGGACCGCGTCATAGACCTCGTCACCGACCACGCAACACTGAAGGAGCGAGCATGAGCAAGCAGCGCAGGACGATCAGCGGCCGCACCGCAGTCATCACCGGAGCGGCATCCGGCATCGGACGCGCTCTGGCCCAACGGCTTTCCGCGCACAGCTGCCCGGTCGCCATCGCCGACGTCGACGAGCAGGGCCTCAAGGAGACCGAGGCCTCGCTGCACGGCCCGACATTGCTGCGGGTGCTCGACGTGCGCGACGCCGAGGCGCAACTCGACTTTGCCGGCGAGGTCCGCGAGTGGGCGCCGCAGCCGATCGGCGCGGTGTTCAACAACGCGGGCGTCGCAGTCGCCTCGCGCGTGCTCGACGCGGTCGTCGAGGACGATGCCTGGTTGTGGGACATCAACTTCGGTGGTGTCGTCAACGGCACGAGGGCGTTCCTGCCTATTCTCGTCGAGCAGGACGAGGGCGTCATCGTCAACACCTCCAGCGTCTTCGGCCTTGTCGGCATGCCTACCCAGAGCGCTTACTGCGCAGCCAAATTCGCAGTCCGCGGCTTCACCGACTCGTTGCGCCAGGAATTGCGCGGAACCGGCGTGTCGGCGGTCAACGTGCACCCCGGCGGCATCAACACCAACATCGTCCGCAACGCCCGCTACCGCAAGGATCCCGACGGTCGCGGCCGCACCCAGGAACAGATGGCCCAGGAGTTCGCGGCGATTACGATGACCCAGCCCGACAAGGCCGCGGCGATCATCCACCGCGGCGTGGAAGCCGGAAAGGTCCGCATCCTCGTGGGCCCGGACGCCTACCTCTTCGATACCCTCGGGCGGATCGCGCCGACGCGCTACTACGACGTCCTCGGAGGGCTGCAGTCGTTCCTGCGCAAGCGCGCGAGCCGCTAGGCGGTTCGGATGGCGCGGTCGAGCAGGCCCGCGTCGTGCGCGCAGAACAGGAACAGGTCGGGCTCGCCGCGCCGGTACAGCTCTGTGAGGCGCGCATGGTTTTCCGTGACCTTCTTGCGGTCGAACGCCGCGAACTTCTCGAAAACGCGAAGCAGCCTGGGAACTCGGCCTTCGCCGTCGATGGTGCCCGGATGATAGTAGGCGTCCCCGCAATGCAGTAGCCAGCGGTTGCCGGCGTCGACGGCGACACAGGCATGGCCGCGGGTGTGGCCGGGCAGGGACACCAATACGATTCCGGTTGATATCTCGGTCAATTCCTTGGCGGCGGCGAAACCGCGCCACCGTTCGCCGTCGGGACTGTGTTCGACGATCTTCGGCCCGTGTGCCCACTGCGCGGGCCGGAACCGGAACTTTTCCTCGCGGCTCGGCGCTCGCATCGCTCCGAGCGCTTCGGCTGCGGTGCAATGGATCTTCGCCTCGGGAAAGTCCGAAATCCCGCCGATGTGGTCGACGTCGAAATGCGTGACGACGATGTGCCGGACGTCCTCGCGGCGAAAACCCAACCGCTGCACCTGCTTCACGGCGGACTGGTCGGGGTCGAGGACAGGGCGGGTGATCCAGCGGGTCGGGCCGATGCGCGCTGCCGGAGCGGCGCAGTCGTCGAGCCCGTACCCGCTGTCGACGAGCACCAGGCCGTTGTCCGTCTCGACGAGCAGCACATGGCAGACCAGTGGCGGGACGACTTTCGGATGCATGGACCCGCAGTTGAGATGGTGGACCTTCATGCGGTGTCACCGGCGAGCAGCTCCGCGCGGCCGATCTGGCTGACCAGACTGGCCGAGTCGAAGTAGATCCGCTCGTTGACGATCCGGTCGTCTTCGAAGAAGAAGATCGCGGCGACCGGAACCCGAAACGCCCTACCGGTCGGCGGTAATCCGTAGAACTCGCCGAGATTCGTTCCCAGCAGATCGAATTCGACGATCACCGCATCGTCGGACACGTGGAAGCGGACGTTGTCGTGGCGTTGATCCGGAAACGCGGTGCGCGTGGTCCGGTAGTAGGCCATCACCTCGTCGTCACCGTCGAACACCTGGCCGGTGGCCATGATCTCGTAGTGCGGACGGCCCCCCGACTCGTTCTTGAACGTGGCCAGGGTGGCGTCGAACTCCTTGGTGACCTCGGTGTCCATGTGCACCCGGATCACGTCGAGCCGGCGTTGCCGCAGCGCGTCGCTGATCATGCACGCACTGTACGGCCGCGCGGGCCGTCAGGCCGCAGATTGGACCGGCGCCTCCACGTGCTGGTGCCGACGCTGCCGCTCGAGCGTTGCGAAGTAGAAGGCAAAAGCGAACACGCAACTGGTGAACAGGCTGGAAACGAAGAACAGCCACGGTCGACGGATTCCGCGTCGGCGCCCATCGACGATCGTGAACAGTGGCAGCAGGATCACGTTGATGATCGTGTAGTCGAGCACCTGCGAACTCGATGCCGGATTGGCGTATCCCAGCGCGATGAACTCTGACCAGTTGGGCTGACCGATCGTCGGGTTGGGCGCGAATTCGTACACATAGCGAATGTTGAAGTACCAGCACAGCGGAAGCGATGCGATACCGATAGCCCAGTAGGCGGTTTCCAGGGCCGAAAGCTTCGGACCCGTCGGGACTCGCGTGAATATCGCCGGATTCGATCTGATGACGAATGCGATGACCACGATGCCGAGGACCGCGTGGACGATGAGGGACACCATAGCGGGAGTCTGGCCACTGACCGAAGTTTTGTCAATGTTGACATAACATCGCGCTTCCGGTCGGGTACCTTCGTGCACATGCCACGGCCAGCGCAAACCGCACGCAGCGAGCGCACCCGCGAGGCGCTGCGGCGAGCCGCGGTCGTCCGGTTCCTGGCCCAGGGGGTCGAGGACACCTCTGCCGAACAGATCGCCGCGGACGCCGGCGTCACGCTTCGGACCTTCTACCGGCATTTCGCGTCCAAGCACGATCTGCTCTTCGCTGACTACGCCGGCTTGGAGTGGTTCCGGGAGGCGCTGGCGGCCCGAAACCCCGAAGAGTCGATCATCGAGTCGGTGCATTCGGCGATCATGGCTCGCCCGTATGACGATTGGGCCGTCGCGCAGACCGCTGCACTGCGCGCCCAGGAACTTGAGCCCGGCCGGGTCGTGCGGCATATCCGCCAGGTCGAAGCCGACTTCGCCGAGGCCATCGGTGAGCACCTGACGGCGAACCTGGCGCCGGGCGCCGGAAGTCAGCAGCGGATGCGGATCGCCGTGACCGCACGTTGCATCGCGGCCGCGGTGTTCGGCGCGATGGAGATGTGGATGCTCGGCGAGCAGCGGTCGCTGCCGGAGCTGTCCCGGCTCACACGCGAGGCGCTCGACATCCTCGCCGCCGGTATCGATTGACCAAGTTTCGTCATCATTGACAAAACTACGCACCCCGTGCCAGCCTCAGCCGATGAGCGACTTCGACGCGATCGTCATCGGCGCCGGCCACAACGGGTTGACCGCCGCCACCCTGCTGCAGAGACACGGACTGAACACCGTCTGCCTGGACGCCAAGCTCTATGCCGGCGGCATGGCCTCCACGGTTGAACTGTTCGACGGCTTCAGGTTCGAGATCGCGGGTTCGGTGCAGATCCCCACCTCTGCGGTCGTCAGCCGTGAACTCGGACTAGACGCGCTGCCCACCGTCGACCTCGACGTGATGTCGGTGTCACTGCGCGGCGTCGGCGACGAACCGCTGGTCTATTACACCGACCCGATGAAGTTGCTCGCCCACATCAACGAAGTGCACGGCGCCGAAGCGGTGAACGGGATGGCCGGCCTGATGGCCTGGTGCCAGGCGCCGACCCGCGCGCTCGGCCGGTTCGACGCGGGCCGGCCGCCGAAGACGCTCGACGAGACGTACGCCTGTGCCACAACGGAATTCGAACGCGCCGCGATCACCGACCTGCTGTTCGGCTCGGTGACCGACGTGCTGGACCGCTTCCTGCCCGACAAGGAGAAGCACGGCGCGCTGCGCGGCATGCTGTCACTGCTGGCGTGCAACACCACCTACCGGGGGCCGGCGACGCCGGGCACCGCGGCGGCGCTCGCGTACGGCTTCGCCGTTCCCGACGAGAACGCGCTGCTGGTCAAGAAACTTCGCGGCGGGATCGGCGCGCTGACCTCCCACCTCTGCGACGTGTTCACCGACGCCGGTGGCGAACTGCGGCTGCGGAGCAAGGTCGTCGAGGTCTGCGTCGCCGACGGGCGGGTGAACGGAGTGCGCCTCGAGGACGGCACCGATCCCACGTCGATGAGTCCGTTGACCGTCAGGTCGGGCGCGATGCCGGAGACGACTACCGGCGCGCTCAGCGGGGTGCCGTCCTCGAGGCGCACTCCGTTCACCCGCCCGTCGGCGACGCAGACCTCGACGACCTTGCTCCGCAGCCGCA
>NZ_LZKP01000129.1 GCF_001672895.1 Mycobacterium sp. E740
GGCTGCGACGCGGTGCTCGGTCCTGCCGAGGACGGCGGATGGTGGGTGCTGGGCGTCTCGCGGCCAGAGATGGCCGAACATCAGATGCGCACCGAGTCGGTTGCGCGCAGGAATCGGCTGTCCGCCAGGCATTTTCGACGGACGGTCTCGAGGTCGTCGACGGTGTCGAAGTCCGCGAGCTCGTCGACCATCGCGACGTCGATCCCACCGTTACGCAACGCCGCCGCCGTCAGCGCGCCCGTGTCTGGTTGCGACATCGGAACGGTGCGCATCTGATGTTCGGCCATCTCTACGACCGCGCCCTCGACGGTGAACGCTGCTGGATCCGCCACGACGACGGTGAGGTGCGCAACCTCCCGGTGCACCGCTGGATTCGGCTGTCCGCCAGGCATTTTCGACGGACGGTCTCGAGGTCGTCGACGGTGTCGAAGTCCGCGAGCTCGTCGACCATCGCGACGTCGATCCCACCGTTACGCAACGCCGCCGCCGTCAGCGCGCCCGTGTCTGGTTGCGACATCGGAACGGTGCGCA
>NZ_LZKP01000130.1 GCF_001672895.1 Mycobacterium sp. E740
ATTGGTTCGCGTTACTGCCAAATGCCTGTGCACGCAGAAGTCTGCAGGCCTCCAATCGGGCGGGTGCCGGCAGGCGGCGTAGGTGACTGTGAAGGAGGCATTGCTGGCGGCGGCGGCTGAGGTGGCGTGACGGCGGCCCGCACTGGCGGCGACATGGGCCTGCGCTGTCGATGTGGCGTCCATTCTTGGCCGTCCCAATAGCGCTGTGCAGTGGCGTCGTGCGGGTCGTCGTACCAGCCAGGATGATCGGGTGCCGTCATTGAGAAGACCTTCCTGTTTGCTGGACCGTAGCGCCCGAAGCCATGTCTGCGGTTCCGAGGTAATTTCTACTGCGTCGCGTGAACAACTAACTGAATCGGACCAATCGTCAAACGACTGCCGTCCGTGAGCGGGGTACGTGTGCCGTTCGAATTGTCAAGGTGTTCGATCTGGCCGTTGTTCAAGACGATGCTGCCTAGGTGGGACGGCAGGCCGCGTAGGAAGATTTGATCCTCGATATCTCCCCCAATAGTGATTGGTTGGGGGCCCAGGCTCACTCTCGTCGTCTCGTTGTAGGCCCAGATCACTTCAAGGCTGGCTTCCCGAAACAGGTTCTCTACGAGGTACATAGCCAGTCCAAGTGCCAGACCCAAAGAACCGAGACCGATGACGCGACCCAAGGTTTCAGGCAATCCGTTTGACACGAGGACGAACAAGAGGCCACCAATGCAGCCGCCGATGAAGCCCGCAGCGCTTCCACGGCTTAACCCTAGATTCGGAACTGTTCGGGAAAGGAGCCCACCAATAATGGCACCTGCCAGTCCCCAACAGAAGGTCCGTAGAACGTAGTTCTTGAAGTCGAACGAGCCGATGTCCAACAAGAAAACTCCTTGAGCCACGGCGCCGGAGATGAACCCGGCGATTGCGCCAAACAAAAGCACCTTCAGAACGCGGCTCGCTTGCAATTCACGGCGTTGGTACCACTCGGCGCTCACGAAGAGCGCCGCGGCGATCACGGCGCTGCAGACGCTGAACCACACGCCGGTCTCGACGACTGATTCGATACGACTCGCGAAGGCGTCGGTATTGACGAGCTCTCCCAAGAGAGCGCCCGCGACCCCGCCAAGTGTTCCACCGATGAGGTGAAGTGCCAATTGGTTCGTGCGCAGCCTGGCGATAACATCGTTCTTTGGCTGCGTGCGATATGCCGGCTGCGTAAGAGGCGGCAATGCGGGAGACGTTGGCGACGACGACCTCGGCTTCCGCTGACGCTGCGGTGTCCACTGTTGACCATCCCAGTAACGTTGAGCGTTCGGGTCGTCTGCGTCGTCATACCAGCCCGATGGGGTCGTCGTCATGGGCGGAACCTCCCCGATATCTGAAACGTACTGTCGATGGGAGAATACCGGGCACGTGGTGTGCCGTCGGTGTTTGTAAGTGAGCGTGATTCGTCGGCTCCCAGCGGTCGACATCGCGATTGCGTTGTCGCGCAGTGCAGGCGTGAGCCGACATCGCTCTGTGGACCAGCACCGAAAAGGTTTCTGCCGTACTCGATCGGCTCGAGCAGGCGGTCAATGCCCATGAACGGGAGGTGACCCGTATCGATGTGGCGCTGACCCATGTCACCATGGCGAAGAATCCCGAGCTTGCCTGCAATCGTTGAACACGCTCCGGCGTCGAGCCCATATCTGCGCGACAGAGACGGTGAACAGCGGCGTTGATGACGTTCCCACCGGCGTCCGGCCAACCTTGCTCGACAACAGCCGACTCAGGTGCCTGCCGACTGTTCTCCGCAGTCTGGCTTCTACGGCGAGGCCTCAGACGCCGGCTATCAACCATCAACCCCGCTGACACTGACGCTGATCTGTCTTGCGTCTTTCATCGCACAGATTTGCCAGCCAGCCTCGGCGGCCCCACGATCGGCCATGCTGCAGGGGGTGCGGCTCATAGCTCTTCTTCAAGGGTGTCGGGCGGATCTGATTGCCGTATCCAGCAATGTTGCCCGGCACCCCTCGCCGGTTGACCGGTGCACTCCACGGTAGGCAATCGGCAGTCGACCAGAGCGGTCGCAACAGTTGTCGTTGACCCTGGCTAAGAGTCATTCGAACAGACGCGGCTGGGTCTGCCGAATATTGACATTGACCTACGCTTCTGGCCTGCTGGCATTACGTTAGTCACGTCCGGGACTTCTACGACAGCGTGGAAGCGGCCAAGTCAACGAGTGGTGGGGATTAGACGTGGAACCCAAGGGATCGATTCTTCTTGTTTATTTTGTCGCCGATGAGTCGGGCTCGATGGGGCCCAATATCAGTGAGCTGAATGAGGGTTTGTCGTCGTTGCACGATGCGTTGCAGCGTGAGTCGTTTGCTGCGGCGAAGGTGCGTTTCTCCGTCGTGGGGTTTTCCGATACTGCGTTCACCTACCTTGAACCGGCAGACCTGCGTTTGCTCACGGGGATGCCGACGCTCACATCTCAGGGGATGACATCGTATGCAGCGGCGTTCGATCAGTTGGCGTACCGCATCTCGGTCGATATTCCAGGTTTGAAGGCGCAGGGGTACACGGTGCACCGTCCGGCGGTGTTCTTCTTGACCGATGGTCTACCGAACGGACACGAGGATTGGCGGGCTTCTCGGGCGCGTCTCCTGTCTCAGCCAGCAGCACCGAACATCTTGGCCTTCGGCATAGGTGACGCCGATGCGGCTACAGTGACCGAGTTGGCAACCAAACCTCAATTTGCGTTTGTCGCCGCGCGCGGACTGGATACTGGCGCCGCGATCTCGGAATTCTTGACATCGCTCACTCAGTCGGTGATTAGTTCCGGGCAGGCGATGGCGGGCGGCTCGGCCGAACTGCAATTCGAGAAGCCAGAAGGGTTCACGTTAGCCGTGGACGTTGTGTAGGCGGCTCGGTCGGTCGTGAGGTCACCCTTCAAGAAGCCAAAGCAAAAACATCGCCCGTCTGAACCGCCCGCCTCAATGTCGGCTGAGGGCGACTCAGTTGACGATCGCTTCTTCCCGCTATCGCCCACCGCAGAGTCGGCTCGCATCGCGGGAGCCGGCGTATCGACCGCCCTCGGCGCGAGTGATGGAGCTGTCGATCCCTCGGGTATAGCCGCGGTCATGGGGCCAACCACGGTCGCGCAGATCGTGGTGGGAGCGCCGTCACCCGCGGTGGAACCGTCCGTAATAGAGCCGAAGTACCAGTCGTTACCGTTTCGTCCCGACGTGGTCGTTGATGGTTGGTCGACGGGCGCGATTACCATGCGGGGCGTATCCCAGCGCGGACACCTGCATCGCTATAACGGCGCGCCTCGCCAAGACGATTTTGCGGCCCATTGCCTACCCGACGGGAGGGTCATTGTCTTAGTTGCTGACGGTGTTTCCGGAGCATCGCAGTCACACCTCGGCGCTAGCACCGCCACTAAGCAAGCAGCCGAATGGCTCCACACCCAGCTTGGCGCTGACCTCGCCGAGACCGATTGGACCGCCTTAATCAAGACGACCGCCTGGGCACTTACAGAGCGCGCCCAGAGCCTATTCAACCTACCCGCCCCCGACCCCGTATGCGCGGAAGAGCATTTGGCCACCACCCTGGTCTGTGCGGTCATCGAATGTAACGAGCCGGGGTTGCTATACGCCTACCTCGTCGGCGTCGGCGACTCCAGCGCTTGGCTACTCACCGGGGGTCGGTTCATCGAGCTGCTCGGCGCCAAGCCAGTGTCGGCTGACGGGGTGTCCTCCTCGGCAGTGGCCGGACTGCCTCGGGTGCCCACCGCTGTGACGCCGACCGTCGTCGAAATTGCCGCCGGCGAGGTTCTCATAGTCGGAACCGACGGCATCGGTGATCCTCTCGGTAGCGGAGAGGGCGGCGTGGGCAACCTCCTGCGGGACGTCCTCACCAGACCTGACCCACCGTCGCTTATCGAGTTCGCTCACGCGGTTGACTTCAGTCGTGAAACTTTCGACGACGACCGTACGCTAGTAGCAGTCTGGCCCCGCGTACCGCCACCGCGCCCACTTTCACGGCGCGCGCGGCACCGCCAGGAGCCAGCGCCCACCCTCGGCTTGGACAGACAGCGATGACTGGGCAACTGATTAAGCGAACCGGGTTCGGCACGCCGACCCATGTAGGGGAAGGACATAACTGGAGTTCGGTGCCGATCTGGCCGACGCGGGGGCGAGGATTCGCCACCATTTGTGACTGGGGGGGTTGGCGGTGACTGCGCAGGTGATTCAGCGCGCCAAGCTGGGGGAGTTGACCAGGATTGGTCAGGGCGGTCAGGGGATGGTTTATGCCGCCCCGAACGTGAAGACTAAGTTCGCTGCGTCGATGGTCTATAAGGAGTACAAGAGTCACGCTCTTGCGGGGATTGATTTCACTGCACTGGCCGAGATGCCTGCCCTGGTCGAGGACAGCCTGTCCTATAAAGAGGCAGAACGTTTGATCGCGCTCGCTGCTTGGCCATGTGCCTTGGTGGAAAACGGCGGCGTGCCAAGTGGATTCGTGATGCCGGTTATTCCTGCGGAGTTCTTTATCGAGTTGACCACCGTCAAAGGGGTGTCGTCTGCCACCGCGGAATTTCAGCATCTACTCAACCACCCGTCGGTGTTGGCCGCGCGCGGCATCAGCGTCGATGACGCGCAGCGTTATGCGCTGTTACGCGAGGCTGCATCGGGGTTGGCGTTTTTGCACAAGCACGGAGTGTGCGTGGGCGATATTTCTCCGAAAAACCTGCTCTATTCGCTGACGCCGCGTGAGGCCGTTTACCTGATCGACTGCGATGCGATGCGGATCAATGGCGTCTCGGCACTCACCCAGGTCGAGACCCCTGGCTGGCAGGTGCCCGGTGGTGAAGAGCTGGCCACCATGTATTCGGACACCTACAAACTCGGGCTACTTGCACTTCGGCTGCTTGCGGGGGACCACGACACCACCACCCCGGCCAATCTTCCGCCGACCACCCCGGCCTTGCTGCGTCAACTCATCACAGACACTCTGACCAAACCAGCAGACCAGCGGCCGTTACCCGAAGCGTGGACCTACGTCCTCGGCCACGCGATTGAAGAAGCCCAACACCGCAAGCTGACCACACCGACAACCCCGGTTGCGACCACCACCGCCATCGCAGCGCCACAGATACCGACCGTGCATTCCAGGCCATCAGCGCAATCGGGCGCCTACTCGCAGCCACCGAGCAGTGCTCGAGCACCGCTTCAACCTGCCGTTGCACCGACCAGCGGATGGACACCAGCACCAAAACAGTCCTCGTCGACGGCCAAGATAGTGGCCGGTGTCGCCGCAGCAGTCGCTGTGGCAGCAGTCGTAGTGTCAATCGCTCTCGTCAACAACCACGAAAGCACTACCACCACAACATCTCCAACTACGCACGGCTGGACATATGGACCGACGTCCGAAAATACGGCTTATTCGAGTGCGCCGGCCGTGACGACCACCACGGCAATAATCGATCCTGAAGCCGCGGCCCTCACTCAACTGCAGCAGCTCGCTGCGGGTGATCGTGAATACGTCCGCAGCCAGCTGGTCGAGCGGTGGGTTCCACAGCTGAGTTCCAAACGACCGGGAATCTACGACGATGGCATCGTGTATGACAACGCGTCAACACTGCAGGAGCATCAGCGGTTGCGCCGTCAATACAATGCCAAACTTTTGTGGTCGGGCGACTGGGCGAACTTCGAGGCACCAAACTACTGGGTCACTATTGCGCCCTACACCTTCAATGATTCGGCGTCCGCCCTAGCGTGGTGCACACACCAAGGCTTCGATGCGGATCACTGCTACGCCGGGGTCATCAGCACGACACATTCTGGGCGTACGGCACACAATTGATGTGCTCGCTGGGGGGTTGGCGGTGACTGCGCAGGTGATTCAGCGCGCCAAGCTGGGGGAGTTGACCAGGATTGGTCAGGGCGGTCAGGGGATGGTTTATGCCGCCCCGAACGTGAAGACTAAGTTCGCTGCGTCGATGGTCTATAAGGAGTACAAGAGTCACGCTCTTGCGGGGATTGATTTCACTGCACTGGCCGAGATGCCTGCCCTGGTCGAGGACAGCCTGTCCTATAAAGAGGCAGAACGTTTGATCGCGCTCGCTGCTTGGCCATGTGCCTTGGTGGAAAACGGCGGCGTGCCAAGTGGATTCGTGATGCCGGTTATTCCTGCGGAGTTCTTTATCGAGTTGACCACCGTCAAAGGGGTGTCGTCTGCCACCGCGGAATTTCAGCATCTACTCAACCACCCGTCGGTGTTGGCCGCGCGCGGCATCAGCGTCGATGACGCGCAGCGTTATGCGCTGTTACGCGAGGCTGCATCGGGGTTGGCGTTTTTGCACAAGCACGGAGTGTGCGTGGGCGATATTTCTCCGAAAAACCTGCTCTATTCGCTGACGCCGCGTGAGGCCGTTTACCTGATCGACTGCGATGCGATGCGGATCAATGGCGTCTCGGCACTCACCCAGGTCGAGACCCCTGGCTGGCAGGTGCCCGGTGGTGAAGAGCTGGCCACCATGTATTCGGACACCTACAAACTCGGGCTACTTGCACTTCGGCTGCTTGCGGGGGACCACGACACCACCACCCCGGCCAATCTTCCGCCGACCACCCCGGCCTTGCTGCGTCAACTCATCACAGACACTCTGACCAAACCAGCAGACCAGCGGCCGTTACCCGAAGCGTGGACCTACGTCCTCGGCCACGCGATTGAAGAAGCCCAACACCGCAAGCTGACCACACCGACAACCCCGGTTGCGACCACCACCGCCATCGCAGCGCCACAGATACCGACCGTGCATTCCAGGCCATCAGCGCAATCGGGCGCCTACTCGCAGCCACCGAGCAGTGCTCGAGCACCGCTTCAACCTGCCGTTGCACCGACCAGCGGATGGACACCAGCACCAAAACAGTCCTCGTCGACGGCCAAGATAGTGGCCGGTGTCGCCGCAGCAGTCGCTGTGGCAGCAGTCGTAGTGTCAATCGCTCTCGTCAACAACCACGAAAGCACTACCACCACAACATCTCCAACTACGCACGGCTGGACAGACGGCGAAACGAGTTACTCAATCGACTCACCGACGTCCACAGACCGGGTTGTCGAGTTGGTTCCACCGCCCGATTTGCTTCAAACGTCGGATCTGAAGGGAGACAGTAGTTGCATTGGCGGAAAGCCGATTCCGAATCACCCCGGCGGCCTTGTTGGCCCTGGGTCGAACAAGACGTCGTGCATGTTTGCTTGGAACGTCGGCCAAGCGTACTGGGCCAGCAACCCATCGCTGGACACAGTTCAACATGTGGTTGCGCGGGGAGCCGTCGGGTGCCTGGAAGTGCAGCAGAGCAGTCCCGGCGTGGTGTGCCAGGGAAATGATTTCGTGATGCAGTGTGCAAGGCATGGAAGTGACCGGTGGATCACCTGCATCGGCGGTAATGAGGCGAAGGTGTACATCTTCTAGCTGCCGAATATTCGCTGCCCCACGGCCTATGATCAGCAGTGGCCGGATGGCACTGCGTCAGTGTGCTTTTCAAGCCAAGTGGCGACTTCTGTGAGTTCTGCTGTGCCGTCGTCGAAGGATCCCGATGCTGGTTGGACGGCGATAGCAACGGCAAAGCCATCAGAATGATTGCCAATCACACCTACCTGGCGCACTAGGTAGGCTCCCGCCTCGGACGGACCCCAACCGCCCTTGAAGCGTGTGCCGTAAATGGTTCCTAGGCCCCATTGCTGGTCAGCGGAAATCTCGCTCATGAGGTCAAACACTGGGCGGTCATTGTCATCGCAAGCGGCGGATGCCAGAAAGCGGACTTGGTTGACCAGCGACCAATCGGTCTGGCCGAACGCGCTGAACGGCGGTCGGACCTTCTGCGATTGCACGGTGGTCGGATCGCCACTTGCGTGGAGGACCTCGCCGACCTTCGTGGCGGCCGTTTGAGGGTCGCCGAGGCTGTGCCATATTTCGTCAGCCGCCGCGTTGTCGGATCGTGTAATCGCGGCTTTCATTGCCTCAGTAACGGCCGGGGGGTCTTCCGCGCGCAGTGCGGCAATAACCAGCGGCACTTTCATGGTGGACCATGCCGGGCCGCTCTCCCAGTTGCCCAGCACCACCGGATCTCTATCTCCCCCAAGTTGTTTCAGTGCGATCCCGACCCGGCCGTTAACGGTGTTCTGCAGTTGAGTGAAGTCAGCCGCAAGCGTGTCACTCCTTGGAGGCGGCTCCGCGGTCGGGGGAACCGGCGCTGAGGTAAGCGGCGACGTATTGGGCACGGGCACAGGAGATCCTGCGACGGTTGAGGTTCGATGGTCGATTAACGCGATCCCAAGGCCGGCGGTCATGACAAGCGCGGCGACGATGAACGTGATAGGCGCGAACTCGAAGCGTCTGTGCGTGCGGGCGCGCTGGCGTCTTCGGGAAGCAGCGTGCCGATGCCTTGGCGTCCCCCGCATGTCGCCTCTTGTCGGCTTCACCTTGCTACTCCCACCGAGTCGACCTGACAATCAAATTCCACACGATACGACTAGCGTGTTACTTGTAGTTGAGTCCTCGAGGTTTCAGAGACCTGTGGCCCCCGATGTCGCAAGCGACGATGGAGCACATGACTGGCCGAAAGCACCATTCCGCGTCGATCTGTCTGCCTACGAGCGAGCCGCTCAGAACAGGACCGTCCAGTGAGCCCCACCCCGCGGTTCACGAAGGCCACCATCATGGAAGACGAATTGCCGTTGTCGGCGGCGAGCCGCTATCAGCAGTTGTGTCTCGCATCTGGCCGAGCTCAATCTGGCCGCGGCCGCTGAAGTCTTACCGTCGGTGCTCGACCAGGCCACCGCCGAGGGGCTGTCGCTGACCGTTGCCTTGGAGCGGCTGCTGGCCGTCGGAGTAGAAGCGCCTCCACCGCCCGCCGACTGGTCGGCCGGATGCGGTTCGCCTGCATATTCACCCCCCACCCTGGGCGATTTCGACGTCGATGCTGCCGCCGGGATCGACCGCAAACTCATCGAACTGCGCACCTGCCGGCTACTTCGAAACAGCGAGCAACATCCTGCTCATCGGACCATCCGGCACCGGCAAGACCCACCTGTCGGTCGGCCTCGCAAGGGCGGCCGCGCACGCCAGCTGCCGTACCGACACCACCACCGCCGCCGATTTGGCCGCCCGCTGCGACCCCGCCGCGATCGAGGGACGCTGGGGCCACCACCATGCGCTTCTACGCTGGCCCCACCCTTTTGGTGATCGATGAACTCGGGTGCCTTCCGTTGCCGTCGAAGCCGCTGGGACGGTGTTTCACGCAGTCTCCCGACGGTATTGAAGACCAGCATCGTCATCAGCACCAACCGCTGGGTGGGTGCATGGGGGTGAGTTCTCGGCGACACCACCGTGGACGCCGCCATGCTCGACAGCCTGCTGCACCGCTCCGTGGTCATCAAGCTCGACGGCGAGTCCTACCGCCTACGTGACCGCCGCGCCGCCGCGCGAACCCTGTGCCGAACCACCATTGGTACCCGCCAACAACTACATCGAGCGCTGCTCGCAGGTGAAGAATTCGGCGAGCACAGCCGGGGATTTTCGATGAGCGCCGTCACTGCCGATGCCACGCGGCGCGCTCGGCGCGCGGTCTAGTTCACCGCCTACAAATGCCTGCAAGGCCCGGCGAATCCTAATTCTTTGAAATACTGTGAAAAGTGCATCTGGGTCAATTTGCCGTAACCACGGGAGGGGTCCATCGGTGATGAAACGATTAATCAACGCGACGACGCTGACGGTGCCGTGTCGGCTATCTTGTTCGCCGCTCCAGCCCATGCCGAACGCCAGCTCGGTGGTGTCGATGTGATGAGTTACTGCTCCCGGATGCCGCACACCTTGTTCAGATCGGAGGTTTGGTACATCGGCGCAGCGCCGCTTGACCGCACAACGCTTACAGCTGGCGGTGCACATGGCGGGGCGGCGCACAAGGAGTCGTTATGAACGGTGCCTGCAGTCTTCAGTACTGCTCAGGTGCGTGGGCGAAGCCCCTGGACCCTCGCAACGCCTACAGCTGGCGGTGCTTCCGGTTAAGCGGGTGATGCTGGTGGTGATGTCCATGGCAGTCGTCCTCGCCAGCTGCGCCCAAGCTGCGCCGACACATTCTTCCGCGCCGCCCGCGGCCTCGACGACACCTAGTGTGTGGGTAGCGTTTGAGCCGTACACGCAATACCTAATCGAAGACGGCAGCTCGATTTACATTCGGCCCCGTCCCACCTTGGGTGCGCACGAAGTCCTCTGCTGGCCCGTGAAGGGTCCGGTGGCGCAGGGGCTTCCGAGCCTAGGTGGGCAGGGTATACCCCCAGGAACCCCGACCGGTGGTGTGTGGGGCCGGTACAACGATGGCACTAGCCTCTACATCCTCGACGACATCATCGAAGAGTGGCCAGATGCCGCCACAGCGAAGGACCAAGTGGCACAGGCACGCCGTAACGTGCATCTAGACGCCAATGCCCACATCCCTACGGGAGCCAGCAATACTCCGCAGTCTGTGAGTGCTGGCGAGGGCGGATTCCTGGCGATGGGTACCACCTGGCCAGGTCCGGCGACACTCAAGGGCCTGGAGCGGAGCGTCAAGTCCAATTGGGTTAGCCTCCTCACGTTCAGCATTGGAAGGTTCACGGTCGCGATGGCGTTCTGGACCCTCCCGCCTGGCCCAAACGGCTGTCCCGCTCCCAACCCAGAGGATGTCATTGCGGCAGGCAACGACCAGGCGACCTATATACCAAAATGAATCCGGCTGAGGGTGATGGCGTGTGACGTGGAGACAGGCATGATTCGTCGAGCAGTAACGGCATTCGGTGCATCGACCCTGGGTGCGTCGATTCTGGGTGCGGTGCTCCTGGCGCCGCCGGCATCCGCCGATGTGGGACAGCAGGTGCTCCTTCAGTCCGGCGCCATACGGTGCCTGCTGAGCGCGGATGAAGTGGCCTTCGGCGGCGGCCCGATGACGGTCTGCGCGCTGACGAACGGACAGCCCTGGGGCCAGGCGCCTTTCGAGACGTCCAAGTGGAACCAGCGGCCGAACCTCGCCGTCGTGCGAGGGGCCGGCCCGTTCGTCTGGGAGCGAGGCACCATCGCCGAGCCGGCTACCGCGCCGGTATCCGTCGACAGCGACGCCTTCAAGTCCAACGGCTGGACCGTCGAGCCCCAGGGAATGCGTACCCGCATCAGTTACGACAGCACCGGTCACGGCTTCTTCATTACGCCCGCGGACATTCGCGGTTTCTAGGCCGCCGTCGAAACTGCAGAGAGATCGCAACTTCCGGCGAAATCGCGATCTGCCCGCAGTCTCGGCGAACTCAGTCGCGCGCAGAACTCAGTCGCGCGCAGAACTCAGCCGCGCAGTGACGACGTGTCGATCACGAACCGGTACCGCACGTCGCTGGCCAGCACCCGCTCGTACGCCTCGTTGATGTAGTCGGGAGCGATGACCTCGATCTCCGGCAGCACTCCATGCTCACCGCAGAAGTCGAGCATCTCCTGTGTCTCGGCGATGCCGCCGATCAGCGAGCCGGCGATGCGCCGTCGCCCGAAGATCAACGCCCCTGCCGGGACGGCCATCGGGTTCTCCGGCATGCCCAACTCGACCAGCGTGCCGTCGAGCTTGAGCAGTCCCAGGTAGCTGCTCATGTCCAGGTTGGCCGACACGGTGTTCAGGATCAGGTCGAACGAGCCCCTCAAGCTGGTGAACGTCTCCGGGTCGGAGGTGGCGTAGTACTCGTCGGCACCGAGACGCAGGCCGTCCTCCATCTTCTTCAGCGATTGGCTCAGCACCGTCACATGCGCGCCCATCGCGTGCGCGAGCTTGACCGCCATGTGTCCGAGGCCGCCGAGCCCGATGACCGCCACCCGAGCGCCGGGACCCGCATTCCAATGGCGCAGCGGCGAATACACCGTGATACCTGCGCACAGCAGCGGTGCAGCCGCGTCCAGCGGGACATTGTCGGGAATGCTCAGCACGTAGTTCTCGTCGACGACGATGGCGCCGCTGTAGCCGCCCTGCGTCGGCTGGCCGTCGCGGCCGACCGCGTTGTAGGTGCCGACCATGCCCTTCGCGCAGTACTGCTCCTCACCGGCGCGGCACTGGGCGCACTCGCGGCAGGAGTCGACGAAGCAGCCGACGCCGACGCGGTCGCCGACCTTGAACTTGGTGACCTCGGCGCCGACCTCCGTCACGACGCCCGCGATCTCGTGCCCGGGGACGATCGGGTAGTTCGCCCGGCCCCACTCGTCGCGCACGGTGTGGATGTCGGAATGGCAGATGCCGGAGAAGTGGATGTCGAACGCCACGTCATGCGGACCGACCTCGCGACGGGTGATCGTGGTCTTGGTCAACGGCTCGGTCGCCGACGGGGCGGCATATGCGGAAACGGTGCTCATAAACGGCCTTCTTCTGCTTCGAGTGACTATCGAGGAAAACGCCGCTCACGGTGCGGCGGACCTACCTCGAAAACGGGCGACGGCACCCGGTTGATTCCAGCTCGAGCTGTGAGATGTGTCCTACAGTCCCGGTGCCCGGAACGCTCCGTTGAACGTCAGTCGCTCGTAGCGGGCCACGCCGGCCAGCGTGTACGGATCGCGGTCGACGATGTCCTGTGCCTCGTCGGCGTCGAGGTCGCCGGTGATGAGCACGGCGCCGGATTCGTCCTCCTGGCGGCCCGCGAGCACGATGCGTCCGGCGCTGACCTCGGCCTTGAGCCATTCGAGGTGCACGGGTCTGGTCTCGTTGACGACGTCGGGTGGCTGCAGATAGGTCGACTTCAAGACGTGGAACACGGCCGCAACGCTAGTTGATCGGTGAGTTGAGCGATTGCAGGTCGTCGAGCATCCCGCGGGCGGCCACGATGCCCTGCCCGCTCTGCCACACCTCGTTGTTGACCACCAGGACACGCCCGTCGCGAGTGGCGCTGAGCCTCTTCCACGCCTTGCTCTCCATCACGGCAGGAGCGTGCTCTCGGGCCGCAGGGGAGTTGAACGACAGGTAGACGATGTCACCGTCGGCGACAGACAGGTCCGGATTGTTCGCGAGGTCGGCGTCGGCGATGCCCACCTCGACGTAGGGCTTGTCGGTAAACCGTTGTGTCACAGGGCGATCCACGCCGACGTCGGAAAGCACGCTGCCGGGGAACGTGTCCACGCCGAACACGCGCATCGTGGTGTCGCTGAATTGCACGACAGACGCCTGAAAATGCGTGGCGTCGTTGTCGAAGCCGGTCTTGTGCGCGGCGCGCTGAAACTCCTCGACGAGGCCGGTCGCGGCGTCCTGGCGTCCCGTCGCAGCGCCCACCGCGCGCAGGGTGTCTGACCACGCCGGCCCTGGCGGCCCGGTGAACACCGTCGGCGCGATCTTCGACAGCTCGCCGAATGCTTCCGGCGTCAACGCCTCAGAGCCGAGGATCAACTCGGGCCTCGCGGCCCGGATACCGTCGATGTCGGGTTCACTGCGCGTGCCGACGCCCGGAACGTCGTGGATCACCTTGCCGAGATACGACGGCTGGCTGTCTGACCCGTCCGGCAACGCGGCCGCCACCACTCGTGACTGCAGGCCGAGTGCGCACAGGGCGTCGAGTTGGTCGCCGGAGAGCACCACGATGCGCTGCGGGTCGGCGCGTACAACGGTCTCACCCGCCGCGTGCCGCACCGGGCGTTCCGGCGGCCCCGGATCGACGGGCGTGGGCTCCGGCGCACACGACTGGTCAGGCTTGCGCTGATTGCCCAGCACACCCGCCCCGGCGACTCGCGTCGTGCTCGTGACGACGGGCTGCGTGGTGGCGGCGTCGGGTGTCTCTTTGCCAGACGAGCCGCAGCCGCTGAGCACGGTGACGCCGAGTGCCGCCGCGATCGCCGCGAGGCCGACCGCCCGGGAGGCCGCGAGCCCCCACTGCGGTCCGCTGATCAGCACGTCGCCGACGGTAACATCCGGCCAGTCCACGAACGGTGAGCCGGCGTCGGCGATCGAATACGACAGTTTGTAGGACCAGCCCCGAGTGGCTGACGACGCAGAAGCTAGGATTCATCGAGACAACCGCGGAGATGTCCCGACCTGGATGTATGGAGGACCTGTTGGTAGCCGAAGCGCCCCCAATCGGAAGACTCGAGGCACGGCGTCCGTTCCCGGCGCGACTGGGCCCCAAGGGCAACCTGGTCTACAAGCTCATCACCACCACCGATCACAAGATGATCGGCATCATGTACTGCGTCGCCTGCTTCATCTTCTTCTTCATCGGCGGGCTGATGGCGCTGTTCATGCGCACCGAGCTGGCGATGCCGGGTTTGCAATTCCTCTCCAATGAGCAGTTCAACCAGCTGTTCACGATGCACGGCACCGTGATGTTGCTGTTCTACGCCACTCCGATCGTGTTCGGCTTCGCCAACCTGGTGCTGCCGCTGCAGATCGGCGCGCCCGACGTCGCCTTCCCGCGGCTCAACGCCTTGTCGTTCTGGCTGTTCGTCTTCGGCGCTCTGATCGCGATCTCGGGGTTCATCACGCCGGGCGGCGCGGCGGACTTCGGCTGGACGGCGTACGCGCCGTTGAGCAACGCCATCCACTCGCCCGGCGCGGGCGGGGACCTGTGGATCCTGGGCCTGGCGATCTCGGGTCTGGGCACCATCCTCGGCGGCGTCAACATGATCACCACGGTGGTGTGCATGCGCGCACCCGGTATGACGATGTTCCG
>NZ_LZKP01000131.1 GCF_001672895.1 Mycobacterium sp. E740
CACCTTGCTCACGGTGCCCGCCACCTCGGCCAGCACCGGGATCTCCATCTTCATCGACTCCAGCAGCACCAGGGTGTCGCCCTCGCCGATCTGATCGCCCTCGCTCACCACGACCTCGAGCACACTGGCCACGATCTCAGCGCGAACGTCCTCGGCCATCATCACCCCACTCACTCCGCTGCTGGAGTCGATGAAGATGGAGATCCCGGTGCTGGCCGAGGTGGCGGGCACCGTGAGCAAGGTGAGCGTGGCCGTCGGCGACGTGATCCAGGCCGGAGATCTAATCGCGGTGATCAGCTGATCACCTCACCTGCGTGACGCGACCGCGGAAGTAGCACCCGATGTCCACCCTCGGTGACCTGCTCGCCGAGCACACCATGCTGCCCGGTCAGGCAGTCGACCATCTGCATGCCGTGGTGGGGGAATGGCAGCTGCTCGCCGACCTGTCCTTCGCCGACTTCCTGATGTGGGTGCGCCGCGACGACGGCTCACTGGTCTGCGTTGCCCAGGTGCGGCCGAACACCGCGCCGACCGTGCTGTTGGCCGATGCGGTCGCCACCCTGGCCGACGCCGACGCGATGCCCGTCGTCGC
>NZ_LZKP01000132.1 GCF_001672895.1 Mycobacterium sp. E740
ACCCCAGCACAGCGAAGAGAACGGCCCCTCGTCGATTGCCCGCGCCCACGCCTTCAGCGTGTCCGCGTCGAGGTCGGGCTCCATCACCGGCATCGTCATCCCGATCTGCACGACGGCGATTCTGGCACGGCTGGCAACATGGGGTCATGGCGATCACCACCACGTCCATCGCACACGTCCGCCTGACCGTCACCGACATCGAGCGGTCGCGGGAGTTCTACGAAGCCGTCTTCGGCTGGCGGGTCCTCATCGAGTTGCCCGAAGGCGCCGACGCGGCCACCCGCGACGCGCTGGGTTTCCTCTTCGGCGGCGTCATCTACGACCTGGGCGGCGCGCTCGTGGGTCTGCGCCCGGTGGCCGACGACCTATTCGACGAGAATCGCACCGGGCTGGACCACGTCGCCTTCCGGCTGTCCAACAAGGACGAACTCGACGCCGCGGCAAGACATCTCGATGAGATCGGGGTGGCGCACGAACCGATCAAGGACATCGGCCCGACGTACATACTGGAGTTCCGCGACCCGGACAACATCGCGCTGGAGTTGACCGCCCCGAAGTGACGGGGCGATCAGACCAGTGCGGCCATGATGTCGGCCACCGAGCCGGGATTCGCCTTGCGGAAACCGGTGCCCGCCCACACGTTCACCCCGTGCGGATCACCAGCTCGCACGGCCGCTGCCCGCAACGGGCTGGTCAGGTAATGCACCTCGGGGTAACCCAACGGCGCTTGGGCCTCGTGCTCGTCGGTGAACCGGTTACGTAGCCCGCGTGCGTACCGGCCCGAGAATGCTTTGGTCACAGTTGTTTCGGTGAATCCGCCGTCGTGGATGGCCGCACGGTGTACGGCACTGCTGCCCGTCTCGTCGGCGAGGAGGAACGCGGTGCCGAGCTGCGCGGCCACCGCGCCCGCGCGCCGCACTCGAGCGACGTCGTCGGCGGTCATCAGGCCACCTGCGGCGATGAGGGGCACGTCGACGCTCTCGATCAGCGAAGCCAGCAGCGCCTCCAGCGGGACGTCCGACGGTTCGGCGGATGGGTCGAAGGTACCGCGGTGGCCGCCCGCCGCAGGCCCTTGTGCCGCAAGCCCATCCACCCCCCGCGCGACCGCCTGCTGCGCCTCGGCCAGGGTGGTCACAGTGCCGACCGTGGTGATGCCGGCGGCGCGAAGCCGCTGTATCTCCTCGGCGCTGGGAAGACCGAACGTGAACGACGCCACCGCGGGCCGCAGGTCCAGCAACACGTCGATCTTGGCCGCCCATGCGTCGTCGTCGAACCGGGGCTCACCGAGAGCGGTGCCGTACCGTTCGGCGTCGGACGACAAGTCCTCCGCATATCGGGCGATGGCAGCGGGCGTGGCTGAACTGGGCTGCGGAACAAAGAGATTGGCGCCGACGGGACCTGACGTCAGCTGCTGTGCCGCGCCCAGACGCTCTGCGAAGACGTCGGCGGTCAGGTAGCCGGCAGGAACGAAGCCGAGGCCACCCGCTTCTGTGCCGGCGGCAGCCAGTTCGGGTGTCGACGGGCCACCCGCCATCGGCGCCACGATGACCGGATTCCCAAGATCTCTGAAGTCGAACGCCACGCCTACATCGTGCACCGTTGCCGCTGTGCGGCCAACGGTGGTTGACTGGATCGGTATGGCGATCACGTTCAACCACACCATCGTGGCCGCGAAGGACCGTGAGGAATCGGCAAGGTTCTTCACCGAGTTGTTCGGGCTGCCGCCTGCCGAAGAGTTCGGCCATTTCCTGGCGGTGGCACTCGCGCACGACGCCAGCCTCGACTACGCACAAGCGAGCCCGGACGAGGAGATTCGCCCGCAGCACTACGCATTCCTGGTGTCCGAGGACGAGTTCTCCGCGATCTACGGCCGTATCCAGGAGCGCGGGTTGCCGCACTGGGCCGATCCCCGGGGGGCCCGCCCGGGCGAGATCAACCACAACGACGGCGGCCGCGGTGTGTACTTCCGAGACCCCGCGGGCCACTACCTCGAGATCATCACCCGGCCCTACGGATCCGGCGCGGGCTGACTCAGCGAGTGGCCGCGGTTGCTCTCCTGCCGGCGGTAGTCGTCGGCAAGCGCGCGCACGTGCTCGGGCAGTGCGTCGCCGGCCACATCGGCGACGCTGGTCTGCTCGAGAACCGAACGCATACTCGCGCGCAACGCACGCCAGACGTCGGTCAACGCGGTCGTCGGGCCGGTGTACGGGAGGTCGCCGAGGCCGATGTCCCGGACGCTGGCCAACGGGCCGTCGATGCAGCGCAGCACGTCGGCGAGGCTGATGTGCTCAGCGGCGCGGGCCAGCGCGTAGCCGCCGTCACGGCCGCGGTGACTGCGGACGAGGCGGTCGGTTCGCAGGGCGGAGAGAATGTCGACGAGGAACTGCGGCGGAATGCCCTGCGCCTTGGCGAGCTCGTCGGTCGTGACGAGGACACCGTCCTCGACGGTCGCGAGTTGCACCATCGCGCGGACGGCGTACTCGGCTTTGGCCGACATGCGCATGAGCCCGGTCAATTCCGTGTGACGGCGAGTACCGCGTCGGCGAGCTCGGGCCGGCAGACGACGAGGTCCGGCAGCAGCGGGTCGGGACGGTTGTAGGTCAACGGTGAACCGTCTATGCGGGAGGTGTGCAAACCAGCAGCCCGGGCAACAGCGACGGGTGCTGCCGAGTCCCACTCATACTGGCCGCCGGCATGCACGTAGACATCTGACAGCCCCTGGACGACGGAAGCGACTTTTGCTCCGGCCGAACCCATTTCGACCAACGTACCGCCCAGGGCGTCGCGAACCGCGAGTGCGATCGCCGGAGGGCGTGTCCTCGACACCACAATTCGCGGTTTGTCTGGGCCCTCGGCCGGCGACTCGACTCTCGGGGTCGCGAGCGTGATGCCCTGCGCGGGAAGTGCGACCCCCCCGGCCACCAGTTCGCCGGCCTGCCACAGCGCGACGTGCACAGCCCAGTCGTCGCGGCCGAGTTCGGAGAATTCGCGGGTGCCGTCGAGGGGATCGACGATCCACACCCGTTCGGCAGTCAGTCGGACTGGGTCGTCGGCGCCCTCTTCGGACAGCACCGCGTCGTCGGGCCGCTCGGCCGCGAGCGCTTCGGTCAGGAACTCGTGAGACCGCTTGTCCCCCGCGGCTTTCCGCTCACCCTCCGTGGCGTCGGCGAGTTCGGCACGTACGCCGAGCAGGAGGTCCCCGGCAGCGGCGGCGAGTCGCGCGGCGAGGGCGTGATCGCTCACCGGCGGTCCTCGAGCATCGCGATCACCATGTCGGCCAACTGCTCGGGGTCGTGGTCGGAGGTGAGTCGCAGGTCGGGGTTCTTGGGCCGCTGATAGGGGCTGTCGATCCCGGTGAAGTGGGTGATCTCGCCGGCCCGCGCTTTGGCGTACAGGCCCTTGGGGTCGCGTCGTTCGCAGTCCTCCAGCGGGGTGTCGCAGAACACCTCGAAGAAGTCGAGCCCGGCGTCCATTGTCACCTTTCTCGCCAGCGACCGGTGCTCCTCCAGCGGGCTGATCGCGGGCACCAGGACAACTTGCCCGGAGTCGGCGAGGATCGCTGCGACATGCGCCAGCCTGCGCTGGTTCTCGGCCCGGTCGGCCATCGAGAAACCGAGGTCGGCGTTGAGCCCGTGGCGAAGGTTGTCCCCGTCGAGAACATATGCGGGAACGCCCTTTTCGATCAGCTTCTGCTCGACCAGCATGGCCACCGAGGACTTCCCGGAGCCGGACAGCCCGGTGAACCACACCGTTCTGCCCTTGCTCAGCCGGTCCTCTGCTTTGCACAGCGACTCGTGGCGCACGGTGTTCGGACTCGAGGTGCGCGCAGTCACCTGCGGCAGGATCATCCCCGCCGCGACGGTGCCGTTGGTGTTGGGGTCGATCAGGATGAACGATCCGGTGGCCGAGTTGCGGCTGTACTCGTCGAGCAGCAGCGGCTTCTGCGTGCGCAGTGAGATACGGCCCAGCTCATTGAGTTTGAGCGCGGTGGCTTCCTTGTCGCGGTGCAACGTGTTCACGTCGAGGCGATAGTCGAGAGCGGTGACCCTGGCGCGCGTCGTGCGGGTCGTGTGCTTGACCAGGTAGTCACGGCCAGGTTCGAGAGCGGATTCGTCGGCCATCCAGCAGACTGTGGCGTCGAAGTCCTGAGTCACCCTCGGCTGGTTGTTGGGGCGCGCGATCAGGTCACCGCGGGATATGTCGATGTCGTCGGCCAGGCTGATCGCCACGGCCATCGGGGGGAATGCCTCGTCGACCGGTCCGGCGGGCCCTTCGATCGCCGCGATCCGCGACGGCTTGCCGCTGGGCAGGACCACGATGTCGTCGCCGACCTTCATCACGCCGCTGGCCACGGTGCCCGCGTAGCTGCGGTGGTCGTGATGCTCGACGCTCTGGGGCCGGATGACGTACTGGACCGGGAAACGGACGTCGACGAGGTTGCGGTCACCGGCGATGTACACCTCTTCGAGGTGGGTGAGCAACGGCGGGCCCTCGTACCACGGCGTGTTCTGCGATTTGGTGACGACGTTGTCGCCCTGCAACGCCGACAGCGGGATCGTGGTCACGTCGTGGATGTCGAGGCGGGCCGCGAAGTCATGGAAGTCATCGCGGATCTTCTCGAACTGCTCTCTGTCCCAGTCGATCAGGTCCATCTTGTTGACCGCGAGCACGATGTGCCGAATGCCGAGCAGCGACGCCAGGAAGGCATGGCGGCGCGACTGCTCGAGCAGGCCGTGCCGGGCGTCGACCAGGACGATCGCCAGTTGTGCGGTCGACGTACCCGTGACCATGTTGCGGGTGTACTGGATGTGACCGGGGGTGTCGGCGATGATGAATTTCCGCTTGGACGTGGCGAAGTAGCGATAGGCGACGTCGATCGTGATGCCTTGTTCGCGTTCTGCGCGCAAGCCGTCGGTGACCAGCGCCAAGTCGGTGTAGTCGTGACCGCGTTCCTTGGAAGTGCGCTCCACGGAAGCCAATTGGTCTTCCATGACGGCCTTGGAGTCGTACAGCAGTCGCCCGATCAGGGTGGACTTGCCGTCGTCGACCGATCCTGCGGTGGCGATCCGGAGCAGCGTCGCGGTGGGCCGCACATTTGCGTCAGCCATCAGAAGTACCCCTCACGCTTGCGGTCCTCCATGCCGGCCTCGGAGATCCGGTCGTCGGCGCGGGTGGCGCCGCGTTCGGTGAGCCGCGAGACCGCGGTCTCGGCGATCACCTCGGCGACCGTAGCGGCGTGCGACTCCACGCAGCCGGTACAGGTGACGTCACCGACGGTGCGGAACCGCACCGTCTTCTCGACGACTTCCTCGTCTTTGCGCGGCTGCAGATGTCTGTGCACGGCCAGCAGCATCCCGTCGCGCTCGAACACCTTGCGGCGGTGGGCGTAGTAGATCGACGGCAGCTTGATCTTCTCGGCGCCGATGTAGGACCAGATGTCGAACTCGGTCCAGTTCGACAACGGGAACACGCGGATGTGCTCACCTTTGTGGTGCCTGCCGTTGTAGAGGTTCCACAGTTCCGGCCGCTGCGCTTTCGGGTCCCATTGGCCGAACTCGTCGCGGAAGGAGAACACCCGCTCCTTGGCGCGCGCCTTCTCCTCGTCGCGGCGGGCACCGCCGAACGCCGCGTCGAACCTGTTCTCGCGGATCGCGCGCAGCAGCGTGACGGTCTGGATCGGATTGCGCGAAGGGATGGTCTCCACCACGCGTCCGGCGTCGATGTCGTCTTGCACCTTGGCCACGACCAGTCGCACACCGAACTCCTCGACGAGCTCGTCGCGCGTCTTGAGTACCTCGTCGAAGTTGTGGCCGGTGTCGACGTGCATCACCGGGAACGGCAGCCGACCGGGCCGGAACGCCTTGAGCGCGAGATGCAACATGACGATCGAGTCTTTGCCGCCGGAGAACAGCAGCACCGGGCGCTCGAATTCGGCGGCCACCTCGCGGATGATGTGGATGGCTTCGGCCTCCAGGGACCGTAGATGGCTGAGCTCGTAGCGCCCAGCGTGGAGTTGTTCGGTTGTGGTGGTCGGCATCATTACCCCGTAAAGTTGGTAGAATTAACCATATTTATGACCATTACCCGGTATTAGACAATGCGACCGCTTCCGCTGTCAACGCCTCACGCTTGTTTGGACCTTTTCGGCGCTTCTTAGCGCTTCTTGGCGCGACCGTGCGTGTCTGTCTACGACACGCCGTCAAGTTTCAGTGTTGTGCGCACCTTCGCGGCGCACCGAAGGTGCGCAAACTGTCGGGGCGGCGTGCGACGCGCAAAGGTGCGTCGTCCATCAGCGGGACGGCCTGGTGCCGCGGAGCGCACGAGTCCGCCTGTGCCGTAGTGAAATAACCGCACGGTGGGGACGGCGCGAGCGTGCGCAGAATGTTGCTTTT
Organism: Mycobacterium sp. E740; assembly: GCF_001672895.1. Lineage (GTDB taxonomy): Bacteria > Actinomycetota > Actinomycetes > Mycobacteriales > Mycobacteriaceae > Mycobacterium. Next base: position 6,393 of record NZ_LZKP01000132.1, read on the forward strand.
CCCCGGCGTGTCGTGTGCAAACACGCACGCTCGCGGCAAGGTGCGGGAGGGGTTACGGCGAGACTTCGGTCAGCCGCCCCGTCGCGACGTCGAAGACGAAGCCGCGTGCGGACTCGTGCTTCGTTACGAACGGACTGGCCTCGATCCGTCGCAGCGACTGCCGCACATCTTCCTCCAGATCGGTGAACGACTCGGCCGCCCACTGCGGCTTGATGCCGACCTCTTCCTGGATCGATCGTTTGAACTCGTCGTCGGTGAACGTCAACATGCCGCAGTCGGTGTGGTGGATCAGGATGATCTCCCTGGTCCCCAGCAGTCGCTGACTGATCGCCAGCGAGCGGATCTCGTCATCGGTGACGACGCCGCCGGCGTTGCGGATGACGTGCGCCTCCCCCTCGCCCAGGCCGAGTATCCGGTAGACGTCGAGCCGGGCGTCCATGCACGCGACCACCGCGACCTGCTTGGACGGCGGCATCGGGAGCGGACCGGAGAAGCTGCTTGCGTACGCCTCGTTGTTCTTCAGGTACTCGTCGGTCACAGACATCCATCGACCCTATCGCCGCGCGATCGTTTCGCGAGCCAAGAAATCATCGGGATCGAATGGAGACGGCCGCCCTGCTTCCCCCGGCAGGGCGGCCGTCGTCTGGAGGGATCAGACCAGCGGAATCCAGATGGGACCCAGCCAGAATCCCCAGCCTTGGCGGACAGGGTCGAACAACGGGTTGACCCACTGCCCCTGGTACTCGAACGGACGGTGGTCGAAGACGGCACGGTCATAGCCGCCGCGATCCTGCCACGGGATGTCGGGCCGGGGCGGCGCCAGCGCCGGACCGGGTCCCGGAAATTGCGGCGGGCCCATAAAGCCCTGCGGGCCTGGGCCTCCCGGTCCGCCCGGCATTCCCCGCGGACCCGATACACCCGGCGGCACCGGCAACCCCGGAGGTCCCGGCTGTCCCGGTTGGGCCGACGCGACGCCGATTCCTGCGCCCAGCGCTGCCGCGCCCAAGCCACCGGCGAGGAGAGCCCCCGCGATGAGTCGCTGCAATGTCATATCTCTTCCTTTCTGATCTACTACTGGCCAACCGGCACGCTGAGGTCGTAGACCGTCACCTCGCCCAGTTGGATGGGTTTGAAGGTCTTCTGCACCCATGCCTCGATGTCGGAGGAGCTCCCAGAACGGTGCCCGGGTGGGCGATCGTGGCCGCCGGCGACGAAGTAGCGGACCTGCCCATCGGCGACGTACGCCTGGAACTGCGCGAGCGTCGGCGAATCGTCTGCACCGGTGAATCCGCCGATCGCCATCACCGGGCTTTTGGTCTTCAGCTCGAGGTTGCTCGCGGTCATCGATCCGACTGTCGCGGCCGCCCACCGCGTGTTCACACCTTCGACGAGTTCCTCGAGCGCCGGGTTGTCCACTGCCGGACCCCGGCCGCCACTGCGGGGTCCATCAAAACCCGGAGCCGGCTGCGCGCTGGCGGGGCCGGCCACGACCATCGGCCCGCCGTGCGAGTTCGCTACGGTGGCCACCGTGTACGCGGCAGCTCCGGACACCCCGAAAGCCACCGCTGCACAAGCTAATACCTTGATGAAACGTCCGGGCCGGTGCGCACCGACGGCCAGAGCGGCCGCGACCACGACCGATCCGGCCAGCACCACCCAGCGCAAAGCCGGCCACCACTCCGGCGCGCGGTCGAGCAGCACGAATGACCAGACGCCCGTTCCCGCCGACATCGCCGCCAGCGTCAGGCGGGGTCCGAGATGCTCTCTGCTTCGCCATAATTCACACCCCGAGATGCCGACCAGGGCAGCGATCGCCGGTGCCAGCGCGACGGTGTAGTAGGGATGGATGATGCCGTCCATGAAGCTGAACACCGCACCAGTGACCAGCAGCCAGCCACCCCACATCAGGAGCGAGGCACGCAGGCCCGCGGTCCGGGCGGTGCGGCGGGTGAACCACAGAGCAGCGGCCAGCCCGACCAAGGCGGCGGGCAACAGCCAGGAGGCCTGCGTTCCCATCGACTCGCCGAACAACCTGCCGATACCCGGCTGTCCGCCGAAGAACATGTGGGCGCCCCCACCGGGGCCGTCGGGACCGGGGCCCGGACCGCCGGGCCCTCGGTCCGCGGGGCCCTGTCCCCCGGCAATACGCTGGATTCCGTTGTAGCCCAAGGCAAGTTGCAGCAGGCTGTTGTTCGTCGACCCGCCGATGTACGGCCGCGAATCGGCCGGCCACAGTTCGACCAGAGCGAGGTACCAGCCGGCGGACAGCACCATCGCGAGGGCACCGACCGCAAGCTTGCCGACGCGTCGCCACCACCCGACCGGCGCGGCCACCAGGAACGCCAGCGCGAAGCCCGGAACCACGAGGAACGCTTGCAGCAGCTTGGTCAGGAACGCGAAACCCAGTGCGCATCCGGCCAGAGCCATCCAGCGACTGCTCGCCGATTCGGTCGCTCGCACCGTGCAATAGGCGGCCACCACCATGAGCAGCACCAAAAGCGCGTCAGGGTTGTTGAACCGGAACATCAACGCCGCCACCGGTGTCAGTGCGAGCACCGTACCTGCGATCAAACCTGCGGTCGCGCCGCTGACCCGCCGCACCGCGGCGTAGAGCACACCAACGGAGGCGACTCCCATCAGTGCCTGGGGAAGCAGCATGGTGAAGGCGCTGAACCCGAACAGCCTGCCCGACAACGCCATCAGCCACATCGCGGCGGGCGGCTTGTCGACCGTGATCGCGTTCCCGGAGTCGAGCGATCCGAACAGCCACGCCTTCCAATCCAGCGTGCCGGCTTGTGCGGCGGCGGCGTAATAGTCGTTCGCCCAACCGGATGCGCCGAGACCCCACAGGTAGAGGACAGCGGTGGTCAGCAGCAGCGCAGCCAGTGCCGGTCGCACCCAGCGTCCGTCGGGGCGTCTTTCCGGTGGCGCCGCGGGGCTCAGCGGCCGCGCGTCAGCGGTGATCGTCATCGATGGATTCCTTTGGGTCAGAGGAGCTCAACGGTTGCGGCGGGGATGGAAGACCCAGCCGCGCAGAAGCAGGAACCGGGCGGCGGTGGCGACCAGGTTGGCCAGCACCAACACGGTCAGCTCGACCAGGTGGTGCGGTTGGGCGACCACGAGGTGCAGCAGGCCGAGTGAGCCGCTGGTGATGGCAAGCGCGATTGCGAACACGATCAGGCCCTCGACCTGGTGGCGGGTCGCGTTGGCCACACCCCCGATGCCGAACGTGAACCGGCGGTTGGCCGCGGTGTTGCCCACAGCGGTGATCATCAGCGCCACCAAGTTGGCCGTCTGCGCCCCGAGCCACCCTTGCGTGAGGAGGAACAGGGCGACGTAGGCCGCGGTGGAGACGACGCCGACGGCGCCGAAGCGGACAACCTGACGAAACAGCGATCCCGGCGCCGACGCCCTGGCCGAACCGAGTTGCGCCGCGATGGTCTGCACCGGGATCGTGCCGTTGGTGAACCCGCGCAGCAGCCGGCCGATGCCTTTGAGGTCGGCGGCGGCGGTGGCGACGATGTCGACGCGGCTGTCCGGGTCGTCCACCCAGTCGACGGGCACCTCGTGGATGCGCAACCCGCTGCGTTCTGCGACCACCAACAGCTCGGTGTCGAAGAACCATCCGGTGTCGGCGACATAGGGCAGCAGCAGGCGCGCCACGTCGGCGCGAATCGCCTTGAACCCGCACTGCGCATCCGAAAAGCCCGTGGCCAAAGTCGATTTGAGCAACATGTTGTAGCAGCGGGAGATGACTTCGCGCTTGGCGCCGCGCACCACGCGCGCACCACGGCTCAACCGCGTCCCGATGGCCAGGTCCGAGTGACCCGATATCAACGGCGCGACCAGCGGCGCCAGCGCGGTGAGATCAGTGGACAGGTCGACGTCCATGTATGCCAGTACCGCAGCGTCGGACTCGGACCACACCGCGTGCAGCGCGCGGCCGCGACCCTTCTCTTCCAGTCGCACGGCCCGCACGTCGCTGAGTTCGGCGGCCAGCTCGGCGGCGATGCGGGGAGTGTCGTCCTGGCTTGCGTTGTCGGCGATCGTGATGCGCGCCGGGAACGGGAAGTGCTCCCGAAGATGGTGGTGCAGCCGGTACACCGAGGCAGCCAGGTCGGCCTCCTCGTTGTACACCGGGATCACGACGTCGAGCACGGGCACGCCGGCTGCCCGGGCCGCCAACGCAGCGTTCGGGCGGCATTCGAAACGCATCGGCGCGAAGGTGCCGTGGTCCAGGGCCATGTCTGTCATGCCACCCATCGTCGAGTCGTCGGTTGTGTGGGCCGTTGGGCCGACCTGTGGCTGAGCTATGAGATTCGCGGCGGCCGGGTGAGGTCGTAGACGACCGCGCGGTCGACGCTCACCGGTGAGAAGTGGGCCCGAACCCAGTCGGCGATCTCGGCGGCCTCGCGACTGCCGCTCGTGGCGCGGCGCCCCATCATCGGGCTGCCGCCGATGAAGTAGTGAATCTTGCGCGCCGCGACGAACTCCTGGAACTGCGCGAGCGTGGGTGCCGGGTCGGTGCCGTTGAACCCGCCGACCGCCATCACCGGCGCGCCCGACGCCAACTGGTAGCCAGCCGCGTTGTTCGAGCCGACCACCGCCGCGGTCCACGTGTAGCGATCGGCATCCGCGGTGAGCAGGGCCGACAGCTCAGGCTCGGGCTTCGGCGCGTCCAGCAGGCCGCCCGGGCCGCCAGGGCCGGGGAACCCGCCGTGGGGAACCGGGCCGCCAGGGCCGGGGAACCCGCCAAAACCGCCATGGCCGCCAGGACCGGGAAAGCCGCCGTGCCGGGATGGACCGACCGAGGGAACGGCGCCGGTGTGCGGTGTCGCCGCGGTGGCGATCGCGTACGCCGCCGGCCCGGCCATGCACGCGATCACGGCCAGCATCACCGCGGTACGAAGTATCGGCGCCGCGAGCTTGCCGGCGAGCAGCAGCACCAAAGCGGCAGCCACTCCCACGACGACCACCACCACCCGCAGCCAGGGCAGCCAGTCGGGGTCGCGGGCCAGTAGCACTGCCGCGAGACTCACCGTGACCACCACCGTGGCCGACATGGTGGCAGCCACTCGTAAGTCGGCCCTGTTCTGCCACAGCAGGTTTGACCCGATGCCGACACAGGCGGCGAGCGCCGGCGCCAGCGCGACGGTGTAGTACGAGTGGATGATGCCGTCGGCGCGGCTGAACACCGCAGCGGTCACGACGAGCCATCCGCCCCACGACAGCAGCGCGGCCCGCGTCATGTCAGTGCGTGGCCGGCGCCAGGTGATGACCAACCCAGCGACGAGGCACATGAGGGCAGCGGGAAGCAGCCACGCGATGCCGGAGCCCATCCCGGCATCGAACAGCCGCATCCAGCCGACGTCGTGGTTGAGGTTGCCCAAGCCGCCCGGCTCGTCGCCGGTGAGCCGGCCGAACCCGTTGTAGCCCAGCGTCAGCTCGACGATGCTGTCGTGTTGCGACCCGCCGATGTAAGGCCGCGACGACGATGGCCACAATTCGACCAGCAGCAGGTACCAACCGCCGGAGATCACGACGGCCGCGGCGGCGCCCAGCAGCCCCGACAGCCGTCGCCGCCAAAGGCCGTGGCCCGCAACCAGATACGCGGCGGCGAAGCCGGGCAACACGAGAAAAGCCTGCAGCATCTTGGCCAGAAACCCGAAACCGACCGCGACGCCGGCAGCCACCAGCCACCACCGGCTGGCGTTCTTCTCGCAGGCGCGCTGCGTGCAGTACCCCGCAGCGACGAGCAGCAGCACCAGCAGCGCGTCGGTGGCGCTGCTCTATGCCGCGGTCCGCAGGGTGAGTGGGCAGGGTGCGGCCCTGCTTGCGGGCAGCGTGCTGGCGTTGACGCCGGTGACGGCGCTGATTTTCCGGTTCAACAACCCCGACGCGCTGCTGGTGCTGCTGCTCGTCGCTGCGGGGTACTGCACGCAGCGCGCCTGCGAGAAGAACGCCAGCCGG
>NZ_LZKP01000133.1 GCF_001672895.1 Mycobacterium sp. E740
ACCGCACCGTGCGGGTGATGACGGTGTCGAACACCAGGTCGCCGAAGCGCTCCACCACTCGGGCCATCACTTCGCGGGAGTTCACGGTACGCGGGTCGTAGCGTGTGATCAGGATGCCGCTGATCGACAGCTTCGGGTTCAACCGGTCATGCACCTTGTCCACGGTGTCGGTCAGCAGCGCCAGGCCGCGAAGTGAGAAGAATTCGCATTCGGTGGGGATGATCACGCCGTCACTGCAGGCCAGGCCGTTCACGGTGAGCAACCCCAGTGACGGCTGGCAGTCGATCAGCACGTAGTCGTAGCGGTCCAGCACCGGGTACAACGCACGGGCCAGCGACTGCTCGCGGCCGACCTCGTTGACCAGCTGGATCTCGGCCGCCGACAGGTCGATGTTGCTCGGAACAAGGTCCAGGTTCTTCACCCGTGTGTTGATCAGCACGTCGTCGATCGACACCCGCGGCTCGACCAGCAGGTTGTGCACGGTGTGGTCGAGTTCGTAGTGCGGCACCCCCAGCCCCGCCGACAGCGCGCCCTGCGGGTCGAGATCCACCAACAGCACGCGGCGGCCGTACTCGGCGAGGCTGGCGCCCAGGTTGATCGTCGACGTGGTCTTGCCGACGCCGCCCTTCTGGTTGCACATCGCGATGACCTTCGCCGGCCCGTGACTGGTCCTCGGCTGCGGTTCTGGAATATTGCGCGGTGGACGGCCGGTCAGGCCCAACTCCACCGCATCCCCGTGGTCGCTCATGCCCGACCGTCGCTGGTCAGGCAACCCTCGGAGATGGCGGACATCCGGGCAAGTTTAACGGGATGGGCCTGCCTGGTCAGCGAGACCCGCAGGCAACTTTGCGCCCCTCTTACAGCGGTACCGCGTTTAAGGTGACGCCATGGGTCTGAAGCAACGCCTGCCGCTGCTGCGCTGGTCAGTTCTCCGGATGGCGGTCGGTGCCCGCAACATCGTCACCACCGGCCAGATCGGCGACGGACGCGAAGCCGCGGCCCGCGAGTACGTGGTGGCCAACGCGCGTCGAGGCGACATCGACGACGTCATCGCCAAGATCGACCAGTTCGCCTACGAGAAGTCGTTCCTCATCAACGTCGGCGACGAGAAAGGTGCGATCCTCGACGCCGCGGTTCGGCGCGCGGACCCCCGTACGGTGCTGGAGCTCGGCACCTACTGCGGATACGGCGCGCTGCGATTGGCCAGGGCGGCTCCGTCGGCGCGGATCTTTTCGGTGGAGCTCGCCGAGGCCAACGCCGAGATCGCCCGCAGCATCTGGGCGCACGCGGGGGTCGCCGACCGCATCACCTGCGTCGTCGGCACCATCGGCGACGGCGGTCGCACGCTCGACGCGCTGGCCGGCGAGCACGGCTTCGGCCTGGGCATTCTCGACATGCTGTTCCTCGACCACGACAAGGACGCCTACCTGTCCGATCTGCAGAGCATGCTCGAGCGAGGCTGGCTGCACCGCGGCTCGATCGTCGTCGCCGACAACGTGAAAGTCCCGGGCGCCCCGAAGTATCGCGAGTACATGCGACAACAGCAGGGCAAGCTGTTCGACACCGTCGAGCACGACACCCACGCCGAGTACCAGACGCTGCTCGCCGATCTGATGCTCGAGTCGGAGTATCTGGGGTGACTCAGCGCGCCCGGGGGTGGGCCCCGGCCCACACCTCGCGCAGCGCGTTGACCGTCACCATCGTGTAGATCTGCGTCGTCGTCACCGACGCGTGGCCGAGCAGCTCCTGCACGACGCGGACGTCGGCCCCGCCGTCGAGCAGATGCGTCGCGAACGAGTGCCGCAACACGTGCGGCGAGACGGCTGCGGTGATACCCGCCCGTTCGGCGGCGTCCTGCAGCACCTGCCATGCGCTCTGCCGCGACAACCGTCCACCTCTGGAGTTGAGGAAGATCGCGGGTGTGCCCCGCCCGCGGCGCCCGAGGTCGGGGCGCCCGCGCACGAAATAGGCGTCCAGCGCGGTGACGGCGGGTCGGCCGATCGGGACCAGCCGGTGCTTGCCGCCCTTGCCGCGCAGCAGCACCGACCGCGCGTGGACGTCGACGTCGTCGACATCGAGGCCGACGGCTTCGGAGATCCTGGCCCCCGTCGAGTACAGCAGCTCGAGCAGCGCCCGGTTGCGCAACGTGAGCGCGGTGTCGGCCTCGCTGTCGCCGCCCGCGCCGTCGAGCAGCGCAAGCACCTCGTCGATGGTGAGGCTCTTGGGCAGCCGCCTGCTCGGGGTCGGCGGCTTGACCGCGGACGCGACATCCAGTTCGGTGAGCCCTTCGGCTGCCGCGAAGCGGTGCAGCCCCCGGACCGCGATCAGCGCGCGCGCCGCCGACACCGCCGACAACGGCGTGGTGCCGGTCTCGGCGTCGCCGCGGCGCAGGGCGACCAGGAACTCGCTGACATCGGTCTCGGTCACCGACGTCAGATCGTCGATACCGCGCGCCGTCAGATGTTCGGTGTAGCGGCGCAGGTCGCGTCGGTACGAACTCAAGGTGTTGGCCGCCACACCGCGTTCGATGGTCAGATGGTCGAGATATCCCTGCACCTGCCCCGGCAGCGCCGACGCGACAGACGATGCGGTCACGAATGCCCCTTCCGACGGCCGAACGCGGTCGGCCGGTCGGGCCACGGCGCGTCGACGTCCCTCAGCGCGGCCGGATCACGGACCGCGTTGGCAGCCAGGATCCCGCCCACCGCAAGCGAATTCACGACCTCGCCGGCCAGCACCATCCGCACCGCTTCGTCGAGCGGATACCACCGCAGCGTCAGGTCGGCTTCCTCGTCCTGGGCTTCGGGGCGACCGACGTCGGTGAGTCCGGTCGCGAGGTAGACCCGCACACTTTCGTCGCTGGAGCCCGGCGACGAGTCCAGGTCGACGAGCACGCGCCAGTCAGCGGCGGAGAGGCCGGCCTCCTCCTCGAGTTCGCGCGCGACGGTGATATGCGGCGCTTCCCCGTCAGCGTCGAGCAGGCCGGCGGGCAACTCCCAGAGCCGTCGCCCCAACGGATGCCGGTACTGGTGAATCATCGCGACGTTGCCGTCGTCGTCCATGGCGACCACCGCTACAGCACCGTGGTGTTCGACCACCTCGCGGCGAGCGGTGTGGCCGCCGGGCATGCGCACGTCGTCCGCGCGCAAGGCGAGGATTCCGCCGACGTAGAGGGTTTCGGAATTGACCGTCTCGAACTCGTGGTCAGCCACGGGTCGCGGGCTCTTGCAGCAGTGCCCCGACCTCGCCGCCGTGCTCGACGCCGTTGGACCGCTGCTCGTGAATGTCCATGCCCGGGAGCCGCTCCTCTGCCTTGTAGTCGAGCGCTGCTCCGACAAACGCGACGAACAGCGGATGCGGCCGGGTGGGCCTGCTTTTGAGTTCAGGATGCGCCTGGGTGCCGACGAGGAACGGGTGCACGTCGGAGGCGTATTCGACGAACTCGACGAGGTGGCCGTCCGGCGAGGTGCCCGAGAACCTCAGGCCGCTCTCGGCGATGCGGTCGCGGTACTGGTTGTTCACCTCGAAGCGGTGCCGGTGGCGCTCGGAAACCTCGGTGGCGTCGTAGGCTCGCGCCACGATCGAATCCGGTTCCAGCACAGCGGGATACGCGCCCAACCGCATTGTTCCGCCGAGGTCCGCCGCGCCGGCGACGGCGTCGCGCTGGTCGGCCATCGTGGAGATCACCGGGTCGGGAGTGGCGGGGTCGAACTCTGCGGAGTTGGCCTCGGTGATGCCGACCGAGCGGGCCGCCTCGATCACGATGCACTGCAGTCCCAGGCACAGGCCCAACACCGGCAGTCCCCGTTTGCGGGCGTAGCGGATCGCGCCGATCTTGCCTTCGATACCGCGGATGCCGAAGCCGCCGGGGATCAGTACCCCGTGCACGTCGGCGAGTGCCGCGGCCGCATCGCCGTCGACCTCGCAGTCGTCGGAGGCCACCCAGCGCATCTCGACCTTCGCCCGGTGCCTGAACCCGCCCGCGCGCAGCGCCTCGGCCACCGAAAGGTACGCATCGGACAGGTCGATGTACTTGCCCACCAGGGCAATTCGCACCGTCTCTTGGGGTTCGTGCACCCGCTGGAGCAGGTCGTTCCACTGGGTCCAGTCGACGTCGCGGAACGGCAGGTTGAGCCTGCGCACCACGTAGGCGTCGAGTTCCTCGCGGTGCAGCACCTTGGGGATGTCGTATATCGACGGTGCGTCCGGCGTGGAGATGACTCCGTCGATGTCGACGTCGCACATCAGCGCGATCTTGTTCTTCAGAGGTTCGGGCACGTCGCGGTCACAACGCAGGATCAACGCGTCCGGGGTGATACCGATGCTGCGCAGCGCGGCCACCGAATGCTGCGTCGGCTTGGTCTTCAGTTCGCCCGACGGCGCCATGTAGGGCACCAGCGAGCAGTGCAGGAAGAAGCAGTTCTCGCGGCCGACCTCGTGGCGCACCTGTCGGGCGGCTTCGAGGAACGGCAGCGATTCGATGTCGCCGACGGTGCCGCCGATCTCGGTGATCACCACGTCGGGGCGACGGCCTTCGGCGTCGGGCGCCGCCATCTCCAGGATGCGGGCCTTGATCTCGTCGGTGATGTGCGGGATCACCTGGACGGTGTCGCCGAGGTATTCGCCACGGCGTTCCTTGGCGATAACCGACGAATACACCTGTCCGGTAGTGACGTTCGCCGACCCCGAGAGGTTGCGGTCGAGGAAGCGTTCGTAATGGCCGACGTCGAGGTCGGTCTCCGCGCCGTCCTCGGTGACGAACACTTCACCGTGCTGGAACGGGTTCATGGTGCCCGGATCGACGTTGAGGTACGGGTCCAGCTTCTGCATGGTCACCTGCAGGCCTCGCGCGGTCAGCAACTGGCCGAGGCTCGAGGCGGTGAGACCCTTGCCCAGCGAGGAGACGACGCCACCGGTGACGAAGATGTGCTTGGTGGCCGTTTGCGGGTGCTTGCGGAAAGCTGGCAAGAGCGACCTCCGTGACGACGGGCAGGGCTTACGTCTCTAGGCTGATTCCTAGTTTGGGGCCTGCCGACCCACGGAACCCCACCTTAACACCGACGCCGACAAGTCGTCGCTGACGCGCCGTCGGGGCTCTCATTGCGCGACGGTGACCGACGTCGAACCCTGGCCGATGCCGTACTGGCCCGGCCGTCCTCCGTTCGCGAGTTCACTGAGCGCCAGCACCGCGGTGATGCGTCCCGACTCGGTGTCCACATCGTCGACGGTGCTGACCGCCGAGGTGAGCGCCGAATCCGAACGCGCCACGGCCACGGCCGCGGTGCCCGACGCCGAACCGTCTCGGCCGACCAGCACGGTGCCCCAGCCATGCGGGGCCAACCCGCCGGCGAAGCGGGCAACGGTGGCGCCGCGGTTGCCGGCGTCATCGCCGAGTGCTCCGCCGGTCACGATCAGTGCGGTGTTCGCTGCACCGATCCGCTGGTTGCCGTAGGTGATGAAGCCGGTGTCTCGCAGCGTCGCGAGCACGGTGTCACGCTGGGCGTCGTCGACGGTCTGCACCTTCGGGTCGCGGTTGGTCAGCAACGCGATTCCCAACAGGTCGCCGGCTTGGGACCCCTGATCCACCGAGGTGGTGCTCAACTGCCGGCCGGCCGGCACGATCGGCGAGTTCACCACCGACAGCAGTTTCTCCGCGGCGTTGGCGTCGACGAACTGCTGAGTCAGCGCCACCGTGCCGGTCACGGTTCCGCCGCCCTGGCCGACGAGCCGCGTCACCGCATCCACGTCGTCATCGGCCGCGTCGGGAGTGCGAAACAGGACCACCGACTTGTCGAAGGTGTCACGCAGGATTCGCGGCGCCATCTGCGCGTCGAACTCGCCTGCGGCCCCGAGCTTTTCGTTGAGCCCGTTCTTCTCGTCGGTGAGGGTGTTGATCTGCGTCTGCAGTTCCTGCTTGTCACTGCGCAACCCCGACAGCACGGTGTTGGACAGCAGGCCGGACCCCAGTGCGACGCCGATGGCGAGCGCGAGGAATACGGCTGCGAGCGAAATCGCATGTGTGCGTAGGGAAATCATCTTAGGTGACCCAGCCCTGGACCCACAGCAGGAAGCGGTTCCAGTAGTCGGCGACCCAGTCCAGCATCGCGGTGTCGACGCGGGCCACCCACAGCGCGACGATCACCGCGACGAGGACGGCAAGCACCAGCAGTGCGATCGCCCCGCCGGACACGCGGCTACGGTAGAGCGTGGCAACGGCTTTCGCGTCGACGAGCTTCTCGCCGACCTTCAGCCGGGTCAGGAACGTCGAGGGATTGCTCTGCTGGCGGGCTCGATCGAAGAACTCCTCGATGCTGGCGGTGTGGCCGGCAGTGACGATGAGCGACGCGCCGTGGTGGTCGCACAGCAGCAAGGCCAGATCGGCCGCCGACCCCGCCGCGGGGAACGTCATCGCGCCGACGCCGAGGTCCTGGATCCGCTCCAGCCCGGCGGCGTGGCCGTCGGCGTCGGCGGGCAGCACGACCTGCGCTCCGCACCGCAGCACCTCGGCGCTCATCTTGTCCGGGTCACCGACGATCAGTTGCGGTCTGTAGCCGGCCTTGCGCAGGACGTCGGCGCCGGTGCCGACGCCGACGAGCACCGGTTGGTACTCCTTGATAAAGGGCTTGAGCGCCTTGAGGTCGACGGCTGCGTCGACATCCTCGGCGACGATCACCACATGGCGCCGGTTGAGGTCGACGTCGACATCGGGGATGCCGATCCCGTCGATCAGCAGCGGGCTCTCACTGCGGATGAACTCGATGGTGTTGCCGGCGAACGCCTCGAGATGGGCCACCAGACCGCTCTTGGCCTCGTGCATCAACTCGTGGATCTCTTGGTCGGTGCGCTCGGCGCCGGCAACGAGGCGGCGATCCCCGCTGTACACGCCGCCTTCGTGTAAGCGCACCCGCGCGCCGTCCTTGACCTTCTTGAAGACGTCCTGGCCGGTGTCGTCGATCAACGTGATCCCGTTGGCGACCAGTACCTCGGGACCCAGGTTCGGGTAGCGGCCGGAGATCGACGGAGACGCGTTGACCACCGCGGTGACACCGGCTTCGACAAGCGCATCGGCGGTGATGCGGTCCAGGTCCAGCGCGTCGAGCACGACGATGTCGCCTGGTGAGACGCGTCGCAGCAGCCGATCGATGTCGCGGTCGACGCGGGCCGTGCCGGTGATGCCCGGACGAGAGCTGGCATTGCGAGATAGCAGCGCTGACATCTTCATGTGCCGATCTTCGCGAGATCAGTCGGCGATCTGTCGGAGGCGCGCCGTATCATCTGTCCCTTTTGTCACATGAGTAACAGGGTCAGCCACGGTCCTTCTGCGCCGCCTCCAGCAGCTCGCGGGCGTGCGCACGGCCGCTGTCCGACTCCCCTAGGCCGGCCAGCATCCGCGCCAACTCGGCGACGCGGTCGTCGTCGTCGAGCCGGCGGACTTCGCTGGTCTTGCCCTTTCCGCTGCTGTCCACCACCAGGTGGACGTCGGCGTAGGCAGCGACCTGCGGTAGATGCGTGACGACGATGACCTGATGGGTGCGCGCCAGCCGCGCCAGGCGGCGGCCGATCTGCACCGCCGCGCGCCCACCGACGCCGGCGTCCACCTCGTCGAAAACCATCGTGGTGCCTTCGGCGGAAGCGGCCAGCACGACCTCGAGCGCCAACATCACCCGCGAGAGTTCGCCGCCTGACGCGCTCTTGTTCAGCGGCAACACGTCGGTGCCGCGGTGGGCCGCGAAGCCGAACTCGACGTTGTCGACACCGTCGCGTCCGGCGTGCACGGTGTCGCCGGACGCCAGTGTCATCGGCGCGGAGTCGTCTACCTTCGCCGCAAGTGGGCTCACCGAAACCGTGAAGTCGGCGTCGGCCATCGCCAGGCCTGCCAGCTCGGCTGTGACCGCCTTGGACAGGCCCTTGGCCGCTTTGGTTCTGGCCTTGGTCAGTTCGGCGGCCGCCGCGGCGACCTTGTCGCGCAGCTCGTCGACGCGGCGGTCCAGACCGGCCAGCGCCTCCTCCGACACGTCGAGCTGCGCCAAGCGGTTGCGGGACTCGTCGGCCCAGTCGAGGACGCCGTCGATGTCGGCCGCGTACTTGCGGGTCAGCGTGCGCAGTTCGGCCTGCCGTGCCAGCTTGGTCTCCAACGCGCTCGCGTCGGTTGGCAGCCCGGACAGGAAGCCGCCGAGTTCGCCGCTCACGTTGGCGATGACGGCCACCGCCTCGGCGAGCTGGAGGGCCAGCCCGGTCAAGGTGGTGTCGCCGGTCGCCTCGAGCGCTGACTTCGCTTGAGCGACACCGTGAGTCGCGGAGAGGATTTCGGGCGACGGATCGTCGGGACCTGCCAGCGACGTGCGCGCGACGTGGGCGGCCTCGCGCAGCGCGTCGAGTTCGGAGAGCCGTCGGATGTCCTCGACGAGCGCGGCGTCCTCACCGGGTTGCGGTGCGACAGTGTCGATCTCGTCGAGCGCGAACTTGAGCCGGTCGGCCTCCTGGGCCAACTCGCGTGCCCGTTGCCGACGATCGATCAGGTCGCGACGCGCGGTCAGCCAGTCCTCGCGGATCCTGTGATAGCGCTGCAACGGCGCCTCGACGTCGGCGAACCGGTCCAGCGCCGCGCGCTGTTCGTCCGGCCGCATCAACCGCAGCTGATCGTTCTGGCCGTGCAACGCGAGCAGTTCGGTCGTGAAGCTGCCGAGCGACTTCGCCGGCACGCTGCGCCCCCCGAGGTATGCGCGCGACGGACCGTCGCGGCTGACGGAGCGTGCGGCGATGACGCTACCGTCGTCGTCACGTTCGGCACCCGAGGAATCCAGGATCCCGTCGACCAGCGACGCCACGCCGTCGTCGAGTTCCGTTGTGGTGAACCGGCCTTCGACCACCGCCCGGGCAGCTCCCGACCGCACCCGGGTCGGGTCGGCACGGGCGCCCCCGAGCAGGTGCAGACCGGTGACCACCATCGTCTTACCCGTGCCGGTCTCGCCGGTCAGCACCGTCAAACCGCGGTCGAATTCGGCGGTCGCGGTGCTGATCGCTCCCAGCGACTCGATTCGGATCTCGGAGAGCACTACTGTCCGCGCCACCCCGTGACCGGCAGCCGGAACTTGCGCACGAGGCGATCGGTGAACGGCGCGCTGTCGAGCCGCACCCACTTCACCGGGGTTCCGCACCGCGTGACCTCGACCCGGCCGCCGGCGGGGACGACCATTTCGCGGCGTCCGTCGCAGAACACCAGCGCGTCACTGCCTCTGGCCTCGATCTCGATGGCGATGGCCGCCTCCGGACTGGTCACCATGGGGCGGGCGAACAGCGCATGAGCGTTATTCGGCACCACCAGAATCGCCTCCAGGTCGGGCCACACGATCGGACCGCCCGCCGAGAACGCCCAGGCGGTCGATCCCGTCGGCGTCGCGACCAGCACACCGTCGCAACCGAACGACGACACCGGGCGGCCGTCGACTTCGAGCACCGCTCCGAGCACCCCGAGGCGGGGCCCTTTTTCGAGGCTGGCCTCGTTGAGCGCCCAGCCCCGGTCGACGATCTTGCCGTCGACGCGCACCACGACGTCGAGCGTCATCCGCTCCTCGACGCGGTAGTCGCGGTTGACGACATGGTCGAGGACCGCGTCGATGGACTCGGCCTCGGCCTCGGCCAGAAAGCCGATACGGCCGAGATTGACTCCCAGCACAGGGATTTCGACGTTGCGGGCGAGCTCGGCAGCGCGCAAGAAGGTGCCGTCGCCGCCGAGGACGAGAACCAGTTCGCAACCTTCGGCGGCGCGCTCCTCGGCGTCGACCACCTGGATCTCCACCCCGAGCGCCCGCATATCGTCGGGCGACAGGTGAACAGGGCCCCGGTCGACGGCCTCGGCCGACAACACCTTGAGCGCAATACCGTTGTCGCTCAAGACTTTCTGTACCCGACGGGCGACCTCGGAGGCTTCGTCGCGGCCGGTGTGCACCACGAGCAGGATCGTGCGCTGCGAGTTCATTGCGGGCCCTCGGCGACCGCGGTGCGAACAGCGTGGTCGAGGTCCTGCCCCTGCAGCGCACCATCCGTGCCACCGCGCAGGTGCAGGAAGTACTCGACGTTGCCGGACGGGCCCGGCAGCGGGCTCGCGGTCACCGCCACCGGATGCCAGTTCAGCTCGGCGGCGCGGCGCGCGACCGTGAGCACGGCGTCGGCGCGAAGTTGCGGATCGGAAACGACGCCGCCGGCACCGACGCGCTCCTTGCCGACCTCGAACTGGGGCTTCACCATGGGAACGATATCGGCGCGCGGTGCCGCGCAGGACGTCAGCGCCGGCAGCACCGTGGACAGCGAGATGAACGAGAGATCGGCGACCACCAGATCGACTGCGCCGCCGATCGCGTCGGCGTTCAACTCGCGCACGTTGGTGCGTTCCAGCACGGTCACCCGCGTGTCGGTGCGCAGTACCCACGCCAACTGGCCGTAGCCGACGTCCGCGGCGATCACCTCTCGTGCGCCCCGGTCAAGAAGCACTTCGGTGAAACCTCCGGTCGACGCCCCCGCATCCAGGCACCGCCGGCCGTCCACCGCCAGTTCGAAGGCGTCCAGCGCACCCATCAGCTTGTGCGCCCCCCGCGACACCCAGGCCCGCTCGTCAGCGCCGACCACCGTCAGGCTCGAGGTGACCGCGACGGCGGTGGCGGGTTTGGCGGCCGGCATGCCGTCGATGCTGACCCGTCCAGCGCCGATCAGCTCTGCCGCCTGCTGGCGGGACCGGGCCAGGCCACGCCGCACCAGCTCGGCGTCCACTCGTGCGCGCCGCGTCACCGGCGTCAGCCTTTCTCGACCGACTCGAGCGCCTGCACGAGCACGTCGTGCGCCTCTTCCAGCCGCGCGGCGAGAAGCTCGAGGTCCTCGTCGCCCAGCTCCGCATAACCCGAGCCTTCTTGCGCGGGGTCGGGCAGGTCGGCCAGCAACTCGGCGACGCGGGCGCGGATCTGATCGGGATCGGTACTCATGTCGGCCTTCACGCTAGCCGATCAGTCGCCCTAAGCAGGGACCAGCGCTGAAGGGCCTGCTGGGCGGTGTCGTCCCCGGCGGACATGGTCAACAACACGCCGTCGAGGTCGGCGTTCCACACCGCGTCAGCGATGGCTCTCACCACTGAAAGCGGATCGCCGGGGTCGCGGCCGGTGGAGTGGACCGTCACAGCCGACGGCCCGACGTCGATGCGCCACGCGGGGTGGGCTCCGATGCGCAGCGTGTCGGCCGGTGCGCCGAGCGAACGAAGATCTGCGGCGACGTACGTGGGTCGCTCGGCCGCTCCGGCGCGGACAAGGTCGTCGGCGGTGCTGACTCCGGTGAGCACGAGCAGGCTGGGCAGGCCCGCGGCGTTCGCACCGGCGATGTCGGTGTCGAGGCGATCGCCCACCACCAGCGGCGCGTGAAACGTGCCGCGGGCCAGCGCGTCGGTGAGCAGGGTGGGCGCAGGTTTGCCGGCGACCTGCGGCTCGCAGCCGGTGGCCGCGCGCAGAGCCGCGACCATCGACCCGTTGCCCGGCAGCAAGCCCCGCTCCGACGGCAGTGTCAGGTCGACGTTGGAGGCCACCCACAGCGCACCGCCCCGGATCGCCAAGGCGGCCTCGGCCAGATCGGCCCAACCCGTCTGAGGTGAGTGCCCTTGAACGACCGCAACCGGTTCGTCCGACCACTGCCGAACGGGTTTGAGGCCCACCCTCCTGACCTCGGCGGCCAACGCATCGGTGCCGACCACGAGAACCACTGCGCCAGAGGGCAATTGATCGGCCAGAAGCTTGGCGGCACTTTGCGCACTGGTGACGACGTCGTCGGGATCGGCAGTGAAACCCAGAGCGTGCAGATGCCCAGCGACGTCGGCCGGCTCCCGCGATGCATTGTTGGTGACGTAGAGGGTCCGCGCCCGAATGGTGGCCAGCGTCTCGACCGCGCCGACGGTGGCCTCATCGCCGCGGAACACTGTGCCGTCGAGATCCACCAGGAGGCAGTCATGTTCCTGCGCCAGGGTGCTCACGTCAAGACAGCTCCGTGATGCGGTCTTCCGCATCGGTCACGCCCTCGACATCGGCAGCTGCGGCATTGATGAACCATTGCAGCGCATCGTCGTTGCGGCCCAAGGCCAGTAGCGTTTCGGCATACACATAGAACAGGCGGGCCGCGGTCTGACCGGTACGCGACGCATCCAGTTGCGGTGACGACAGAAGCGCCAAGGCCTGCTCGTGCTGGCCGAGATCCGAGCGGGCGCCGGCTACGACGATTCGCAGTTCGTCGGCGTCGTCGCCAGTGAGTTGTGCGGCCTCGGGGCTACGCGCCAATTCGATCGCCCGTTCCGGGCGGCCGACACCGCGCTCGCAGTCGGCGATCAGCGCGAGCAGCGACGACCTGCTGCCCATCCGTCGCGCAGCGCGAAGCTCCGCGAGCGCCTGGGTCCAGTCACCGCAGTGATAGGCCGCGATTCCGACGGCTTCGCGCACCGCGGCGATGCGGGCGGCGCGCGAGCGAGCGGCGCGGGCGTGCTCAAGCGCCGCCTGCGGGTCCTCATCGATGAGCTGGCCGGCGGCCACCAGATGGCGAGCGACGAAGTCGGCAGTCGGGCGGTCCAGCGTGGTGAGTTCGCCGCGGACATCCGGCGCGAGCTGCTTTGCCTCGATGCCTTCCGGTATCGGCGGTCCCGAGGGCTGACGCGACTCACCGTCGGGCCTGGGCTGCGATCGGCGAGCCCGATTCGGGCCGGAAGTGCGCGGCGCCGAGCGCTGCGGGCGGCGCGGATCGGCGCCCCTTCTGTCCTCCGACACGTATGCCTTTCTACCCGATGGACGATCGCGACGAGAATTCGTCATCAACAGCGGCCAAATAGAATTACCCCCCACGCAATTGTGGGGGGCAATCCTAATTTGTGTTCGGCGGTGTCCTACTTTTCCGCCCGGGTTGGGCAGTATCATTGGCGCTGGCAGGCTTAGCTTCCGG
>NZ_LZKP01000134.1 GCF_001672895.1 Mycobacterium sp. E740
GCTGGTCGCGTTGTTGCTCGCGCTGCTCACGGCCGGCTCGTATGCCGAACTGGTGACGAAGTATCCGAAGGCCGGCGGGGCGGCGGTCTTCGCGGAGCGGGCGTTCGGCCGGCCCGCGCTGTCGTTCCTGGTCGGGTTCTGCATGCTGGCCGCCGGTGTGACCAGCGCGGCCGGCCTGGCGCTCGCGTTCGCCGGCGACTACCTCGCGACTTTCGTCGACGTCCCGGCCGTGCCCGCCGCGATCGTCTTCCTGGCATTGATCGCCTGCTTGAACGCGCGGGGCATCAGCGAGTCGGTCAAGAGCAACGTGGTGATGACCGCGATCGAGTTGACCGGCCTGCTGATCGTCGTCGTCGCGGTTGCGGTGATGGTCGGCGCCGGGCGCGGCGACCTGGACCGGGTGGGTCAGTTCCCCGACGGTGCGACGCCGGCGTTGGCGGTCCTGAGCGGAGCGATCGTCGCGTACTACTCGTTCGTGGGCTTCGAGACATCGGCAAACGTCGCCGAGGAGATTCGCGACCCGAGCAAGGTCTACCCGGCCGCGCTGTTCGGTGCGCTCATCACCGCGGGGGTGCTCTACGCGCTCGTCGGGGTGGCCAGCGCGACGGCGTTGCCGGCCGACGAGCTGTCGCAGTCCTCCGGACCGTTGCTCGACGTTGTCGGCGCGTCGGGCGTGGGCGTCCCCGACTGGGTTTTCAGCGCGATCGCGTTGGTCGCGGTGGCCAACGGCGCGCTGCTTACGATGATCATGGCGAGTCGGCTCACGTACGGCATGGCAGAGCACGGGCTGCTGCCCAGCGTGCTCGGCCGCGTGCTGCCGCGGCGGCGCACGCCGTGGACGGCCATCGTGGCGACGACCGCGGTCGCGATGTTGCTCAGCCTGGTCGGTGACCTTTCCACGCTCGCCGAAACGGTCGTCCTGCTGCTGCTGTTCGTGTTCATCTCGACCAACGTCGCGGTGCTGGTGCTGCGCCGAGATCGAGTCGAGCATCCCCACTTCCGGGTGTGGACGCCGGTGCCCGTGCTCGGCGTGGCGTCATGCGTCCTGCTGCTCACCCAGCAAACCGCCAAGGTGTGGCTCTTCGCGGCGATACTGGTGGCGGTGGGGGCAGTGCTCTATCTCGCCGCGAGAGCGGCAACGCGACGGCGATGACGCAGAAGAAGTACGTTCGCGCTGAGCGGTTCATGAAAGGGGTGGATGTTTTGATCGTGCGGGCGATGGCCGTCCTGACGGCTTTGGTCTGTCTTTTCGGCATCGGCGGTCAGCGGGCGTCGGCGTTCCCGGGCGGGGATGTCGCCGGCGCGCTGATGGTCGGCGGGTTGAACCGCACCTATCAGGTGCACGCCCCGAACGGGATCGCTCACCCGGCCGGACTCGTGCTCAATCTGCACGGGGCCGGGATGACGGGCCAGGCCCAGGCCGCGGCGACCAACTACGACGCGGTCGCCGACCAACACGGTTTCGTGGTGGCCTATCCCGACGGCATCGATCTGAGTTGGGCCGACGGGCGCGGCGCCTCGGTTCCGGACCGGCAGCACGTCGACGACGTGGGTTTCCTTGTCGCCCTTGTGGATCGACTCCGACAGGAGTACGGCGTAGACCCGCGCCGGGTCTACGTCACCGGCATGTCGGCGGGCGCCTTCATGGCATCGCGGTTGGCATGCGAACGCGCCGACGTGTTCGCCGCCGTGGCACCGGTCGCCGGCACGTTGGCGACGGGGTTCGGTTGTGCGCCGTCACGACCGGTCTCGGTTCTCGCGGTCAACGGAACCGCTGACCCGGTGGTGCCATTCGGGGGAGGCGGGATGCTCGGCCGCGGCGGCCCGAGCGACATCGTGGCGCCACCGGCGATGGCGCAACGGTGGCGCGACCTGAACGGTTGTCCGCCCCCGGTCGACGAGACCCAGGGCAACGTTCACCGGTTCGTCGCCGCCGGTTGCGCGGGCGGAACCGAGGTGCAGTTCGTGCAGATCGACGGCGGCGCTCACGTCTGGCCCGGGGGACCCTTCGCCCCGTTCGACGCCTCGCAGGCCAGTGCTCAGTTCTTCGCTGCCCACGGCAGGTGACCGACCGCCCTCAACAGGTCAGCAGCAGGCACCCGGCGATCGGTCCGCCACCGGCCGCCGCGACCGCCACTTCGGGGCGGCGCGCCAGTTGCCGGTCGCCGGCCTGCCCGCGAAGCTGCAGGCAGGCTTCATGCAACAACCAGTAACCGTGCATCCGGCCCGCCGACAGTTGTCCGCCGTAGGTGTTGAGCGGTAGCGCCCCGTCGAGGGCGATCCGCGACCCGCCCTCCACGAACGGGCCCGCCTCTCCGTCCCCGCAGAACCGCAGCGCCTCGAGCCACGCGAACGTGAGAAACGTGAAGCCGTCGTAGAGTTCGGCCACGTCGACGTCCGACGGCGTCAGATCGGTGCGCGACCACATCTCGTCGGCGGCTTCGCTGGAGGCCATCTTCGGGAAGTCGGCGCGGTGAAACCAGCCGCCCGAGCCGTACGCTCCGCCGACGGCTTCGACCGCCACCGCTGGGTGCGCGCAGTCCGGCGCGAAGTCGGCGTGCGATATGACGAACGCGATCGAGCCGTCGACGGGCACGTCACAGTCAAACAATCCGAACGGCGTGGACACCGGCCGGGACGCCAGATAGTCGTCCATCGTCATTGGATTCCGATACGCCGCAAGCGGATTGAGCCCGGCATTGCGCCTGCTGTTGATCGCCAGCCAGCCCAGTTGCTCCTTCGTCATCCCGTACAACGCCATGTGCCGCGTGCAGTGCAGGGCCAGCCAGTTCGCCGCCGAGTAAGCGTGCGCGGCCAGCAGTTCACCGATGTCGTCGAACGGCCCGATGCTGCGCCTGGTTCCGCTCGCGCGCGGCTCGGCCGGCGGGTTGGCCAGCGGATTGGGCTCGTTGCTGGCCGGCGCTTGCGTCATCGTCCCGCCGAGCATCTGCACAGTCCGATAGACGAGCACATGGCGGGCGCGCCGCTCGGACACCGCCAGCACGGCCGACATCACCGGGGTCAGCACACCACCGGTGGGAAACCCGTAGTCCTGGTCGACGGCCCGACCGCCAAGTGCGGCAACAACTTCGGCCGCAGGCGTGTCACCGAACGTGACCACGCCGTCGATGTCTGCGGGACCCAGCCCGGCATCGACGATGGCGGCGTGCACCGCCTCCATCGTCAGCTCCGTCGCCGGGATTCCGGTGCGCCGTCCGATGCGCGAGATGCCGAGGCCGCTGAAGATCGCGTCCTTTTCGAACGTGCGCAACCGTTCACCTCCCCGCTCGGGCCACCCGGTCATTGCAGACTGTACTTTCCTAACCATGCCCGACGACGCAGCGCTGCTGATCACTCGTTGCGTGCGCTGCGGGCTCTGGGTGTCACCTGCGGCCGAGGACTGCCCCGAGTGCGGCGGAGCCCTGGTCGCGCGCCCGGTGTCGGGCCGCGGCAGGGTGTTCACCTACACCGTCAACCACCAGCCGTTCAATCCGGCCCTGCCGGTTCCCTACGTAGTGGCGATCGTCGAACTCGAGGAGCAGCCGGGTCTCCGTGTCGCGACGAATATCGTGGACTGCGAAGCGGATTCGGTTCACGTCGGCCTGGCCGTCGAGGTGCGATTCGAGCGTCAGGACGTCGACGGCGAAAGCGCCTTGGTTCCGGTCTTCGCGCCGCGGGGGTGAGACAGCGCTGCCGGTGGGACCGACAGAGCCGTCGTGCGCAGCTTTCGTGTCGGCGCCGGCGCAGAGTCGGCTCCGGCTTCGCGCACCTGCTCTCGCAGCCGGCGAAGGGCTTGAGCGAGCAGTCGCGAGACGTGCATCTGTGAGTAGCCCATACGTTCGGCGATCTGGGTCTGCGTCATGCTCTCAAAGAATCGCAGGACCAGAACCGTCTTCTCCCGCTCGGGCAACGCGGCGATCAGCGGTCGAACCGTCTCGAGGTCGACGACCTTGTCGATGTTCGGATCGAGGTCGCCCAGCGTGTCTGCGACCGGCCGGTACTCGTCGTCGCCGGAGGTCTGTATGTCGGTGGACAGGGTCGAGTAGTTGCTGCTGGCGATGGTCGCTTCCATCACCGCTTCCCGTTCGATACCGAGATGCCTGGCGACTTCGGACGGCGTCGGCGCGCGACCGATCTGTTGGGATAGCTCTGCTCGCACCTTGACGAGTTGTCCTTGCAGATCCTTGAGTCGGCGCGGCACTTTGACCGCCCAGCCGTAGTCCCGGAAGTGGCGACGCACCTCGCCCATGATCGTGGGAATCGCGAACGACAGGAAGTCGGCGCCGTTGTCGGGGTCGAAGCGGTTGACGGCGTTCACCAGTCCGACGCGCGCCGCCTGAACCAGATCGTCGAGTGGCTCGCCGCGGTTGCGGTACCGGCGCGCGACGTGGTCGGCGAGCGGAAGAGTCCGCTGCACGATCACATCGCGCTGGCGTCGGTAAGCGACCGACTGATCGTCGAGTGTGCTGAGGTGGCGGAACATGTCCGTCACCTCTGCGTACTCGGAATTCGGCTCTGCCACGACACAGGCTCCTCACTCCCGACCCTGCCGTACCGATCACACGGCTCGGATCTGAACCTGTGGCTGCTGGGGTTTACCCGCCGTAGCGTCGGGCCGAAACATGCCCGGACAAACGCTGCTGGTCTCAGCCTAGCCGACGGCGGGAGTTGACGTGGTCAACCGGCGATTTCCCGCAATCGCCACGGTGATTTGGCGGGCATCGCGTGCCTGCCGTAGGGGCGTTGTTGGCGCACCGGTCGCGCGGGTGCGCTGAGCAGGGGACTGTCCCAGATCGCGCCCGTCAACACGGCGGCACCCAGGGCCGTCAGCCCTGCCATCGCGATCAATGTGTCGGCGTCCATGGCCGTATACATACCCACCTGCGCCGCCTCTAACGCGACGAATTTCTTTGACCCGGCGCCGCGGCCGGGGTCAGGGACGCGCGGTGTTCTCGACGATGATCTCGCAGGCGGTCTCGTAGAACGCGCTGATGAGCGTCGAGAAGGACAGTTCGAACGGGTAGATCATGTGCACGTCGAGCGACTCGAGGTGCCATTCCGGCAGCACCGGCACGATGCTGCCTTCTGCCAACTCGGTGGTGCAGATGATCTGCGTGGGCATGACGCCGACGCCCAGTCCTTGCAGGATGTACTGTTTGCAGACCTGGAAGTTGTTGGCGCGGGCGCGGATTGGCGGTGTGAGTTCGCGCCGACCGCCAGCCTGGGTGAGGGCGAGCTTGCGCGCCCCACCGAACCCGAAGTCGATGAACGGAAGAATGTCGAGCTGCGCCGGATCGGTGATCGGCTCGGCCAGCTCGGCGACGAATTGTGCTGAGGCGCAAAGGAAGAGCTCGAGACTGAACACCTTGCGGGCGATCAGCGTGGAGTCCTGCAGGGGAGCGGTGCCGAACACCACGTCGAACCCGTCGCGGATCGGGTCGACGAGGCGGTCCACCAGCCGGATGTCCAGCCGCGAGTTCGGATAGTGCCGCAGAAACGCGGCGCCCACCCGCGAGGCGTAGTCGATGCCGAGGAACACCGGGATCGCCGCCCGCAGTTCGCCCCGCGGTTCCTGTCTGCTGCCCTCGACGAGTGCGCGCACCCCGTTGGCCTCGGTGAGGATGTTGACCGCGTGGCTGTACACCTTCTCGCCGAGGTCGGTGACGGTGAGCTGACGAGTGTTCTTGCGCAGCAGCTTAATTCCGAGGTCGGCCTCCAGCTTGGTGAGCTTGCGGCTGACCGTGGACTTGGGCATGCCGAGCAATGCCGCAGCCTTGGACAGGCTCCGGTTCTCCACCACTTTGCCGAAGACCAGCAGGGCGTCGACGTCGAACGGCAGATTCTGCTCCATAACGTTCCAAATATGCAACACGGTGTTGCGCTGATGGGCCTGTTTCGCTCAATCCGGCGGCGGTACCTTCGGCCTACCGTCTTCAGCCCGGCGGAGGAGAAACCCCTTGAGTCACGACAGCTTGGTGACGAAGCCCTCGAGCGGACACTGGACCGACGCCTACCCCGAACTGGGCCGTGGGCCGGTGTCGCTCGAGGATTGCGTCTCAGAGGAGTTCTACGACAAAGAGCGCGAGCACGTCTTCAGGAAGACCTGGTTGTACGTCGGCCGCGTCGAGCGGGTGCCCCGGTCGGGCAGCTACTTCACCCGGGAGCTGAAGTTCCTCAACACGTCGGTGATCGTCGTACGGGGCAAGGACGACGTGATCCGGGCGTTTCACAACATCTGCCCGCACCGGGGCAACAAGATGTTGTGGGAGGACGACCCGTTCGAGGAGGTCGAGGGCCGCGCGCCGCTGCTGT
>NZ_LZKP01000135.1 GCF_001672895.1 Mycobacterium sp. E740
CGTCAGGCGATTTCCTCAGGAGTTTGTGTGTTGCGCAGTCATGCCGCCGGATCGTTGCGGGCCGCCGATGCCGGTCACGCGGTGACGTTGTGTGGGCGCACGCCGCGCGATTCGATCGAGGTCAGGCCGGACGACGGCGAGCCGATCGTGGTGCCGGGCCCGGTGCTGACCGACCCCGCCGAGATCGACGCGCCGGTCGACGTGGTGTTGCTGGCGGTCAAGGACACACAGAACGAGCAGGCGGGCGCGTGGCTGGCGAGGCTGTGCGACGAGCGCACGGTGGTCGGAGCGCTGCAGAACGGTGTCGAGCAGGTCGCGCGTGTCGGCCGCTACTGCCCCGCCTCGACCGTCGTGCCTGCCGCTGTGTGGGTCTCGGCGGAGCCGACGCCCGAGGGCTGGTTCCGTCTGCGGACCCAGGCGCGCCTGGTGCTGCCCGATACGGCCGGGGCCCGGACGCTGGCGGAGCTGTTCGCCGACAGCGCGGTCACGGTCGACATCGATCCGAACTTCGTCAGCGCGGCCTGGCACAAGCTGCTGGTCAACGCGGTCGTCGGCCTCATGGTGCTCAGCGGGCGGCGCGCGGGCATGTTCCGTCGCGACGACGTGGCGGCGTTGGCACGGCGCTATCTCGCCGAGTGCCTGGCCGTCGCACGGGCCGAGGGTGCGCAACTGGGCGACGAGGTCATCGACGAGATCGTCGGCCTGATCGCCAGCTCGCCGGAGGACATCACCACGTCCATGCTCACCGACCGCCAGGAACACCGGCGCTTGGAATGGGACATCCGCAACGGTGTGATCATCCGCAAGGCCGCCGAGCACGGGCTGAGCACCCCGATCAGCGACGTGCTGGTTCCGCTGCTGGCCGCGGCCAGCGACGGGCCCGGCTAGACCACAGACTAGACAACGTCGTCTACTGTGTATGGCCATGCAGCCGTGCGAACGCGTCAGCCTCGAGTTCGTCGAAAGTGCGCCGTTCCGGTTCGTCAGCACCGTCGACCTCACGATCACCCCCGAGCAACTCTTCGAGGTGCTCGGCGACGCGCAGTCCTGGCCCCAGTGGGCGACCGTGATCACCAACGTCGAATGGACGAGCCCCGAACCGCGCGGCATCGGCACCACCCGCACCGTGACGATGCGCGGCGGCATCGTCGGCGACGAGGAGTTCCTTGCCTGGGAACCCTTCCGCCACATGGCCTTTCGGTTCAATGAGGCCTCGACGGGAAGTATCGCGGCGTTCGCCGAAGACTATCGGGTGGTCGAGACCCCCGGCGGCTGCCATCTGACGTGGGTGATGGCGATGAAGCCCAACGGACTCGCCGCCAGGATCGGCATGTCGCTGGGCCGGCCGGTGATGGGTTGGATGTTCCAGAAATTCCTCTACAACCTGCGCGACTACACGAACAGGCGGTTCGCCGCGAGCTGACCAGCCGCGAATCTGTGGCCCCACTGAATCGCGATGTGGAAAGCTGATCGTCATGACCTTCAACGAAGGCATGCAGATCGATACGAGCACCACGTCGACCAGCGGTGGCGGGCCGGGCCGCGGGATCGCGATCGGTGGCGGTGTCGGCGGCTTGCTGATCATGGTGATCGCGTTGTTCCTCGGCGTCGACCCCAGCGGGATGGTTCCGCAACAGGGCCAGTACGACAACCAGGGCGTCGAGGCGCCCGGCTTCGACCTCAGCCAGTGCAAGACCGGTGCGGACGCCAACGAGATCGTGCAGTGCCGCGTGGTGGCGACGGGAAACTCGGTCGACGGGGTGTGGGAGCAGCAGCTGCGCAACTACACGCGGCCCAACATGAGACTGTTCAGTGGATCAGTGCAGACCGGATGCGGCCCCGCGACCAGCGAAGTCGGTCCGTTCTACTGCCCCGTCGACCATACGGCGTACTTCGACGTCGACTTCTTCGACGTGCTGAAGAACCAGTTCGGTTCCAGCGGTGGCCCGTTGGCGCAAGAATACGTCGTCGCGCACGAATACGGCCACCACGTGCAGAACCTGCTCGGTGCGCTCGGGCGTTCGCAAGGTCCCGGCGCCGCGGGTGCGACGGGCGCCGGGGTGCGCACCGAACTGCAGGCCGACTGCTATGCGGGCGTGTGGGCGCATTACGCCTCCATCACCAAGCAGGAAGGCACCGACGTGACGTTCCTGAAACCGTTGACCGACCAGGACATCAACGACGCGTTGTCGGCGGCGGCATCCGTCGGCGACGACCGGATCCAGGAGCAGGCCACCGGCCGGATCAATCCCGAGGCATGGACGCACGGTTCCGCGGAGCAGCGCCAGAAGTGGTTCACCGAGGGCTACCGCACCGGGGACCCGAAGGCGTGTGACACCTTCGCAACGAACGACCTTGGGTAGGGCCCCCACGGCCGTCGACGCCGTCGCCGAACGCTATCTCGAGACGTTCGCCCGCCTCGACCCCTGCGCGGCAACGGAAATGGGCATCGCTGGCCATGACGAGGACATCACCGACTACTCCCCCGACGGCGTCGCAGCACGCGCCGACGCGGCCCGCGCCACGCTGAGAGAACTCGAGGCGGTCGAGGTCGCCGACGACGTCGACGAGGTGACGGTCGCCGCGATGCGCGAACGCCTCGGCATCGCGGTCGAGATCAACGATGCCGGACTCGACGTCGGTGAGCTCAATGTCATCGCCTCTCCCCTGCAGTCGATGCGCGACGTGTTCGACCTGATGCCGACGGCGACCGACGACGACTGGGCGGTGATCGACCGGCGGCTGTCCCGGGTGCCCGACCGGGTGGCCGGATACGCCGACGCGCTGCGCGCCGCAGTCGCGGACGGGCATCCACCGGCAGTACGCCAGGTCGCCCGTGGCATCGACCAGTCGACCAGTATCCAGCATCTGTTCGTCGACATGGTCAGCCGAGCCGCCCCGAAAAGCTCTGCGCTGCAAGACCAGTTGCAGCAGCGGGCGGCCAACGCCGCGCACGCCTACCGGGAGCTGGGCCGGATTCTCGGAGACGAGATTGCACCGTATGCGCACCAGGAGGATGCGGTCGGGCGCGACACATACCAGCTGTGGTCGCGGTCGTTCCTCGGCGCGACGGTCGACTTCGACGAAACCTACGAGTGGGGCTTGTCGCTGCTGGAAAGCATTGTCGCCGAACAGGAAGCACTGACCCAGCAGCTCTATCCCGGCGCTTCCGTGGCCGAGGCGCTGCGCCGCCTCGACGGTGAAGAGCGATACGCGGTACACGGCGTCGACGCGTTGCAGGCGTGGATGCAGGACCTCTCCGACCGCGCGGTCGAGTCACTGGCCGACACACACTTCGACATCGCGGAGTCGCTGCGACGGCTGGAGTGCCGCATCGCACCGACGCACACCGGCGGCATCTACTACACCGGCCCGTCGGAAGACTTCAGCAGGCCGGGCCGCATGTGGTGGTCGGTGCCCCACGGCGTGGAGACGTTTCACACGTGGCAGGAGACCACGACGGTCTTCCATGAGGGCGTTCCGGGGCACCATCTGCAGATCGGCCGGGCGGTGGTGCTCGCCGACCGGCTCAACCGCTGGCGCCGTCTTGGCTGCTGGGTGTCGGGGCATGGTGAGGGCTGGGCACTGTACGCCGAACGGCTGATGGCTGAGCTCGGCTGGCTCGACGATCCCGGCAACCGCATCGGAATGCTTGATGCACAACGCTTTCGAGCCGCACGCGTGGTCATCGACATCGGGGTGCACTGCGGGATGACGGCACCCGACGGAGGGGTGTGGGACGCCGAGAGAGCTTGGGCGTTTCTGACGTCGCACAGCGCGATGAACGAAGAGCACCTGCAGTTCGAACTCGACCGTTACCTGGGCTGGCCGGGCCAGGCGCCGTCGTACGCGATCGGGCAGCGCATCTGGCAACAGTTACGCGATGAGACGCTCGGCCGCGGGGTGTCGCTCAAGGACTTCCACAGCCGCGCACTGGATCTCGGCGGGCTGCCGCTCGACGTGCTCAAGACCGCGTTGTCGAATTGAGCGTCGCGGCCTACCGTCGAGGCATGCACTCCGCGACCATCACGCCGAACCTGACCATGCTCGTCGTCGGGGGCTGGCAGGTCTACGCCTGGCGCGACGGCGATTCGGTCACGCTGATCGACACCGGCGCACCGGGTTCCGGCGCTGCCATCTTCGAAGCGGTGCCCGGCGTCGACCGGATTGTGTTGACGCACGGGCACGTCGACCACGTCGGTTCGGCGGCCGAGCTGCGAAACTTGACCGCGGCCACCGTGATGGCCGGCGCCGGGGACGCGGCCGCGATCCGCGACGGCGCTCCCCTGCCGAGCCCGGTGTTCGAGGACTGGGAGATTCCGATTCACGAGCGGGTCGCCGCCGGACTCCCCGCTGCCGCGGACCCTGTCGACGTGGACCGTGAACTCCAAGACGGCGACCTCCTCGACTTCGGCGGCGGTGCGGAGGTTCTGTCGATACCGGGCCACACCGAGGGCAGCATCGCGATTCATCTGCCCCGCCACCGCGTGTTACTGACCGGAGACACCATCGCCAATGTCGGAACGCTCATGCTCGGCACTTTCAACCAGGACCGCTCCCGCACGGTGGCGTCGTTTCGCCGACTTGCAGCCCTCGACGTCGACATCGCCTGCTTCGGCCACGGCGAGCCGCTCGCATCGGACGCCGGTGCCCGGCTGCGTGAAGTGGCAGCGACGCTGACGTAATTTCAGCGGCGAGCGCGGCCAGCGGTTCGGCGCTGATCGCCGGCCATCATCCGAAAGTGTAAGAGCCACGCGTGAGTGGAGGTCAGCCCTCAGCGCTTGAGGCGTCGGCGAGTAGCGTCATCCGCGCAAGGAGGCCACCATGCACATCGCTGTTGCCGGAGCGACGGGAAACATCGGCGCGCGCACCGTCGCGGCGCTCGAACGCGACGGCCACGACGTCGTCCGAATCAGCCGCTCATCCGGCGTCGACTTGATGTCCGGCGACGGACTGG
The DNA here is from genome assembly GCF_001672895.1 of Mycobacterium sp. E740. Classification (GTDB taxonomy): domain Bacteria; phylum Actinomycetota; class Actinomycetes; order Mycobacteriales; family Mycobacteriaceae; genus Mycobacterium. Next base: position 4,958 of record NZ_LZKP01000135.1, read on the forward strand.
ACGCCGCGCTGGCCGGCGTCGAAGCGGTCGTCGACGCCGTCAACGCACCGCCCACCGACCGAGACGGCACCGTCGAATACTTCGGAACCACCACACGCAACCTGCTCGCCGCCGAACAGCGCGCCGGCGTGCGCCACCACGTGCTGCTGTCGATCGTGGGGATTGCCGGCATCGACGGGAACGCCCACTACTCGGGCAAGCGCGAACAGGAGCGGCTGGTCGCCGAAGGCCCGGTGCCCTGGACGATCGTGCCTGCCACACAGTTTCACGACTTCGCGGCGATGGTCACCAGTTGGACCGAGCGCGACGGCGTGGCGACGATTGCGCCGCTGCTCGTGCAGCCGATCGCGCCGAACGACATCGCCGAGATACTGGCGGAGGTCGCCGTGGGCCAGCCGCAGGGTCGCTACGTCGACGTCGCCGGCCCCGAGCCGCAAGACCTCGTCGACATGGCCCGCCGAACTCTGTTGGTCAGGGGCCGCCGCGTCAAGCTCGTGCCGACCTGGTCGGGCATCTTCGGTCTGTCGATGGCGGGAAACGCGTTGCTGCCCAACGACAATGCTCGCTTGGCGCCGACGACGTTCGACGACTGGCTCGCTGCGGGCGCCGAATAGACAGGAGCATCCGACGTGACTGAACTCTCCTTGGCGGGCAAGGTCGCCTACGTGACGGGCGCTGCCCGCGGGCAGGGCCGTTCGCACTGCGTTCGATTGGCCCGCGCAGGGGCCGACATCGTCGCGATCGACGCCTGCGGCCCGGTCGCCGAGCACAACGGCTACCCGCCCGCGCTGCCCGAAGACCTCGCCGAGACGGTGAGCCTGGTGGAGGGTGAGGGCCGCAAGATCCTCGCCGACCGCGTCGACGTCCGTGACGCCGAGGGTCAGCGGCGCGTGGTGGCCGACGCGATCGAGCAGTTCGGCCGCCTCGACATCGTCGTCGCCAACGCCGGCGTCATGAATTGGGGCCGGTTGTGGGAGATTTCTCCCCAGCAGTGGCAGGACGTCCTCGACGTGAACCTGACCGGCGTCTGGAACACCATCAGGGCGGTGGTGCCGCCGATGATCGAGGCGGGCAACGGCGGGTCGATCATCAATATCAGTTCAGCCGCGGGAATCAAGGCAGTACCCGGCTGCGGCCACTATTGCGCAAGCAAGTTCGGCGTTGTCGCGCTGACCAATTCGCTGGCGGTCGAACTGGGCGAGTTCGGCATCCGGGTCAACTCCGTGCACCCGTACGGCACCGACACCCCGATGGGCAACGACACCTCGATGTGGCAGATCTTCGCCGACCACGCCAACTACATCCACAGCTTCTCCCCCGGTGCGCTGCCCACTGATTCGCTGGCCGATCCGGACCTGATCTCCGACATCGTCGTGTGGCTGGCCGGCGACGCGTCGTCACTGGTGACCGCGGCCCAGATCCCGGCGGACAAGGGCTATCTGAAGATCTGAGTTCCGCGAACGTCGAGCTACAGGCGCGACTGCTCCTTGATCGCCGCGTCGGTGGTGCGCAGCGGACGGATCAAGGCGTCCTGGCTGAACGACGCGATCAGCTCACCGGATTCGGTGTGCACCGTGCCGCGCACGTAGGACATGCCCGCACCGACCTGCGTGCTCTCGTGGCTGTACAGCAGCCAGCCGTCCCACCGGAACGGCTCATGGAAGCTGACCGAAACCGTCATCGGCGCGGTCGACACGGTCACGTGCGACTGCGCCGTCCCGATGCCCTCGTGGGCGCGCATCGTCGTCGAGATGCCCAGGTGGCCAGTCAGATACGCGACGAGGGCCTTGGCCAGCTCGTCGCGGGCCGGAATCGGGTCGTAATGCACCCAGGCGTGCAGTTCCGGCGGCCCCACCTCGTCGGGACTGTTGACGTCGACCACGTCCACCAGCCGGATCTCCCTGCCCGTCATGGCCATCCGGGCGTCGTTGGCTTCGGCCGGCGACTTGGTCTCGGGACGGGGCAGCGCGTGCCGGATGACGTCGGGCGTGGGCACATCGGTGAACACCGTCACCGTCACGCATCGCTTGCCGTTCTGCTTGGCCGACACGACGGCCGATGCGGTCGACCGGCCTTCGTTGACGACGTCGATCTCCAGCTCGAGTGGACCGGCGCCGACGAGAACCGCGCGCGCGAAAACCGCGTACACGGAGCGCACGGACTTGCCCTCGAAACGTTTGGCCGCAGCGACGATCACCTGGGCCAGCACCTGAGTGCCTTCCACGACCTGCCGATCCTCCTCGCCGGCGGGACCGGTCTCGGCGATGAATCGGTTCTCTCCGTCGGGGCGCACGTCGAACAGATCGAGCAGTCCTTCGACGGTCCACGTGTTCTGCGCTGAGTCTGTCGTCATGAAAAGGAACAGTAACCGAGCCTCTCCAAAAGCGGTAACGTCATTACCGGGGATACGCATGAGCCGGAAGGTGTCGAGATGACAAAGCCGAGCGGACGGACGGCGGCTGGGTCCGCTCGCACCGCGGCGCCGGAAAGTTCCGCCGACCCCGAGTCGCGCCCGAAACGCTTCATGAAGTCGGCGCTAGCGATCCTCGGCGAGACGGGCCGCACCGACTTCACGGTGCTCGAGGTCGTCGAGCGCTCGAAGACGTCGCTGCGGTCGTTCTACCAGCACTTCTCCACCAAGGACGAGTTGCTGCTCGCGCTGGTCGACAAGATCATGTCCGAGTCCACGCGCCGGTGGCGCGAAGACACCGCAGGACTGCCGGCCGCCAAAGCCCTTCGGGTGCTGGTCGACCGCGTCTGCACGCCTGCGGAGACGACGACCCAGGACAAGGTCAACCGCGGCTTGACCAACTACAACGACCGGCTCGCCGAGACGTTGCCGCGCGAGTACGCCAGGGTGTTGTCGCCGGTGCACGAGTTGATCAAGGACATCATCAACCGCGGCATCGCCGAGGGAGTCTTCCGCGCGGACATCAACGTCGACGCGCGGGCCGCGCTCATCATGCAGTCCGCGCTCGGCGCTATCCGGCTCCAAGTCCTCGGCGCCGAACTCAACGGCGTCCCGATCGAAGCCGACGACATCTACGACTACTGCCTGAGCGGGCTCGTCTCCCACGCCGACCGCACCTGACCTGCGTCGCACCGACCGAGAGGACGCTTCTCGGCAGCGGCTGTTTTCGCTGGTCCAGAAGTGGTAATGTCATTACCACAAACAGCCAAGCAGACTTCCAGGAGGCGCAAATGGCCCGCCAGCTTCCCTATCCGGTGTTCGACGCCGACAACCACTTCTACGAGCCCAAAGAGGCGCTGACGAAGTTCCTGCCGGACCACCGCAAGAACGTCATCGACTACATCGAGGTCCGCGGCCGCACCAAGATCATGGTGCGCAACCAGGTCAGCGACTACATCCCGAATCCGACGTTCGAGGTCGTCGCGCGTCCGGGCGCGCAGGAGGAGTACTTCAAGCACGGCAGCGGCGGCAAGAGCTTCCGCGAGGTGATGGGCAAGCCCATGAAGGCCATCCCCGCGTTCCGCGAGCCCGCCGCCCGCCTGGAGGTCATGGACGGCCTGGGGCTGGACTACTCGTTGATGTTCCCGACGCTGGCCAGCCTGGTCGAGGAACGGATGAAGGACGATCCGGAACTGATCCTCGACGTCATCCATGCGCTCAACGAGTGGATGTATGAGACCTGGCAGTTCAACTACGAGGACCGCATCTTCTCCACGCCGGTCATCAACCTGGGCATCGTCGACCGCGCCCTCGAGGAACTCGAGTGGTGTCTGGAACGCGGCGCCAAGACGGTGCTCGTCCGCCCCGCGCCTGTGCCGGGCCTGCGCGGAACCCGTTCCTTCGGCCTGCCCGAGTTCGACCCGTTCTGGGATGCGTGCGTCAAGGCGGGCATCCCCGTGTCGATGCATGCGTCGGACTCCGGCTACGCCGAGTACCTCAATGACTGGGAGCCGGCCGACGAGTTCCTGCCGTTCAAACCGACCGCGTTCCGGATGGTGTCGATGGGCAAGCGACCCATCGAGGACTCGATGGCGGCCCTGGTGTGTCACGGTGCGCTGTCCCGCAATCCGGACCTGCGCGTCTTGTCCATCGAGAACGGCGCGGACTGGGTGCCCTACCTGTTCAAGCAGTTCGAGAACACCTACAAGAAAATGCCGCAGGAGTTCCCGGAGAACCCGATCGAGGCATTCAAGCGCGGCGTGTACGTCGCACCGTTCTGGGAGGACGACTTCAAGCAGATGGCCGATCTCATCGGCGTCGACCGGGTGATCTTCGGCTCGGACTGGCCGCACCCCGAAGGGCTGGCCGAACCGACGCACCTGATCGACGACCTGCAGGGGCTCGATGCGGACGGTCAGCGAAAGGTCATGGGCGCCAACATGATCGAGCTGTTCAAAGTTCCCAACGAGATCGTCCACAACCCGGACGTGCCTGCGATCGTCATCCCCGCCTGAGCCCACGCCAGTGACCGAAACCGCGAATCCCGAGGTGCTGCTGTTCGCCTCGACGACACAGTCGTTCCTCGAAAAGGAACTACCGCTGAGCCGAATACGCGAACTGCACGAGTCAGGCACCGGGTTCGAACCGCAGTGGTGGCGGCGGGCGGCCGAACTCGGCTGGACGAGCCTGCTGGTGCCCGAAGAACTCGGCGGCGGCAGCGTTTCGGGCGACGGCGTCCAGGATCTGGCGCTGGTGGCCGAGATCGCGGGGAAGACGGTCGCCCCCGGCCCGCTCCATCCGGTGAGCACGGTGCTGGCGGGACTGGTCGAGGCGCCCGAGGGGCACGAGGACACCGTCGAAGCGTTGATCGCCGGCGAGGCGACAGCCACGTGGGCGGTATACGAACCTGGCCGGCCGTGGTCGCCGTTGACACCGACGGTCACCGCGACACCGACCGCCACCGGCTTTCGCATCGACGGTGTGAAGGACCGTGTCGAAGCCGGTACCCAATGCGAAATCTTCCTGGTGACAGCCGCTTTCGAAGGCCAGGTCCGGCAATTCCTGGTGCCCGCGGATGGGTCCGGGGTGCGCGTGGAGGCCCAGCGCTCGATCGACATGGTCAAGAGCTATGCGCGGGTGCAGTTCGACGGGGTCGAGGTCGACGCGAGCGCCGCCGTCGGATCGGCAGATCAGACGACGGCGCTGATCGAGCGGCAGCACCAGATCGCGGTGCTGCTGCAGTGCGCCGAGATCGTCGGCATCCTGGAGACGGTGCTGGACTTCACCGTTCAGTGGGGTTTCGACAGGCATTCGTTCGGCCGGCCGCTGGGCTCGTATCAGGCGCTCAAGCACAAGTTCGCCGATTTGAAGATCTGGTTCGAAGGTTGCCGCGCGACGACGAACGCCGCGGTGAAGAAGGTCGCGTCGCGCTCCGCCGGCGCTCCGATGGCGGTCAGTGTCGCGAAATCCTATGTGGGCGAACATGCTCCAGCGATGTTGCAGCTCTGTATCCAGCTGCACGGCGGTATCGGGGTGACGTGGGAGCACGATCTGCACATGTTCCTGCGGCGAGTGACGCTGTACCGCTCGCTGTTCGGCACACCCGAGGACCACAATCTGCGCGTCTACTCGCTCACCAAATTGGAGCAAGCGTCATGACCGACACCGCATCGGCCCCGATCACGACGCAGGAGTCGGTCGAGGAGTTCGCTGCGCGCGCCGAGAAATGGCTCGCGCAGAACATGCCGCCGATCGATCCGAACAATCCACCCGAACACGACCGCGGCGAAGAGCAACCCTGGCAGCGGGCCCGGGAACTGCAGAAGAAGTTGTGGGACGGCGGGTTCGCCGGGATCTGCTTCCCCCAGGACTACGGCGGTCTAGGACTGCCCATCGCCTACCAGAAGGCCTTCGACGCCGTCTCGCGCTGCTATGAGCTTCCGGTGATCCTGAACACGCCGACGTTCACGATCTGCGCTGCCACCATTCTCGACACCGGCAGCGAAGAGCAGAAGCGCCAACACATCTCCGCAGCCTTGCGCGGCGACGAGGTGCTGGTGCAGCTGCTGTCCGAGCCAAGTGGCGGCTCCGATCTCGCGGGTGTGATCACGCGTGCCGACCGCAAGGGCGACAAGTGGGTCATCAACGGCGCAAAGACGTGGAGCACAAGCGCTTTCGCGGCGGACTACGGCCTGATGCTGGCCCGCACGAACTGGGATGTGCCCAAGCATGAGGGCCTGACGATGTTCCTGGTGCCGATCGACAGCCCCGGCATCACGTTGCGACGTATCAAGCAGGTCAACGGATCCGTCGAGTTCTGCGAAGAGTTCTTCGACAACCTCGAACTCGGCGACGACGCCGTGGTCGGTGAGGTCAACGAGGGCTGGCATGTCGCGTCGCGCCAGCTCTACCACGAACGACGGGCGGTCGGCGGCGGCTCGGAGTTCGCCAGCGGCATCGGGGCCGAAGGCAAATCCGATGTTCCGATGGACTACGTGTCGCTGTTGGAGAAGACGGGACAGCCGGACAACGAGCGGCTGCAAGAGATGGCGGGACGCGCGCTGGTCCACCGCGCGGTCCGCGAGCAGCTGATCGACCACGTTTACCACGGTGTCCTCGACGGCTCGCTGCCTCCGGCCGCGGGTTCGATCATCCGCATCGCCCACGCCGACGTCCACCATCTCGAATTCGACACCGCGCTGGCCATCACCGCCAGTGCCGGCGTGGTCGATGTCGACGGTGATCTCATCCGTTACGGCGAGCGCTATCTGTCGCGGCAGGCCGCGGCGCTCGGCGGCGGAACGACCGAGATCGCGCGCAACATCATCGGTGAGCGCGTGCTGGGCTTCCCCCGCGAACCCGCCGCCGACCGCGATGTGCCGTTCAAAGAGGTCAAGCGCAACAAAGGCTAGAACGGGCTAGAACAGGGTGGGCTGTAACACCTTGGCCGGTTGCGGCGCTGACCCCTCCGTGACGCGGAACGAGCGCCGGTCCGGCGCCAGGCCATGCTTGGCGACCAGCGGTGCGGCCCTGGCGTGCAACATCTTTCGGTAGTCCGGCGGCAGGTAGGCGCCGCGGCGGTAGAGTTCGCGGTACGCTGGCACCAGGTCCGGGCGCGAGCCGGCCAGCCAGTTCATGAACCAGCCGCGTGTGGAACCGCGCAGGTGCAGGCCGAACACGGTGACGCCGGTGGCGCCTGCTGCCGAGATCTGGGCGAGCAGGTCGTCGAGATGCGCGACCGAGTCCGTAAGATGCGGCAACACTGGGGCCACCATCACGTGGCAGTCCAGCCCCGCGTCGCGGATCGCGGCGATCAGCCCGAGCCGCGCTTGCGGTGCGGGGGTACCGGGTTCTACTTCCTTGTGCAGATCGGGATCGCCCACCGCGAGAGAGACCGCGACGCTGACGTCGACTTGTCGCACGGCTTCGCCGAGCAGCGGTAGATCGCGCCGCAGCAGGGTGCCCTTGGTCAGAATCGAGAACGGGGTGCCCGAATCGGTCAGCGCCGAGATGATGCCAGGCATCAACGCGTAGCGGCCTTCCGCCCGTTGGTAGGGGTCGGTGTTGGTGCCCAGTGCCACGGTCTCGCGCTGCCACGACTTTCGCGCGAGTTCGCGACGCAGCACATCGGCGACGTTGGTCTTCACGACGACCTGGCTGTCGAAGTCGCTACCGCTGTCGAGGTCGAGGTATTCGTGGGTGGGCCGGGCGAAACAGTAGCGGCAGGCGTGTGAGCAACCGCGATAGCCGTTGACGGTGTACTTGAACGGCAGCATCGAACTGTTGGGCACCTTGTTCAGCGCGGACTTGCAGAGCACTTCGTGAAAGGTGATGCCGTCGAACTGCGGGGTACGTACACTGCGCACGAATCCGATGCGTTGCAGACCGGGCAGCGCTCCGTCGTCGACGCCGACGCCTTGCCCGTCCCACCGCATACATTCGATTCGAACTCACGTTCGATCAGATGTCAAGGTCGCCGCGCGGAAGCTTGCCCAGGCCTCCCCTCAACGCCTGGGCAAGCTGCGCCGCGAAGCGTCTAGCGCAGAAACCTCACCACTGACTGAGCTGGCACTGCACGGTGTACGGGCCGTCGTGTTGCACCGCGACCTGACCGTCGATCGCGATCTCGCAGTGCGGCGTCGGCGGGGCCTGCATCGCGTGCACGCCGGTGCTCGCGGTCAGGATCGCCCACTGCGGGTCCTCGAGCTTGGTCTCGAACACCCACGGCACGCCGGGCTGAAGGACGACCGACTCCTTCTTCAGGTAGGCATACGCGTCGGCGTTGTAAGCCGCCTTGCTCGCAGGTTGCGCCGTCAAATAGTTGAGCTGGAAGTCGGCGGCATTCGACGCCGTCAGCGTGTACCGGACCAGGTGACCGTCCGACTGGGCGTCTGCCGTTGCATGGCTGACGGCAATCGACGCCACCGCCAGCATGAACGCCGCCCCGACCTTGGCTGAAGCTGTTCGCATGTCCGTGACATCGCCGGACGATACAAAAGCGTTACAGGCCCACCCCCCTTGGCGCACCCTCCCTTGGCGCGAGCGCGCGTGTTTGCGCACGACACGCCGCTATTCTTCGACAGTTCGCGCACGTTCGCGACAGCCGAATGGCACAGTTCACCCGTGGACACACCATCCGAGAACCGGGTGCTCGCAGACACGGGCGGGCTGGTCGTCACCGACGACGGACGCCGCGTCCTCGTCGTCGACCGCGGGACGGGCGCGCTCGCCGTACTGGCCTTCGTGCTGGGAATCCTGACGCTCGTCGCGGCCGGCTTCGGCGTCGTCGCGCTGATTTCAGGTGTGCCGTCGCGTCTCCTCGGAGCCGTGTTCGTCGCGATCGGAGTGGTGATCGCGGTGCTCGCGTTCGTCGTCGTGCGCAGAATCCGTCGCATGCGCGGCCGGCCGTTGCACGAATGCCGTCCAGCGGCGGTACTCGATCGCAAGCTCAAGCTCTTCAGCTACCGCGGCGGGGCGTTGGTCCAGCTCGACCAGGTACGGTTCGCGCGCAAGTTCCAGATCGGTTCCAGCTCACCGAAGCTCGTCGCGGTCACGCCCGGCGGGACGAAGGTGCTCAAGCGGGGCAACCCCTTCGACGGCGGCGTCGGCAACGTCGACGAGTTGCTCAACGCGGTGAGTCGGGGCGACTGACCGGGGGTGCTGATGCGGCGGCGTGAACGTGCCGAAACTGCTGAAAATACGCGGCGTGTCGTGTGCAAACACGCACGCTCGCGCCAAGAAGGGACTAGCGGCGGTTGAGCCGGGTGAGCACCTCGGTGAACACGTCGTCGACCGGGACGTCCGTCTGCTCGCCTGTCGCGAGGTTCTTCACACCGACGGTGCCCGCCTCGATGTCGCGGTCACCCGCTACCAGCGCAAGCGACGCACCCGAACGGTCGGCCGCGCGCATGGCACCCTTGATTCCCCGGTCGCCGTAGGCGATGTCGACCCGCACGCCGGCCGCCCGCAGTCGAGCGCCCAGCACCGCGAGCCTCACCTTGGCCTGCTCCCCCAGCGGCACGCCGAACACGTCGACCCGCGCCGTCCCGCCGACGGTCTTGCCCTCGGCCTTGAGCGCGAGGACAGTGCGGTCGACCCCGAGCCCAAACCCGATGCCGGACAGGTCTTTTCCGCCGAGCTGAGCCATCAACCCGTCGTAGCGCCCCCCGCCGCCGATACCCGACTGCGCACCCAGGCCGTCGTGCACGAACTCGAACGTCGTCTTGGTGTAGTAGTCCAGCCCGCGCACCATGCGCGGGTTGATGACGTACGGCACCCCGAGCGCATCGAGATGGGCCAGGACGGTGTCGAAATGCTGCTTGGCGACGTCGGAGAGATGGTCCAGCATGACGGGCGCGTCGGCGGTCATCTCGCGGACCGCGGGCCGCTTGTCGTCGAGCACGCGCAGCGGGTTGATCTCCGCGCGCCGCCGGGTGTCTTCGTCGAGGTCGAGCTTGAACAGGAAGTCCTGCAACAGTTCTCGGTACTGCGGACGGCAGGTGTCGTCGCCGAGCGAGGTGATCTCCAGCCGGAAACCGTCGAGCCCCAGCGAGCGGAAACCGGCGTCGGCGATCGCGATCACCTCGGCGTCGAGCGCCGGGTCGTCGACACCGATCGCCTCGACACCGACCTGCTGCAGCTGGCGGTACCGGCCGGCCTGTGGACGTTCGTAGCGGAAGAACGGCCCGGCGTAGCAGAGCTTCACCGGCAAGGGCCCCCGATCGAGCCCGTGTTCGATGACCGCGCGCATCACACCCGCGGTCCCCTCGGGGCGCAGCGTCACCGACCGGCCGCCGCGATCGGCGAAGGTGTACATCTCCTTGGACACGACATCGGTGGACTCGCCGACCCCGCGCGCGAACAGCGCTGTGTCCTCGAAGATGGGCAGTTCGATGTCGCCGTAACCGGCGCGCCGGGCCGTGTCGAGCAGCCCGTCACGGACGCCGACGAACTGCGCCGAGTCGGGCGGCAGGTAGTCCGGGACGCCCTTGGGCGCCTGAAAGTCAGTCACTCAGCTCAAGCCTTCGAGAAACGGGTTGGTGCGGCGTTCGAACCCGATCGTGGACTTCGGCCCATGCCCCGGTAGTACCACGGTGTCGTCGTCGAGCACCAACAGTTTGTTGACGATCGAGCCGAGCAGGTCCCGGCCGCTGCCGCCCGGCAGGTCCGTGCGGCCCACCGACTGTTTGAACAGGGTATCGCCCGTGAAAGCCACCGAGCCGGGCCCCGACCCGACCGGCGCATCGACGCGGAACACCACCGACCCTCGGGTGTGGCCCGGCGTGTGGTCGATGGTGACCGTCACGCCGCCCAGTTCGACCTTGTCGCCGTCCTTGTCCAGTTCGACGACCTGTTTGGGTTCGCGGAACATGGCCCCGAACGCGATCTGTGCCAGCCGGGGCCCGAAGTCCTTGATCGGATCGGCGAGCATGAAGCGATCTTCGGGGTGGATGTAGGCGGGGCAGCCATACGTGTCGGCGACCTTCTGCGCGGACCAGATGTGATCGACGTGTCCATGGGTGAGCAGTACCGCTGCCGGGGTCAGGCGGTTCTCGTCGAGAATCCGGCGCAGGGGTCCCATGGCGCGCTGCCCGGGATCGACGACGATGGCGTCGGCCCCGCTGCGTAGGGCCAGCACGTAGCAGTTACAGGCCAGCATGCCGGCCGGAAACCCGGTGATGAACACGATCGCCAGTTTCCCATCCCGCACGGCGCGGGTCGCAGCGCCACACTCAGCAACGCCTGGCACACTCGGTGCCGACCGATCGACACGAGGAGGGCATGAGGCGGTGCCGACGAACGAACAGCGGCGGGAGACAGCCAAGCGCAAGCTCGAGCGGCAGATGGAACGCCGCGCCGAGAAGGCACGCAAGCGGCGCTTGTACACGATCATCGGCTCGGTCGTGGGCGCGCTCGTCGTGATCGCGGCCGTGGTCGCGACCTTCGTCATCACCAACCGTCACTCCGACAACCCGGCGCCCGCACCGACGGCCCGCGGCGGGCTGCCGGCGTTCGTGGCACCCGCCGGGCTCGGCGAGAACTGCCAGTACCCGGCCTCGCCCGGCAAAGCGAGCAAGAACGTCAAGCCGCCGCGCACCGGCAAGGTGCCCACCGATCCCGCGCAGGTCAGCGCCAGCATGGCGACCGATCAGGGCAACATCGGGCTGATGCTGGACAACGCCAAGGCGCCGTGCACGGTGAACAGCTTCGCCAACCTCGCCCAGCAAGGTTTCTTCAACGACACCACGTGCCACCGCCTGACCACCGCCGACACACTCAAGGTCCTGCAGTGCGGCGATCCGACCGCACAGGGCAGCGGCGGCCCGGGTTATGCCTTCGCCAATGAATACCCCACTAACCAGTACCAGCCCGGCGATCCGGCGCTTGCCGAACCGGTGGTCTATCCGCGCGGCACCCTGGCCATGGCCAACGCCGGAGCCGACACCAACGGAAGCCAGTTCTTCCTGGTCTATCAGGACTCGAAGCTGCCTCCGAACTACACGGCGTTCGGCACGATCGACGACACCGGTCTGGCCACGCTGGACAAGATCGCCGCGGCCGGGGTCGCCGGCGGCGGCGACGACGGTGCACCGGCCACCCCGGTCAAGGTGAAGTCGATCCTGCTGGACTGAGTCCTACTTGCTGGGGGCGGTCTCGATGTAGAACTCGACATCCTCACCTTCGACCTTGGTGACCCGCATGTTCGCGGTGTACTGGCTGCCCTCCGGACCGGTGAACCTGCACTCGAACGTCGTGCCCTCTTTGGCCTTTACGCCGTCGGGGCACTTCACGTCCGTCGGTTTGAACCCGGTCTGCTCCGAGACGAGGTCGACGACGGACTTGGCGGCCCCTTCCGGCTTGATGGTCGAACTGCAGCCGACGGCCCCGAGGCACAGCGCGGAAACGACGATCAGCAATGCGGGCCGCATCGCCGAAGTATGGCAGACCTGACGACGATTGACCGGCTCGAACGGAATCTGCGAGCTACGCCGCGGACGTCACCCGGTAGACGTCGTACACGCCCTCCACATTGCGCACGACGTTGAGCACATGACCGAGATGCTTGGGGTCGCCCATCTCGAAGGTGAACCGGCTGATCGCCACCCGGTCGTTCGACGTCGTCACCGAAGCACTCAGGATGTTGACCTTCTCGTCGGCCAGCACCCTGGTCACGTCCGAGAGCAGCCGGTGCCGGTCCAGCGCCTCGACCTGGATGGCGACGAGGAACACCGAAGACGGTGACGGCGCCCACTTGACGTCGATGATGCGCTCCGATTGTTGTTGCAGCGACGAGGCATTCGTGCAGTCGGTACGGTGCACGCTCACACCGCCACCACGGGTCACGAAGCCCATGATGTTGTCACCGGGCACCGGGGTGCAGCACTTGGCCAGCTTGGTGAGCACCCCGGGTGCGCCGGGAACAGCCACTCCGACATCGTCATTGGTGCGGTGCCGCACCGGCATCGTCGCGGGCGTGGAGCGCTCAGCCAGCTCGTCGGAGGCGTCCTCGTCGCCTCCGACCTGGGCCACCAGTCGCTGCACGACATGCCGCGCCGAGACATGGCCTTCGCCCACCGCGGTGTAGAGCGCGGAGACGTCCACATAGCGCAGTTCCCGGGCCAGCGCACCCATCGACTCGGCATTCATCAACCGCTGCAACGAAAGTCCGCCGCGACGTACCTCCCGCGCAATCGCGTCCTTGCCGGCCTCGAGCGCCTCCTCGCGCCGCTCCTTGGCGAACCACTGGCGGATCTTGGCCTTCGCACGCGGCGAGACCACGAATGTCTGCCAGTCGCGCGACGGGCCCGCGTTGAGCGCCTTGGAGGTGAAAACCTCGACCACTTCCCCGTTTTCGAGCTTGCGCTCCAGCGCGACGAGGCGGCCGTTGACCCGTGCGCCGATGCAGCGGTGGCCGACCTCCGTGTGCACCGCATAGGCGAAGTCCACCGGCGTGGATCCGGTGGGCAGCGTGATGACGTCGCCCTTCGGGGTGAAGACGAAGATTTCCTGCACCGCAAGGTCGTAACGCAGCGACTCAAGGAACTCGCCGGGGTCGGCGGCCTCCCGTTGCCAGTCGAGCAGCTGGCGCATCCAGGCCATGTCGTCGATCTCGGCCGACGAGTGCTGATTGGGAACGGCGTTGCGCCCCTTGGTCTCCTTGTACCGCCAGTGCGCGGCGATGCCCAGTTCGGCGGTCTTGTGCATGTCGTGGGTGCGGATCTGCACTTCCAGCGGTTTGCCCTCCGGGCCGACGACCGTGGTGTGCAGCGACTGGTACACCCCGTAGCGCGGCTGCGCGATGTAGTCCTTGAACCGGCCCGCCATCGGCTGCCACAGCGAATGGACGACGCCGAGAGCGGCATAGCAGTCGCGGATCTCGTCGCAGAGGATCCGCACGCCGACGAGGTCGTGGATGTCGTCGAAGTCGCGGCCTTTGACGATCATCTTCTGGTAGATCGACCAGTAGTGCTTGGGCCGTCCCTCGACGATCGCGTTGATCTTCGATGCGGCCAGCGTCGCGTCGATCTCGGCGCGCACCTTGGCCAGATAGGTGTCGCGCGAAGGTGCACGGTCGGCGACCAGTCGCACGATCTCCTCGTACTTCTTCGGGTGCAGGATCGCGAAGGCCAGGTCCTCGAGTTCCCACTTGACCGTGGCCATGCCCAACCGATGCGCAAGGGGCGCAATGACTTCCAGGGTTTCACGCGCCTTGCGCGCCTGCTTCTCCGGCGGCAGGAACCGCATGGTGCGCATGTTGTGCAGCCGGTCGGCGACCTTGATCACCAGCACGCGGGCGTCGCGCGCCATCGCGATGATCATCTTGCGGATGGTCTCGCCCTCGGCGGCGGTGCCCAGTGCGACCTTGTCCAGCTTGGTGACCCCGTCGACCAGATGGCCCACCTCGTCGCCGAACTCCTCGGTCAGCGCTTCCAGCGTGTACCCGGTGTCCTCGACAGTGTCGTGCAGCAGCGCCGCGATCAGCGTGGTGGTGTCCATGCCGAGTTCGGCCAGAATGTTGGCCACTGCCAACGGATGCGTGATGTAGGGATCCCCCGAGCGCCGCAGTTGGTCGGCGTGACGCTGCTCGGCCACCTCGTAAGCCCGCTGCAACAACTGCAGATTGGCTTTCGGGTAGATCTCCTTGTGGACCGCGACCAGCGGCTCGAGCACCGGGTTGATCGCGCTGCGCTGCGCAGTCATCCGGCGCGCCAACCGCGCCCGCACACGACGCGACGCGCTCGCCGAAGCCTTCGGCGTCTCCGCCGCTGGGGTCTCGTTCGGTGCCGCGGCCGGCGGCGACTGCACGGCCTGGCCCGTACCGGGTTCGTCAGCCATGCTCACCTCCGATGCTGCCGATGCGGTCTACGGCTCGACTCCGAGGATATCCTTCAGACCCGGTGCAATGACGTGACTGGCAACGGCTCGAGTGCGCGCCGTCCGTCGAGCGCGGTCAGCTCGAGCAGCACCGCCGCCCCGGTCACCGACGCGCTCGCCGAAGCGGCTTCCGGTGCTGACCTGGTGGCCGGAATCGACGCGCGCGGTTTCCTGTTGGGCGCCGCGGTCGCGCTGCGACTGGGAACGGGCGTCCTGGCGATCCGCAAGGGCGGCAAGCTGCCGCCGCCGGTCTACAGCGAGACCTACTCGCTCGAATACGGCACCGCGACGCTGGAGATCCCGGCCGACGGACTCGACGTCGCCGGGCGCTCCGTGCTGATCATCGACGACGTGCTGGCCACCGGCGGGACAGCTGCCGCGGCGGTCAAGTTGCTGCGACACGCCGGCGCGTCGGTGACCGGGGCGGCGGTGCTGCTCGAGCTGACCGCGCTCGACGGACGGCGCGCACTCGAGCCGTTGCCA
>NZ_LZKP01000136.1 GCF_001672895.1 Mycobacterium sp. E740
CACCCACGACGACCCGACCTACAGCGTCCACGACACCGCCTTCTACTGCGTCGCGAACATGCCTGGTGCCGTGCCGCCACCACCAGTCCCCCCGTCGCCGGCACCCGCCCGCGTGCTGCCCGTCACCGCCGCCGAACTCGGCGACAGCTGGCGACCGGGGTGTCCACTCGGCCCGACGCAGCTGCGGCGAGTCGAGATCGACCACCTCGGAATGGACGGCCAGATCCACCGCGGAGACCTGATCGTGCACGAAGACCTCGTACCTGAGGTCATCGAGATCTTCGAGCAGCTCCGCCGAATCGGCTATCCCATCGAGAAGATGCGCACACCCGACCATTACCCCGGCGCAGAGGACGAGTTGTCCATGCGCGACAACAACACCTCAGCGTTCAATTGCCGCGGCATTCCAGACTCAGACAACTGGTCCCTGCACGCCTACGGCCGCGCCATTGACATCAATCCGCTCATCAACCCGTACATCGACAGCACGGGCGCATTCGAGCCCGCCAACGCGGCGCCCTACGTCGACCGTGCCCGCACCGACCCGGGCATACTCCACGACGGCGACCCCGCAGTGCGGGTCTTCACCGACCGCGGCTGGACTTGGGGAGGCGACTGGCGCACCCCCAAGGACTATCAACACTTCGAGCTCCCCGAATAACCCGAGCCTGCACTTGTTCGGGGAATCACCGATATTCGCAGGCCAACAGTCCCATCCTGGATTCATGTCGACGAATGCCCCGAACCTCCCCACCGGCTTCGACTTCACCGACCCCGACATCTACGCCCACCGGCTGCCGGTCGAGGAGTTCGCCGAACTGCGTCGCTGCGCGCCGATCTGGTGGAACGAACAGCCCGAAGATGTCGGCGGCTTCGGCGACGGCGGCTACTGGGTCGTGACCAAGCACCGCGACGTCCGCGAAGTGTCGCTGCGCACCGACGTCTTCTCCTCCGCCGCGAAATCCGTGGTGCCCCGCTACAAGGTCACCGGCGGCGGCGGTCAGATCGAAGCGGGCCGCGCGTCGATGATCATGATGGACGACCCCGAGCACACGCGGCTACGCAAGATCGTCTCCCGGGGCTTCACTCCCCGCGCCGTCGAACGGCTCCGAGCCGAGCTGAACCAACGCGCACAGCGCATCGCCGCCCATGCCGCCGAACAAGGTTCCGGCGACTTCGTGCTGCAGGTCGCGCGCGAGCTGCCGCTGCAGGCGATCGCCGGGCTGCTCGGTGTTCCGCTCGAGGACCGCGAGAAGATCTTCGACTGGTCCAACCGCATGATCGGCGACGACGATCCCGAGTTCGCCGAATACGACGCGCTCGGTTCGGCCGCCGAATTGATGTGGTACGCCATGCAACTCGCGCAACGCAAGGCCGAAGACCCCGGCCCCAAAGATCAGGACATCGTGACCACGCTGATCGACGCCGACGCCGACGGCCAGCTCAACGACGCCGAGTTCGGCATGTTCGTCGTCACGCTCGCGATCGCCGGCAACGAGACCAGTCGCAACTCCATCACCCAGGGCATGATGGCGTTCAGCGACTTCCCCGACCAGTGGGAGCTTTTCAAAGCCGAGCGGCCGAAGACCGCTGCCGACGAGATCATTCGCTGGGCGTCGCCGATCACCGCGTTCCAGCGCACGGCGATCGCCGACACCGAACTCTCGGGCGTGCCGATCAAGAAGGGGCAGCGACTCGTGCTGTTCTACCGGTCGGCGAACTTCGACGAAGACGTCTTCGACGATCCGTTCCGCTTCGACATCCGGCGAAGCCCCAACCCGCACTTGAGCTTTGGTGGAACCGGTGCGCACTACTGCATCGGCGCCAACCTCGCGCGAATGACGATCGACCTGATGTTCAACGCGATCGCCGACCACCTACCGGATCTGCAGTCCGCCGGAGAACCGGAACGGCTGCGGTCGAGCATGATCAACGGAATCAAGCACTGGCAGGTCGACTACCACACGCACTAGGAACGTCGTCCCACTCTTACTGTACGACGGAGGGTGGGGCTTGCCGCAAGGCCCCATGCGTGCTGCACAATCTTGCGGCCACGAACCACAACGAACGGAGATTGTCGTGCCGAGCACGCCGAAACCATTCGAAGTCCACGAATCCGGTGCCTATCTACACGGCACCAAAGCCGATCTGTCCGTGGGTGATCTGCTGGTGGCGGGGCGACGGTCGAACTTCGAAGACGGGCGCATCTCGAACCACGTCTACTTCACCCAGACACTCGACGCCGCCGTGTGGGGAGCCGAACTGGCCGCAGGCGAGGGACGCGGCCGCATCTACATCGTCGAACCTCAGGGCCCGGTGGAGGACGACCCGAACGTCACGGACAAGAAGTTCCCCGGAAACCCGACGCGGTCTTACCGCACCCGCGAGCCCGTGAAGATCGCCGGCGAGATCACCGACTGGGTCGGGCATACACCCGAACAGCTGCAAGCCATGCGCGACGGCCTGGCCGACCTGCAGCGCAGGGGACTTGCCGTCATCTACGACTGAACCGCGTCGGGAAGCGCCGAGTACCGGCGCCCGCGCGGCTCGCGCTCCCACAGCACACCCCCACCGGCGGTGACCCCCTCCTGTATCAGTGCCCGTTTGAGGATCTTGTTGGTCGCGGTCTGCGGAAGAACGTCGTTGATGCGCACGTATCGCGGCCATGCCTTCGGCGACAGATCCGGTTGTGCGGCCAGGAATTCGGTGAACCGCTCGGGTGTCAGCGGCTCGTTGAAGACGACGGCCGCCATCACCTGGTCGCCGACGTGTTCGTCTGGCACAGCGTACACCGCGACGAGGTTGATCTCCTTCAGCCGGTGCAGGATTCGCTCGATCGGGCCCGCCGCGAGGTTCTCCCCGTCGACCCGCATCCAGTCCGCCGTGCGGCCCGCCAGGTAGATCCAGCCGTCGGCGTCCTTGTAGGCCAGGTCTCCCGACCAGTACATGCCGTGGCGCATCCGCTCTTCGGTGGCGGCCGCATCGTTGTAGTAGCCGGTGAACCCGCCGACACCATACGTGTTGACCAGCTCGCCGACGGCGTCGTCGAAGTTGGCCAGCGCGCCGTGCTCGTCGAAAACCGCTGTCGCGCACTCGGTCACCGTGTCGGCGCGGTAGACAGCCACGCCGGGATAGCCCTTGCCGATCGAGCCGAGCGGGCAGCCGTCTTCGCGCATCACGACGACCGCGAATTCGCTCGACCCGAAGCTGTCCACGACGCGGCAGTCGAACCGCCGCGCGAACTCGTCGATGTCGCGCTCGGTCGCCTCGTTGCCGAACGCCGCCCGCAGCGGGTTGTCCGCGTCGTCGGGCCGCTCCGGCGTGCCCAACACGAGCGCCAGCGGCTTGCCGACGTAGTTCATGTACGTCGCCCCGTAGCGGCGGACGTCGCCCAGGAAGCGGGTCGGCGAGAACTTCGCCGGCACCATCGTCGCCCCGCACGCGATCGCCACCGCCCAGCCGGCCGCCACGCCATTGGAATGGAACAGCGGCATCGACAGGTAGCACACGTCGTCGGCAGTCAACTCGAACCGGTCCACCAGGCTCGCCCCGCACAACACCGCCATCGCGTGCGCGAACCGCACGGCCTTCGGATCGCCGCTGGTGCCCGACGTGAACAGCATCAGAACCGGGTCCATGCCGGTAACCTCGCGATGCGGCACAAGCGGTTTCGCCTCGCAGGCCGCCTCACGATAGGAAGGCCCGTCGACGTCGATCACCGTCGCACCACCCAGATCGAGGCCGTCGAGCAGCGGCAAGTGGTCATGGTTAGCGAGAACCACCTGACAGTCCGCACACCTGATGTCACCGGCCAGCCCATCACCGCGGCGGGTCGTGTTGATCCCGCACAGCACGTATCCGCCGAGCGCCGCGGCCGCCATCGACCGCAGCATCGCGGGCGTATTGCCCAGCAGCGCGCCGACATGCAGCGGTCGGGATGCATCGGTGAGCGCGATGATCATCGACGCTTCCGCCGCCGCTTCGGCCAGGTGTTCGCGCCACGTCCACGTCCGCTCGCCGTACGCCACCGCGGGGGTGTCGTCGTCCATACGGGTCCGCAGCAGCTGCTGCACGGTCTCAATCATCGGCGGGCCGGTACTTCAGCAGCGTGACGGCCGCGTCGGGGACATCGACGAACACCGGGCGCACCCGCATCCCGATGCGGATGTCCTCGGGTGCGACGTCGACCAGTTCGGTGCTCACCCGCGGGCCCTCGTCCCACTCGACCACCGCGAGCAGTTGCGGCAGTTTGTCCGCCCACGGTGGCCCGGTCGGACGGCGGGCCACGGTGTAGGTGTAGAGCGTTCCGGCACCGTCGATTTCGCGCCATTCGAGATCGTCGGCCAGCGTGCCCGGTGCCAGTGTCCGCGGGTAGAACACGTAGCGGGACGCCGACGGTGAGTACTGGATCAGAATCCGGTGCTCGCGCAATGCATCCCAGAAGGGCTGCGACACCGGCGTCGGCTCCGGCAGCGGCGCGGTCATGTCAGTCGCCTCCCAGGATCAGCGCGACCTGCTCGCTCATGATGCCGCCGGTCCCGGTGACGAACGCGGTGTTGCAGTCGCGGACCTGCGCTGCGCCGGAGCGGCCCATGATCTGGCGGGCGGCGTCGACGACGTGGTGCATTCCGCCCGCCATCCCCGCCTGCCCGTAGGACAACTGGCCGCCCGCGGTGTTGAGCGGAAAGTCGCCGCGGAACGTCAGGTCGTGTTCGGTCAGCCACGTCATGCCCTCACCTTTGCCGCAGAATCCGGCGTCCTCCAACGTCATCAGCACGGTGATGGTGTAGCAGTCGTAGATCGACGCCATGTCGATGTCGGTGCGCTGCAGTCCCGCCATCGTGAATGCGCGGTCGGCCGCCCGGGCGACCGGCGTGTGCATCAGGTCGTCGGCGTAGGTGGGCGTCTTGAACCGGATGTGCTCGCCGAACCCCTTGAGCCACACCGGCCGATGCCGCGATCGGCGCGCGACCTCGGCGTTGGCGATCAGCACTCCGGCGCCGCCCTTCACCCGCATCACGGTCTCCAGCATGTGGATCGGGTCGGCGATCACCGGGCTGTTCAGCACGTCGTCGACGGTGATCGGCTTGCCGTGGAACACCGCACCCGGGTGCGCGCAGGCATTCTCGCGCTGCTGCACCGCGATCCGCGCCAATGCCACTGGGTCGTAGCCGAATTCGAAGCCATAGCGCTGCGCGATCTGCGCATAGGGGCCGTTCTGGCCGACGTTGCCGTACGGGATCTCGAACTCCGCCTGCGGTGAGCCGTAATTGTTGCTCGACGCGCCGTACCAGCCGAGGGTGCGGCCGGGTCGAGTCTCCGAGCGCGGGATCTCGGTCGATCCTGGCATCACGGCGAGCACTGCCTCGCACAGTCCGAGCTCGACCGCCGCGGCGGCACGCCACACCATGCCCGCGGCGGTCGCCCCACCGAGGTCGACGCGGTCACCGAAGTCGAGCGGCAACCCCAGGTACTCCGAAAGCGTGGCGGGAGCGAACATGTCCGACTCGGCGACGCCATGGCACGACAACCCGTTCACCACGGCGGGATTCACGCCGGCGTCCTCGATCACCATCTTGGCCAGCCGCGCGTACTGGTCGAGCGTGAACATCGGCGGTCCGCTCTGCCGCTTCTCGGCGGGGAGTTCGGCGATACCCACGATCGCCGCCTCACCACGCAGGCCGGTCATGCCGAGTCCCGTTGCGGTAGCGCGACTGTCGCGGTGCCCGGCATCAGCACGTCGTCACCGCGCTTGCAAAAGATGTCGAGGTCGACCAGGCCACCTTCCCGCTTGCCGGTGACCACGCCGCCGAACGTCAGCTCCTGGCCGGGATAGGCGACCGCGCGGTTCTGCACCGAAAACGCCACCAGCCGCCCGTCGCCGCCGATCCAGTCGGTCAACGCCCGCGACAGCAGCGCCGCCTGCAGCGGGCCCTGCACCAGCACATCGTCGTAGCCCTCGGTGTCGCGTGCCCACTGCTTGTCGTAGTGGATGCGGTGCCCGTTGTAGGTGGCGGCGCTGAAGAAGAACATCTGCGTCTCGTCGACGGTGATCACCAGCGGTGAAATCGCGTCGCCGGTGTCGACGTCCTCGTAGCGGAGGCTCATGCGGGCCTGGCAATCATCGACGTGGTGGCTTCCGCGAGCAGCTCGCGGTGCTGGTTGCGGTACTCGGCACGCCATGTCACCAGCACGAAATCGCCCGACCGGCCCTGCTTTTCGACGATCGAGTCGACGGTGCGGACCATCTCGACCTCGTCGCCGTGGTAGGCGGGCAGGTGAAACGTGGTGTTCTCGCCGCCGGCCATCCGCCGGGGCGCCCGCGGGAACGCCATGCTGCCGGTGACCGCGCCCGAGGACCCGTCCGAGCGCAGCTCGTCGAGCCGGACCACGCCGAGGATCGCGTACTGCAGGTACAGCGGCGGGCAGATGATGTCGCGATACCCGTGCGCACGGGCGTAGTCGGCGTCGAACCACAGCGGGTTGTGGTCACCGATCGCCGCGGCCCAGCGCTGCCAGTCGCGCCGGTAGACGTCGCCGGTCGCTACCGCGACGACTGTGCCGATCTTGGCCGCCGACTCCGCGTCGATCAGCGTCATCGCTTATCGCCCCAGTTCATCTCGCGCTCAAGCCATTTCGCCGCGATATCCGCTCCTCCGCCGAACGTCGACAACACCCGCGCCCGCGACGAGTACAGGTACAGGCCGGTGTCGACGACGTAACCCATCCCGCCGTGCAGCTGGTGTGCGTCCAACGTGATCTTCTTGACCTCGGCCGCCCGCATCCGCGCGACAGCCGTCTGCCGGGTCGCGGTGTGGCCGCGCCCGATCCAGAACACCGCCGACTGTGCAGCCAGCCGAGCCGCGGCTGACGCGATGTGCATGTCGGCGACCAGATGCTGCGCCGCCTGGAACGACGCGATGGGCCTGCCGAACTGCTCACGCATCGTCGTGTACGCGACGGTGCGGTCGATCACCGCCTCACCAACGCCGACCAGGTCCAGACAGTCAAGCGCCACAATGGCATTCGCCAGACGTCGCAGTGCCTCATCGTCGGCCGGTACCGGTTCGTCGACTGCGACGTCGTCGAGCCGAACCGTGAACGACGGGAACCCGCCCATCAGGGGAGTGGGTTCGACGGCGACGCCCGACGCCGTGGTGTCAACGGCGACCACGCCCGCGTCGGTATGTACGACGATCACGTCGGCCGCGTCGGCGTCGACGACGAAGTCCGCGGCACCGCTCACCCGCCACCCCTCGCCGCAACGGCGGGCTTGCAGCAGCGGTCGGAGGTCCGAACAATCCCGCTGATTGAACAGCGCGAACGTGCCGCGCGCGTCGCCGGACATCAGCCGCGGCAGCCACGACGACGGCACGCCGAGCCACTCGAATGCCAGCGCGGCATACATTGTGCTCTGAACGACTCTGGGACACAGCGCTCTTCCCGCCTCAACGCAGAAGACTCCGGCCGCGGTGAGGCCACCGTCGACGGCCAGGCCCAGCACACCGGCGTCGGCCAGCGCCTTCCACTGCGCTGACGGCTCGAGTTCGGCCGCGAGCACCCCGCGGCACATGGCGGCCAGGTCGCGCTCGTCCTGCGACGGAATCACCCGCATGCCGTCACCGCCCGTACGACGGCATCTTGTGGCCGCGTTGCGCGATCACGTCCCGCAGCACCTCGTTGGTACCGCCGCCGAACCGCATCAGCGGCGACACCCGGTACAGCCGCTCGAAGAACCCGCCGAACGGGGCGCCCGCGCTTCGGTAGGCCATGAGCCCGTCGGGGCCGAGCAGATCGAGCGCGAGATCGGCGATGCGCTGGCGCAATTCGCTGGTGAAGATCTTCTCGACGCTGACCTCAACCGTGGGTATGCGGCCGCTGTCCAGCAGCGAGGCGGCCTCGTAACCCATCAGCGTGGCGACCTCGACGTCGGCCTCGACCGCGGCGAGGCGCCGGCGGAACACCGGGTCGTCAGCGGGCACCGATCCGTCGCGCAGCGAGCTTCCCGCCAACGCAACGAGGTCCTCGACCGCGCGGCGCAGATCGCCCGGCGTGGTCAGCGCGCCGCGTTCGTGGTCCAGCGCGCCGGTGATGTACGTCCAGCCCGCGTTCTCCTCGCCGATCAGGTTCGTCACCGGTATGCGGACGTCGCGGAAGAAAGTCTCGTTGGTGCGGTAGCCCGACCACGCGTACAGCGGGTGGATCTCGATGCCGGGGCTGTCGATCGGCACCATGATCACCGAGATTCCGCGGTGTCGCGGCGCGTCGGGATCGGTGCGCACACACAGCCATTCGTGGGTGGACCGCTGGGCGCCGCTGTTCCAGATCTTCGAGCCGTTGATCACCCACTCGTCACCGTCACGGACCGCACGCGTCCGCAGGCCGGCGAGGTCGGTCCCCGCGTTGGGTTCGGAATAGCCGAGCGCGCAGACGATCTCGCCGCGGGCGATGCCGGGCAGGAACTCTTTCTTGTTCTGCTCGGTGCCGTGCCGCATGATCATCGGCGCCACCGACGTCACCGTCAGGTCCGGCCCGGGCACACCGGCGTACTCGAACTCGCTCATCAGCAGGTGCTGATGGAGGGCGGTGAGGCCGAGCCCGCCGTAGTCCGTCGGCCAGTTCAGGCCGAACCAGCCCTTCTCGCCGATCTTGCGGCGAAACGCTGTGACCTCGCCGCCCTGGTACTCGAGACCGTGCTCGAGGATCTCGGCCTTCAGGGCGGACGTGGCGTGTTCGGCGAGGAACTGCCGCACCTCGGCGACCCACGCGCGCTGCTCGTCGTCGAGCTCGAAGTCCACGCAGGCGACAGTATCGAGAAACTGTCTACCCGGAGGGAAAAGTCGCCGTGCGGAGCGCTACTTCTTGAACGCGTCCTTCACCTTTTCACCGGCGTCCTTGAGGCTCGACTTCGCCTGATCGCCTCGGCCCTCGTTGCGGGTGCTCTCGTCGCCGGTGGCGTTGCCGAGTGCTTCCTTCGCCTTGCCGCCGAGGTCTTCGATCTTGTTCTTGGCTTTGTCCGTTGCGCTCACCGCGATGCTCCTGACTCCTGACGCCGGCCCCACTGGCCGGTCACTTGGTGGGGTGTACCTCGATCGCTCGAAACGGAAACCTGGTCCTCACATCCGGGAGTACCGGGCAAGCGCGAAGCAGTACAGCCCGTACGCCGCGAAACCCGTCGCTGCAGCGATCAAGATCACTGCACCGAAGTCGGTGCGGCCCAGCGCCTTGACCGCCCCGTCGAGGCCCGTCGCCCTGGCGGGATCGCTCAGATACGTCGCTCCCATCACCGAGACGCCGGCCGCACACAGCACCGTCCCCTCCGCGATATGACCGCAGACTCCCAACACGGTGATCAGCCGCCCGCCGGGCCCGGTGAGGTCCTCGAGGAACTTCTTCGACGCGCCCTTGTAGACGAGGTAGCCGCCGATCACGGCGATCACCAACCCCGCGACGACGAGCACCGCCCGCCCGGCCTCGGACTGCATCAGCCGCGCGCTCAACGCCACGGCTCGCTCACTGCCCTGCCGGCCGGCGCCCAGCGCGAACTGGATCGCCGTGACCGCCACTGCGACATACACGATGCAGAGCCCAAAAGCCTTCAGCCGGTTGATGATCGGCGAACGACGTCGATCGGCGTCGGTGCGCTCACCCGGATGCAGGCCCAGCACTGTTTCCGCGAGCCGCCACATCGCGAGTGCGAGCAGCCCACCGGCGATGACCCACAGGGTCGTGGCGCCGCCACCCTCGGCGGCAACCGTCGCCAGCGCGCCCGTCTGGTCGGCCTCGCCACCTTCGCCCACGGCGATGCGCGCGATCATGTACGCCACCAGCAGGTGCAGCAACCCGCTGACCGGGTAACCGGCCCGCGCGATCACCCGGACGACGCGGCTTCCGGTGGCCTCGTTGACGGCACCCTTGAAGCTCATGCCGCCTGCCATTCGGCTGTGGTACCCGACGCTTTTCCTGGCAAAACCGCGCTTAGGCCGCGGTCGGCGCAGGAATTGTGTGATGCTCGATCGATGCGCTCGGTGCCGTTTCGATTCATCGGCCTGCCAGCCGCGTTGACGGCGACGGCCGTCGTCGCCGGTTGCGGCCTAGTCGGGCCGACGCCCACCGAAGAGCCGGCGCAGTCGGGGCGGATCTCGATCGACGGCAAGACGCAGACCACCAAGTCGGTCGAGTGCACGCAGCACGCGTGGGACCTCACGATCGACGCCGCCGCGAACCCCGGCCGCGCCCAAATCTTCCTGCACCTCGGCGGGACGGAGCCGGAAGTCAGGACCGTCAACATCGAGAACATCAACGACATCCACGGCGTCGCCGGCAGCGGCACCGGGAAGGCGCAGGTGTCGATCGACAAGAACGTCTACGTCATCAGCGGCACCGTCGAGGGCTCTGACCACGCACACCCGAGCCAGACCCGGGCCATGCCCTTCGAGATCAAAGCGCCCTGCTAACTCGCGGGCCGCAAATCGACCACGAACGACCGCACTCCCCATACGTTGAGGCCATGTCCCTCATCGATTTGGCGCTGCTACCCGTCCGCATCGGGCTGCGCGCAGCCGGCTCCGTCCTGAAGGCCGTCGCCCCGGACACACCGGCGCCCCCGGAGGACCTGAGAGTCGTCAACGGGATGCCCGAAGGCGTTCCTCCTGCCGCGCTGCGCCCCGAACCGAAACTCCCAGCGCCGGAAGGGTGGCCCTTCGGCGAGGACTTCCCGCGCACCTGTGGTACCGGCCGCTACGGCGGCGGTGCCCTGTTCTGGACCGACTTCCTCTACGACGACCACGGCGCGACCGGCGTGCCGGTCAGCATCCCGACCGGCGGCCTGGTACCGCCGCGCGGCACCTACGTCTATCCCGACGGTCCCGCCGCCCGCAACGGCGCCGACATCTTCCGCGTCGCGATCGGGTTGACCGAGAGCCACACCTGGTGGCGCGTCGATTGGAACACCCTGCTCGACCCGTCAATCCCCGTCGCGCTCTTCACCTTCGACACCAACCGGGCGGCAGCGCCCACCAACAAGTGGCCTGCCGGCGCCGGCGTCACGTCCGCCGGGATCGACATGGCTCTGCTCATCTCCGGCAACGGCGCACAGCTGATCGACCTCGCCACGCAGACGTCGACCGCGGTCACCCACACCGTCGACATGCAGTCACGGTCCTTCCTTGCCCGAGTGCCCCGCGCGCTCGTCGAACCGACAGGCACATGGACCGTCCGGTTGGCCGCCGGGCTGGCGAACGACGCGGGCGACGGTTTCGCCGACGTCCCACTCACCCGCGGGGCGCGGCCCGGCCAACCGAACGTCTACAACGTCGCCTTCCGAACCCACGAGCAGGAGAAGGCGCACCTGAATTTTTGGTCCGATCAGGCGCAGGCCGCCGCGCTCACCGACGGTGACGTGACCGAGTTCTCGCTGCCGGTCGCCTGGGATCAGCTCGCCGAGCGCCGCACCACCGACGAGCCGATCGTGCGCGGCGCGTCCACCCGCTGGTACGTCTCGTCGATCGACCTGGGCCAGGGCGTCGCCGACACCCACATCCTGAGCACCGATCCGCAGTTCCTGGGTCGCGTGCAGCCGTACTCGGTGTGCCTGCCGTCGACCTACGCACCCGGCCGCGCATTGCCACTGACGTTGCTGCTGCACTCACTTGCGTTGGGGCAGAACCAGTTCGCCGCCATCGATCCGCGGCTGCTGCACCAGATCTGCGAGGACCGGGAGTCTGTGGTGGTGACGCCGCTGGCCCGCGGACCGTCGTGCTGGTACTTCGACGAGGGAGAACTCGACGTCTGGGAGGTGTGGGCGCGGGTGGCCGAACAGCTCGGCACCGACCCCAACCGCACAGTCGTGTCGGGCTATTCGATGGGCGGCTACGCGGCGTACAAATTCGGGCTGACGTACCCGCAGGTGTTCGCCCAGGCCGTCGTGCTGGCTGGGCCGCCCGTCTGCGGGGTGCGGCTGCTGCCCAACGTCGACGTGCCCGGCAACCTGGATTTCGACTCGCACTGCGCCCGCGAGGGTGATACGTGGGAACTGCTGCCCAACGCGCGATGGCTGCCGTTCGTGATCGCCCACGGTGTGCTCGACCAGTTGGTGCCGATCACCTCGGTGCTGTCTCAGGTGCTCGAACTGGACCGGCTGGGCTACCGCTACCGGTTCTGCGTCTATCCGTTCGAGGACCACATCACCTGGCTGCTCGACGACGAGTTCGACGATGCGATCGCGCACATGGGTACCGGGCTGCGTCAGGGCGACCCCGGCCACATCACCTACTCGTGGTATCCGCAGCTGGTGCGCCCCGACCTCGGTATCGGGCCGCATCGGGTCTGGTGGTTGTCGAACCTGGTGGCCGACGCCGATTTCGCAAGCAGACGCGGCGCCGTGGCGTCGGTCAACGCGCGCTCGTATGCGCATCCGGACCCGTCGCGTACGATCCGGCGCCACCGCGGTGTCGAACCCGACCTCGACCTCTCCCCCGGTCTGTACACCGAATTGGTCTGGCGCACAGGCGCTCCCGTCGACCCGATACCGTTCCTGACGCTGAAGCTGACCGGCGTCGCGGGCATCACCGTTGACGTCGCCAGGGCCGGGCTGGCGGCGTTGCACACCTCGACCATCGACGTCTCGACCGACACTCCTGCGCGGGTCGAACTCGCAGCGCTGCCAACCGATGTGGCGGTGTTGCTCGACGGTCGACCGAGCGGCCCGCTGGTGCAGGTGCCCGTCGGTCGGCACACCATCGCGCTGACCAGCGCGGCAGTGCCGTCCAAGGATGTGATGACCGCGCTGTTGCGCCAGTAGGACTTTCCTCAGGCGATGAGCTCGACTTCGCATTCGACGCGCGGCGCTCGAGCGAGACGTGCATCGGCCGTGACGAAGACGACGCCCATTGCTTCGGCAAGCGCGACATACGCTGCGTCGTACGCGGTGACAGAATGACGCAGCTTCCATATCCGGTCGAGCAAGGGTCGGTGCGGCGCCCGCAACAGCGGCAACTCGCCCAGATCTGTCAGCGCGGCGGTGGCACGACGCGCAGTCAACAGCTTCGCGGCGACGTGTCGGCGCCATACGGACACGACTTCGAGATCGACTATCTCCGGCGCAGCCAGCCTCTCCCCGGCCAGGCGCTGCCGGGCGAACTGTCCATCGGCCCCGTCATCACCCAGCGCCACCGCTAGGACGCTCGCATCAACGACGATCACGTTCTGCCCGCAGGCCAGTGACTGCTGTCGTGAACGACACCTTGCCGCCGCGACGCCCATCGGCGCGCTCGAGGACTTCGTCGATGGTCGGCTGGCTGGCGTCGGCGATCAGACGACTGAGAAGGTACTCCTGTAGTGACTGATGCGCTCGGGCGGCGCGTTCACGCAGCACACGGTGCGTGCCCTCCGGCACATCCTTGATCTGAACGCTCGGCATGGCGCCATTCTGGCGCCGCTGGCGCCATATAGCAAGTAACTTCGTTCAGCAGTGGGCGAGCAGCTCGCTCAGCTCGTCATCGAAGCGATCGGCCAGATCCCACAAGTCCCGCACCAGCTTTCGGCACGAGATGATCCCGACATTGAGCTTGCCGCTCAGCGACAGCACCGTGATGTTCAGGCCGGAGCCGTGGAAGATCGGACCGAGCGGATACAGCGATTTCATCTCGGCGCCCATCGCGTACACAGTCATCTGCGGACCCGCGACATTCGAGATCACCACGTTGTGGATCGCGGTGTGCTTGAGCGGGGTGTGTGACATCACCTCCATCGCCACGCCGAACAGCGGCGGCGGCAGTGCCTGAGTCACGTCGGCCAGCAGCGTCGGGGCGATCGCCGAACTGTGTTCCTTGGCGCGCACATTCGATTCGGCGATGACCCGCAATCGCTCGACCGGATCCTCGATGTGGGTCTGCAGGTTGCTGAAAAAGCCCGAAAGCTGGTTGCGGCCAGGCCGATCGGACTTGTCGTGCACCGACGCGGGCACCACCGCGATCAGCGGCTTGCCCGGCAGCTCGCCACGCTTCTCCAGGTATCCGCGCAACGCGCCGGCGCACAGCGCCATCACCACATCGTTGACTTTGACGTCGAAGTGATCCTTGATCCGCTTGACGTCGTCGAGCTCCAACTGCGCGAGTGCGATCGTGCGGTCGGAGGTGATCTCGGCGTTGAACACCGTCGCAGGCGCCTTGAACGGAGCGGCCATCGCCTTACCGCTGCGCGCGCGGGTGATCGTGCTCATCACCGTCGACAACGTCGCGGGCACCACCCGAGCTAACTGCAACGGACGGGTGAGCGAGCGCATGAAACCGCCCGCGGCGATCTCCCACCGCGTCGCGCTGCCGAGACCGTCGACCGAATCCGGTGGCGGAGCGTCGGGCTCCACGTCGCACAGCTTGCTGATCAGGTTGGCCGCCGAGACGCCATCGACCGCCGCGTGATGCACCTTGATCATCAGCCCGATCGTGCCGCCGTCCTGCGGATCGGTACCGTCGACGCCCTCGATCACCCACATCTCCCACAGCGGCTTGCTGCGGTCCAGCGCAGAGGACGCGATCCGCCCGCACACCTCGGTCAGCTCGGTGCGCCCGCCCGGCGCCGGCAGCGCGATGCGGTGCAGGTGATACGACAGATCCAGATCGTCGTCCTCGACCCAGACGGGATGGTCCAGATTCAGCTGGCTGTTCGCGAGTTTCGCCCGTAGCTCCGGCAGCGCTTTCAGCCGCGAGGCCAAGTGGTCACGCACGCGGTCGAAGCTGTACCCGTCGGGCATCGTGCGGGTGTCCAGCTCGGCGATCGAACACACATTCAGCGGCACGCTGGATGATTCGCTGTACAACATACTGGCGTCGAAGGCGCTCAGCCGTTCCATCCAGACCACGTACCCGAGTTGACAGTCGCGTAAAACTTCAGGCGGCCTCCGTCGAGGTCAGCTCTGCTCTGCAGCCTGCGGTGCGTGCCGGGCGACAGTGGCGTCCATCGCCTCGCGCAGTGCCGGAATCTCGTTGAGCAGGCGGTCGAGGTCGTCACGGTCGATGTGCAGCACCTCGGCGCGCCCCGTCGTCGTCACGGTCGCGTTGCGCAGCGAGCCGCGACGGAGCACGGACTCACCGATGACTTCGCCGGGACCGACCAGGGCGATGCGGTCGTTGCCGACGTACACCCCGACCTCCCCGGATAGCAGGATGTAGCAGGCGTCCGACGGTGTCTGCTCGCGAATCAACGGCCATGGCTTCGACGTCGAAGTACGATGCGCCGCTTGGACGAGACGCTTGAGGTCGGCATCGGAGAACTTCGCGAAGGTGTCGAATTCGCGGAGTCGCTGGGCGTCCTGTTCGACTTCCTGCGCGCGGGCCTCAGCACTCGCGCGGGCGTATCTGCGGTTGTCCATGGTGGTCTCCCAATCCGCCATATCCCCCTGACACCCGGGAGCCTAGCGAAACGCCGCCGCTTCTACGCCGAAACGGACAGGTCAGCGGTTCGCCGAGCCATACTCCAGCGCAGGTTCCGCGGAATCCACCTTTCCGTGGCTGGAGATCGTGAGCATGCCGGGTTGCACGTCGTAGCGCGCGCCGTCCGCCGGGTTGGTGGCGACGAAGCCGGCGCCCGACGGCTGGGCGTTGGCCAGTTGCACGTTGGCGCCGTCGCGAAGCCGCTCACCGCGATACTGGTAGCGGCCCGGATCCGTCTCGCAGATCACCGCCAGCGACTGCGCGGTCCTGATCACCGCCGCCGGTGTGTCGCCGGCGTCGCAGCGGGCAGTGTGCCCGACGAAGCCTTGCGAGTCAGTGCCTGACACGCCCGCGATCGGTGCGCCACTGGTCGTCGGCGACGTTGACGTCGTGGTCGTAGGGGTCGTGGAGGGAGTCGTCGTCTCGGTCGTGGACGGAGCCGTCTCCGTCGTCGTCGACGGCGGCGCCGCGACCGGCGTCTGAGGCACCGTGCCGCCTCTGTGGTTGCCGAACGCCAACACCAACGCGAGCACCGCCGCGGCGGTGAACAGGACGATGGTCGCTGCGATCAGCCCGACCTGCGCCGGACCGAACCGCTGCTTACGGCTCGTCGGCCGCGGCGGCACTGGCGCGTACGCCGGCCGATAGCCGGTGCGGGCGGGGTTCGGGTCGACCGTCGAGAACTGCCGTGTCGACGGCGCCGATTGCGGAGGCGGTATGACCGGTGCCTCGGCGGCTGTGGCGGCGGCAGCGGCAGCGGCAGCGGCCTTCGCCAGCTCACCCGCCGTCGCGAATCTGTCCGTCGGCTTCTTGGCCATTCCGCGCGCGATGACGTCGTCGAAGGCTCGGCTGATTCCTCTGCGCATGATGCTCGGCCGCGGCGGCGGGGAGAACAGGTGCGCCCCCATGACCTCCCGCAGGTCGCCGGAGTCGAACGGCGCACGACCGGTCAGGCACTCGTAGAGCAGGCAGGTCAACGAGTAGACGTCGGAGGCGGGACCGCCGCGCTCGCCGCTGATGCGCTCAGGCGCCATGTACGCGCACGAGCCGATCACCAGCCCGGTCTTGGTCACCGCCGCTTCCCCACCGCCGTGGGCGATGCCGAAGTCGACCAGATACGCGAAGTCGTCGGCGGTGAGTAGTACGTTCTCGGGCTTGATGTCGCGGTGCACGAGACCGTTGGCGTGTGCATCGTCCAACGCCGCGGCCACCTGCGTGATGATCGACACGACGCGGGTCGCCGGCAGTGCGCCCTCGTTTCGCAGCAGCTGCTTGAGGCTCACCCCGTCGACCAGGCGCATGTCGATGTAGAGCGTTCCGTCGATGTCGCCGAAATCGTGCACCGGGATGACGTGCGGTTCCTGCAGCCGCGCGGCAACGCGCGACTCGCGCCGGAAGCGTTCCTGGAAATTGGGGTCGGCTGCCATATCGGGACGTAGGAGCTTGAGCGCGACCGGCCGCTCCTTTGCGGTGTCGTACGCGCGGTACACCTCGCCCATGCCGCCGACGCCGATCAGCGATTCCAGCTCGTACGGCCCGAATCGCGTGCCCAGCCGAGAGCCCTTCGCGGAGCTCACATGTAGTCCTTCCTCTTTCGACGTCAGCGCAGCAGTCGATAGTGTTCCCGCAACCCGCTGTTGCCTAACCCGCCGGCGCGCATGCGCTCCGATGTCGCAGCAGCACAGTCGAATTCCTGAGGTACAGGCTACCGATCGTTCACGTTCCCGCTGAACTTGATCGTGACCTCGTCGGCGACCTTCATCGCGCCCATGAACATGGAATACGGCTTCAGGCCGAAGTCAGAGTGCCGCACGTCGGCTTCACATGAGATGTGCCACATCTCTTTTGTGTTCGTGGTCACCACCTCGACCACCTGCTCACGGGTAGTCCCGTGAATACTCAGTTGGCCGTTGAGCCGATATCCGTCGTCGTTCTTCTCGATGTCATCGGTTTCGAAGGTGATCGTCGGAAACCGCTTCGCATCGAGCACTTTCAATGCATTCGATCGCGCGAGCGCCTTCTCGGGTCCGGTCAACGGCGTGACGCCGCCCTCGCCGCTGAGCACCTCGAGCGAGTCCACTTCGATGTCCAGTGTCACCCGCGTCGGTTCGCCGTCCACCCACTCGACCGTGGCGTGCCACGCGTTCATGGCGATGGTCAGGCGGTGGCCCATCTTGGCGGCGCGGCCCTGGACGCCGGTGCGGATCGTGAGTTCACCGTCGGACTGGTCCAGCTTCCAGGTTTCTGTAGGCATGCGGTCCATTGTGGGGGGCTGTATTGAGTCGCGGCGTCCAGGGCGGAACCGTTGTGCCCGCCTCTGAGCGACAAACCGCGGCGGGGTCAGTGGCGCGCGATTCGTATCTATGAGTCTTGTCGCTCAGAGGTGGGCAAATCTGCTACTGCTCCTGCCGCTGCCTGATGCGGCCCACCCCGTTTCACCACGTGCGACGCGGGTATCTGCCCACGATGGAGTCAGCCCACTTCAGCGACATCAACGTGTCGGTCGACGGCACCCGGCACTCGATCCACATCGACAACCGCACGACTGTGCTCGACCTGCTGCGCGAACACCTCGGCGTCACTGCCCCGAAGAAGGGCTGCGACCACGGCCAGTGCGGATCCTGCACCGTCCTGCTCGACGGCAGGCGCGTGACCACCTGCCTGGCCTTCGCCGTCGCCCACGACGGCGCCGAGATCGTCACGGCTGCCGGCCTCGGCGATGCCGGCGCGCTGCATCCCGTCGCGCAAGCCTTCCTCGACCACGACGGCTTCCAGTGCGGCTACTGCACGCCCGGCCAGATCTGCTCGGCCGTCGGCATGCTCGACGAAGTGAAGGCCGGCTCCCCCAGCCATGTCACCGAAGACCTCGAAGCGCCACCGGAACTTTCCGACGACGAGATCCGCGAACGCATGAGCGGCAACCTCTGCCGCTGCGCCGCTTATCCCAACATCGTCGCCGCGATCAGTGAGGCCGCGCGGTGATCCCGTTCGACTACCACCGCGCCACCAGCATCGCAGACGCGGTCACCGCTGTCGCCGACCGTCCGGACGCCGTGTTCCTCGCCGGGGGAACCAATCTCGTCGACCACATGAAACTCGGGATCGTCGAGCCGTCGCTCGTCGTGGACGTCGGGCACCTGCCGCTCGCCGACGTCGACCAGCTGCCCGACGGCTCGCTGCGCGTCGGCGCCGACGTCCGCAACAGTGACCTCGCCGCGCATCCGGTGGTGCGCAGCCGCTATCCGGTTCTGGCCCGGGCGTTGCTTTCCGCCGCGTCGGGACAGCTCCGCAATCTGGCGACCACTGCGGGAAACCTGTTGCAGCGCACCCGATGTGTGTACTTCCAGGACATCACCACCCCGTGCAACAAGCGCACTCCCGGCGAGGGATGCTCGGCCATCGGCGGCTATGTCCGCTACCACGCGATCCTCGGCGCATCCGAACACTGTGTCGCTGTGCACCCGTCGGACATGGCCGTCGCGATGACTGCGCTCGACGCGGTGGTCGTCTACCACGACGCCGACGGCGAACACCGTGTGCCGCTCACCGATTTTCACCGCCTGCCCGGTAACCGTCCCGACCGAGACACCGAACTGCCGCCCGGCGCGCTGATCACCGCCGTCGAGATTCCACCGCCGCCGGACGGCGCCCGCTCGACCTACCGCAAGGTGCGCGACCGCGCCTCCTACGCGTTCGCGCTGACGTCGGTGGCCGCCGAAGCCGTCGTCGACGACGGCACGGTCACCTCCGCGCGCATCGCACTCGGCGGCGTCGCGCACAAGCCGTGGCGCGCTCGCCGGGCCGAGAAGGTGCTCACGGGGCAGCCCGCCACCGAAGAGAGCTTTTTTGCGGCGGCGAACTCCGAACTCCAGGAGGCGAAACCACTGCCAGGAAACGAGTTCAAGGTCGAACTCACCCGCCGCACCATCGCCGCCACGCTGACCGCGCTGGCCGAAGGAGCACAGCGATGACCACCTTGGAGCCCCATGTCATCGGCACCGCTGTCACACGCCTCGACGGCCCGGCGAAGGTCACCGGCACCGCTGCGTACGCGTTCGAGTACGACGTCGAGAATCCGCTCTATCTGCACCCGATCCAGGCCGCCGTCGCCAGAGGGCGCATCACCGCGATGGACACCTCTGCAGCTGAGGTGATCGACGGGGTTCTCGCTGTGCTCACCGTGTTCGACGCGCCTCGACTGGCCGACACCTCCAACGGCGACATCGCCGTCCTGCAAGACGACAAGGTGCACTACCGCGGTCAGTTGATCGGCGGCGTGATCGCCGAGAGTGCCGAAACCGCCCGTGAGGCAGCGGCACTCGTGCGCGTCGAATACGACGATGCGGTCCACGACGTTGAGCTGCGCAGCGCGGCGTCGGCGTCACCGTCGGTGGTGTCGGTCGGAAAGCCCGCGTTGACCTCCTCGGGCGCGTACAGGTTCGGGTGATCGCTGCGCAGCTCAACGTCGTGGACCGCATCGTCGTATTCGACGCGCACGAGTGCCGCTGCCTCACGGGCGGTTTAC
>NZ_LZKP01000137.1 GCF_001672895.1 Mycobacterium sp. E740
GATCGGCTCACGATTCCATATCGTCACTTTCGTCCCACCAGTCACATCAGTACCGTCGTTCACGTCGGGCCCGACCCGGCAGCGCAGACCCGCTAACCGCCGTAGCCCATGTATTGAGGAGACTTCCGTGCCGAACCGACGTCGACGCAGGCTGTCGACAGCCACGAGCGCAGTCCTGGCCCTGGCAGTCGCGAGTCCCGCCGCAGTAGTCGCCGTGACCGAGCTGTCGGAAAGCGCCCAGCCGGCGACGCACCGCGAGTTCGTCCAGGCGGCGATGATCACCGATCTGCCCAACGAGCTGATGTCGGCCCTGTCCCAGGGCCTCTCGCAGTTCGGCATCAACCTGCCACCGATGCCCACCGGAATGCTGACGGGGTCGGGGCCGGGCACGACGACCACGCTCACCTCGCCCGGCCTCACGTCTCCCAGCCTCACGTCTCCCAGCCTCAGCTCGCCGTCGCTGACCACCCCGGGGCTGAGCACACCGGAGCTGACCACCCCCGGCCTGACGACGCCCGGTCTCACCACGCCTGGTCTCACCACTCCGGGGCTGACCGCGCCGAGTGCGACGGTGCCCTCGGTCACCGCGACCGGGCCGTCCCTGACCGATCCAGCGCTGACCAACCCCGCGCTGACCAGCCCGTCACTCAGCACACCAGCCGCTGATCCGAGCGCCCTGACGACACCGGGCCTGTCGACGCCGGCGGCGCTGACCAACCCGGCACTGGGGACGACGCCGATCTCGGCCACCTCGGGCTTGCCCGCGCCCGGCGAGGTGCCGATCGCGGCTCCCATCGGGCTCGACCCGGCCGCCGGAACCTATCCGATCCTCGGTGACCCCTCGCTGGCCGCGGTGCCCGCGGCCGCCCCCGCCAACAACGGAGGCATCATCGGCGAGCTGTCCGGCATGGCCGATCAGCTCGGTGCGGGACAGGCGATCGACCTGCTCAAAGGCATGGTGATGCCGGCGATCATGTCCGCGGTGAAGCCGCCGGCCGCCGCCGCTCCGGCCGCCGTTGCCGCCGTTCCCGCCCCGCCCGTGACGCCCTGAGACCTGTCACCGAACGGCACCGCAGAAGCCACTGAGGCTCTGCGGTGCCGGCGTGCTGCCGATTTTGCCGCCCGCCGCGGCCGTGTCGCACCACAGGTAACAACTTGCACATACGTAACATCAGGCCGTGCCGCCTCGCCGTCCAGCGTCGTCATTGATCTTCACCGCGCTCGCGGCGACGGTCGTGGTGCTGCCGATGGCGATCTACGGCGTTCCGGGTGAGTGCGACGACCGGGCGGCCACGCCGGATGCCCCGCAGCTGGCGCAGCAACCGTTGACCGGCGTCGGCGGTGGCGAGACGATCCGCGAGGTTCATCAGGACACGCCGTTCTCGTTGGTCGCACTCACCGCCGACGACTTCGCCGGGACGACGGCCCGGGTGCGCGCCCGCAAGGCCGACGGGACGTGGGGTCCGTGGTACGACGCCGAGCCACTCGAAGGTGTCGGCCCTCAGACACCTGGCGCCGGCCCACTCGGCACCGAGCCGGTGTTCGTCGGCCGCACCACCACCGTGCAGATCGCGGTGACCCGGCCGCCCGATGCGGCCAAGACCTCTGAGCCGGCGCGCCCCCCGGCATCCGGTCTGGGGTATGTCCCGGCCAGCGTGGAGCAGCCGATCGGGCAGAACCTCAACGCCGTGCTGATCAGCCCGCCACAGACGCCGCCGGTGGACACTTTGCCGCCCCCGTCGGCGGTCAACGCGCCCGGCGTACCGCCGAACATCATCAGCCGGTCGCAGTGGGGCGCCGACGAATCGATGCGTTGCGGAAACCCGCAGTACGACTTGGGAATTCGCGCAGGCGTGGTGCACCACACCGCAGGTAGCAACGAATACGCGCCCGAGGACTCCGCGGGCATCGTGCGCTCGGTCTACGAGTACCACACCCGCACGCTGGGTTGGTGCGACATCGCATACAACGCGCTGGTCGACAAGTACGGGCAGGTCTTCGAAGGCCGCGCCGGCGGCATGACCAAACCCGTCGAGGGCGCGCACACCGGCGGCTTCAACCGCGACACCTGGGGTGTGGCGATGATGGGCAACTTCGAGGCGGTGCCGCCGACGCCGATCCAGTTGCGCACGACGGCCCGGCTGCTGGGATGGCGCCTCGGACTCGACCACGTCGACCCACGCGGCACGGTGGTGCTGGCCTCCTCGGGCGGCCCGTTCTCGAAGTTCCCAACCGGTGCGACGCCGACCTTGCCGACGATCTTCACCCACCGCGACGTCGGAGCGACGGAGTGCCCCGGTAACGCCGCGTATGCGTTGATGGACCACATCCGCGACATCGCCGCGCGGTTCAACCACCCACCGGGTCCGGACGATCTGGCCGAATCACTGCGCGGGGGAGCGATTTTCGCCCGGTGGCAGGCGATGGGGGCGATGAACAGCCCGCTGGGCAGGCCGACGTCGCTGGAGGCGTC
This sequence comes from Mycobacterium sp. E740, assembly GCF_001672895.1. GTDB lineage: Bacteria > Actinomycetota > Actinomycetes > Mycobacteriales > Mycobacteriaceae > Mycobacterium. The sequence goes on from NZ_LZKP01000137.1 coordinate 2,474, forward strand.
CGGCGAGGGCGGCACCCGCTACGTGACCTTCGAACACGGCGCCGTCTACTGGTCACCGCAGAGCGGCGCAGAACCGGTCACCGGCGAGATCTACAAGGCGTGGGGCGCCCTCGGCTTCGAACGCGGGGCGCTGGGACTGCCCACCAGCGCAGAAATCCACGAGCCGCAGTGGGTCGTGCAGAACTTCCAGCACGGAACCCTGAACTTCGACCGGGAAAAGGGCACTGTGACAAGGGTTTTCGACGGTATACCGGTCGAGCTGCCCAAGCCGGCCGATGACGCCGCACCCGTGCAACTCGAGCGGTTCACCCCGCCGATCAGCACCTGAGCCGGCGCTACATCCACCACCGCTCGAGGACGCGCGCGACACCGTCGTCGTTGTTGGTCGAGGTGACCTCGTCGGCCGCGGCCAACGCTTCCGGGTGCGCATGGCCCATGGCCACCCCCAGCCCGGCCCAGTCGAGCATCGGCACGTCGTTGGGCATGTCGCCGAAGGTGACGACTTCCTCGGCGGCGATGCCGAGCGGACGGGTCAGCTCCTCCACACCGGTGGCCTTGCTGATGCCCGCCGGCATGATCTCCACCAGACCGTTGTTGGTGGAGTATGTGATGTCCCCTTGTGCGCCAACGTGTTCGGCCAACGCTGCGGCCATGTCGGCGCTGCGCGCACCGGACTTGCGGATCAGCAGCTTGACAGCGGGCGCGCTGAGCAGGTCGTCGAGAGACACTTCGGTGTTGTCCGGGTTGAGCCATGCGTGTTCGTAGCCGGGAGAGCTCACGAACTGCGGGGTCGCGGCGTCGTGGGCGCTGCGGCCCACCCGCTCGACGGCCAGGCCGGCGCCGGGGATCACCCGTGTCGCGATGTCGGCGAGCTCACCGAGCATCTCGGTGCTCAGCGTGCGCGCCGACACGATGCGGTCCGTGGCCGCGTCGTAGATCACCGCACCGTTGGCGCACACCGCCATCGGGGCGAAACCCAACTCGTCGACCACCGGCTCGACCCACCGCGGTGGCCGCCCGGTCGCCAGCACGAAGTGCGTCCCGGCCGCTCGCGCGGCGGCGATGACGGCCCGGGTGCGCGGTGTGATCCTCTCGCCGTCGTCGAGCAACGTGCCGTCGACGTCCGAGGCGATGAGCCGAGGCAGGGTCATTTCCGAGTCATTTCCGGGGTCACCGCCGACTCCTGGCTGCCCGCATGCGCGCCCGCTCGGCCAGCTCCGCCTCGTCGAGTGCCCGCGCTTCGTCGACCGACGGCGCGCCCCCGCCGAGCCGGCGCGGCAGCCAGAACGCCCGCGGCGGACGGGGATAGTCGCGCTGCGCGCTGTCCAGCAGTCCGGTCATCGCCGCGCGCAGGCGCTGCGACGTCTGCTCCGTCGAGTCTCCAGCCTGCAGGGGTCTGCCCACCTCGACGGTGATCGGCATCTTGCCGCCTCCTCGTCGGCCCCAGAGGCGCCGCGGATGGTCTTTCGTCCAGAGCCGCTGCGCTCCCCACACGATGAGGGGAACGATCGGCACACCGGCTTCGCGGGCCATGCGCGCGGCACCGGTCTTGAACTCCTTGAGCTCGAAGCTGCGGCTGATCGTGGCCTCGGGGTAGACCGCCACCAGCTCACCCGCCCGCAGCCGTTCCACCGCCACGGCGTAGGCACCGGCGCCGGCGTCCCGATCCACCGGGATCGTGCCCGTGCGGCTGATCAGGAAGTTGACCACCTTCACCCGCTGCATCTCTTCTTTGATCATGAACCGCAGCCGCCGCCCGCGGTAGTACGCGGCCAGCGCCGCGGGCAACCAGTCCACATAGCTGGTGTGGTTGATCGCCACCACCGCACCGCCACGCGCCGGAATGTTCTCCAGACCGTGGTAGGTGATTCGGATCCCGTTGACCCTGACCGCCGCCTTGACCAGTCTTTCGAGCGTGTAGAAGACGGGCTCCATCTGCGCTACCCCGGTGCTCCACTCGGGTCGGGGCGCTGCGCGCGCCGCGCGGCCTTCTCGGCTGCCTCCTCGGCGTCCATCCGGTTGGCCTCGGCCAGCGTCGGCGCTCCCCCACCCAGCCGGTGCGGGACCCAGAACTCACCGGCAGGATGCGGGCCGTAGGCGTCCTGCACCTGCTCGAGCAGGTGCTGCATCCGGGAGTGCAGCAGCGCGGTCAGCTCCACCGCCGGCAGGGTCGGCTCGATCGGTTCGCCGACCGCGACCGAGATCGGCACCTTGGGCCGCCACATGTTCTTCGGGTGCCCCTTGGTCCAGATCCGCTGCGCACCCCACACGATGTGCGGCACGATCGGCACGTCTGCGGCGATGGCCATCCGCGCGGCGCCGGACTTGAACTCCTTGATCTCGAAGCTGCGGCTGATGGTCGCCTCCGGGTAGACGCCGACCAGCTCACCTTGTTTGAGGTTCCGGCACGCTTCGTCGAACGATCCCGCGCCGCTCTCGCGGTCCACCTCGATGTGGCGCAGGCTGCGCATGATCGGTCCGGTGACCTTGTGGTCGAAGACCTCTTTCTTCGCCATGAAGCGGACCTTGCGCCCGAGCCGCTGCCGGTAGGCGGGCAAGCCGGCGAAGGTGAAGTCGAAATAGCTGGTGTGGTTGATCGCGACGACCGCGCCGCCCGTGGCCGGCAGGTTCTCCACGCCCGTGACGGTGAACTTCAGCCCCTGGACGCGCCACGCCAGCCGCGCCAGTTGGATGACGGTGCCGTATGCAGGTTCCACATCAGGCAGCCTAGTCGCGTGACCGTTCCCGACGAACCCGTGCCGATTCCGGCGGTCGTCGCGCAGATCGCCGACGGCAGGCCGGTGCGCGCGGTGTGGGTCAACGAACTGGGCGGAGTCACGTTCGAGGTCGGCGGCGCAGAATTCGTCAAGGTTCACACCGCGGCCACGGCACACCTGTTGGCCGCGGAGGTGCCCAGACTGCGCTGGGCCCGGCACTACACCCCGGTGCCCGAAGTGCTGACGGCCGGCCCGGGCTGGCTGCACACCGCACGGCTGGCCGGACGCTCGGCGGTCGACCCGCGCTGGACCGACGAGCCGGCCACCGCGGCACGAGCCATCGGAGCCGGACTGCGCCGGTTGCACGGCTCGCTGCCGGTCGAGGGCTGTCCATTCGGTGCGCCGTCATGGGTGCCCGCGGACGCCCCGCCCGCCGACCGCCTGGTGGTATGTCACGGCGACGCCTGTTCGCCCAATACCCTGCTCGACGACGGCGGCTCGTTCAGCGGCCACGTCGACTTGGGCGACCTGGGGGTCGCCGACCGATGGGCCGACCTGGCCATCGCCACGATGTCGCTGGACTGGAACTTCCCGACCGACGGTCCGGGCGGTTTCCAGGAGCTCCTCCTCGATGCCTACGGCGTCACCGCCGACGTCGACCGCATCGCCTACTACCGACGCGCGTGGGACGAGGAGGGGCCGTCGGCGGGCTAGACTCGACCGGAGTCCGCACCTCATCGAAAGGGTATTTGTGCAGGTCACGAGCGTCGGGCATGCGGGTTTCCGCATCGACACCACGGCTGGCAGCATCTTGTGCGACCCCTGGGTCAACCCGGCGTACTTCGCCTCGTGGTTCCCCTTCCCCGACAACAGCACCCTGGACTGGGACGCGCTCGGCGACTGCGACTACCTGTACGTCTCGCACCTGCACCGCGACCACTTCGACCCGAAGCTGCTGCGCCGGCACGTCAACAAGGACGCGGTGGTGCTGCTGCCGGACTACCCGGTGCCCGATCTGCGCCGCGAGCTGGAGAAGCTGGGCTTTCACCGCTTCTTCGAGACGACGGATTCGGTCAGCCACACCGTCAGCGGCCCCAAGGGCGATCTGACGGTGATGATCATCGCGTTGCGTGCCCCAGCCGACGGCCCGATCGGCGACTCGGGCCTGGTGGTGTCCGACGGCACGACCACCGTGTTCAACATGAACGACGCGCGCCCGGTCGATCTCGACGTGGTGCACGCCGACTTCGGCCACGTCGACGTGCACATGCTGCAGTATTCGGGCGCCATCTGGTACCCGATGGTCTACGACATGCCCGCCCGCGCCAAGGAAGCGTTCGGCATCCAGAAGCGCCAGCGGCAGATGGACCGCTGCCGCCAGTACATCGCACAGGTCGGCGCCACCTGGGTGGTGCCGTCGGCAGGGCCGCCGTGCTTCCTCGATCCGGAACTGCGCGACCTCAACGACGACCACGGCGATCCGGCCAACATCTTCCCCGACCAAGCGGTGTTCCTTGATCAGCTGCGCACGCACGGCCATGACGGCGGGCTGCTGATGATTCCGGGATCGACTGCGACTTTCACCGGCTCACAATTGGATTCGCTGACACACCCGCTGCCCGAGGAGCAGGTCGAGTCGATCTTCACGACCGGCAAGGCCGACTACATCGCCGAGTACGCCGAGCGGATGGCCCCCGTGCTGGCCGCGGAGAAGGCGAACTGGGCCCCTGCGGCGGGCGAGCCGCTGCTGGAACCTCTGCGCACCGCCTTCGAGCCGATCATGATCCAGAGCGACCAGATCTGCGACGGCATCGGCTACCCGGTCGAGTTGCGGATCGGGCCGGAGACAGTGGTTCTCGACTTCCCGAAACGCGTTGTCCGGGAACCGATCCCAGACGAGAAGTTCCGCTACGGCTTCGCGATCGCCCCGGAGTTGGTGCGCACCGTGCTACGCGACGACGAACCGGACTGGGTCAACACCATCTTCCTGTCCACCCGCTTCCGCGCCTGGCGCGTCGGTGGTTACAACGAGTACCTGTACACGTTCTTCAAATGCCTGACCGACGAGCGCATCGCGTACGCCGACGGCTGGTTCGCCGAAGCGCATGACGACTCATCGTCGATCACGCTGGACGGCTGGGAGATTCAGCGACGGTGTCCGCACCTCAAGGCCGACCTGTCGAAGTTCGGTGTGGTCGAAGGCTCGACGCTGACCTGCAATCTGCACGGGTGGCAGTGGAATCTGCAGAACGGCCGTTGCCTGACCACCAAGGGGCACGAACTGCGCAGCGAGAAGCTGTGAGCGCCGCGCCGGAGCAGTATTACGACGACGGGCTCATCCAGCTCGACCGTGAGGCGATCACGTTGCGCCGCTACCATTTTCCGTCGGGCACGTCGAAGATAATCCCGCTGCGGGCGATCCGCGGCTACCGGGCCGAAGCGCTCGGACTGTTCACCGAGCGGTTCCGCATCTGGGGTAGTTCGGATTTTCGCCGGTGGATGCCGTTGGATGTGTGGCGGCCGATCAAGTCCACGCTAGTGACGCTCGACGTGACCGGTGCGCGGCCCAAGCCGGCGTTCACCCCTCAGCGGCCCAAGGAGTTCCTGGCCAAGCTCGACGAACTGCTGGCCGACTAACGTCGGCCGCGGCGCAGTCGTCGCGCCGCCAGCACCCCGGCGCCGGCCGTCGCGACCCACGGCCCGGCCACGATGAGCGGATCGAGCCACATGTGGTTGGTGTCGGCACGCCTGCTCTTGAGCCTCGCAGCGAGACCGTCGTATTCGAGCTCAGTCCTGACTCCCGTTTCGGTGACCGGGTTGTCCGGGCGCAGGCTCAGCAGCGCGCCCAGGTGGTGCTCGACCGCGTCGACGCGGTCGGCCAGGATCAGCAGCAGCCAGTGCGCGGCGCGGCCTTCGCTGTAATTGCGGTAGGAGTAGCGCCGGATCATGCCCGACAGTCCTCGCGGCGGCGTCGACGTGCCGAACACCGGTGTCAGGAACTTGTGCTCGATCGAGCGCTCCCTGGGCCAGTTCTCGGGTTGGCGTTCGGGGAAGTCCCAGCGCGCCCCGGTCTCGACCGGCTTCAGCTTCGGCACCGAAGGGCGGTCGGCCGGATCGAGATCCACACCCCATCCGGGGATGCGGGCGCGCAGCTCGTCGGAGGTGGGGACGGGAGGATGGGCGGCGGTGTAGGGCATGACGCTCCTGTCAGGCGGCGGTGGGCACGATGACCGGCTTGATGCAGTCGTCGAGCTTGGCGGAGAAGATGTGGTACCCCTCGGCGATGTGCTCGAGCGGAATGCGGTGGGTGATGATCTCGCTGGGCTTGAGATAGCCGTTCTGGATATGTGAAAACAGCCGGGGCCATTGGCGTTTCACCGGGCACTGGTTCATGCGCAGGGTGAGCCCCTTGTTCATGGCGTCGCCGAATTTCACCGCGCTGAACATCGGGCCGTAGGCACCCATCACCGAAACGGTCCCGCCTTTGCGGACCGAGTCGATCGCCCAGTTGAGTGCGACCGGTGACCCGCCCTGCAGCTTGAGTTTGGCGGCGGTGATGTGCTGCAGCAGGTTCCCGTCGGCCTCGGCGCCGACGGCATCGATGGCCACGTCGGCGCCGAGATACCCGGTGGCCTTCTTCATTTCGACGACGATGTCGTCGTACTCGGCGAAGTTCCGCGTCTCTGCGTGGGCCAGCGTGCGGGCCTTCTCGAGGCGGTACTCCAAGTGGTCGATGACGATCACCCGTCCCGCCCCCATCAGCCACGCGGACTGCGCGGCGTACAGGCCGATCGGCCCGGCACCGAACACCGCCACCACGTCGCCCTCGACGATGTCACCGAGCTGTGCGCCGAAGTAGCCGGTCGCCAAGGCGTCGGTGCACATCAGCGCGTCCTCGTCGGCCATCCAGTCCGGGATGATCGCCGGGCCGACGTCGGCGAACGGCACCCGGACGAATTCCGCCTGGCCGCCGTCGTAGCCACCACATGTGTGCGAGTACCCGTAGATTCCGCCGACGGCAGTCGCGTTCGGATTGACGTTGTGACAGTTCGAGTACAGCCCCCGGGCGCAGAAGTAGCACGATCCGCAGTAGACGTTGAACGGCACCATGACGCGATCGCCCGGCTTGAGGTTCCGCACCGACGGGCCGACCTGTTCGACGATGCCGATGAACTCGTGGCCGAAGGTCATGCCGACCCGCGTGTCGGGCATCATGCCGTGGTACAGGTGCAGGTCCGACCCACAGATCGCCGCGAGCGTCACGCGCACGATCGCGTCGTTGGGGTGCTCGATCGGCGGAACGTCTTTTTCTTCCACCCGGATCTTGTACGGGCCGCGGTAGACCATCGCTCTCATGGGCCATTGCTACCCGGGCCCAACCGGGCGAAACATGCGAATCCGGCGGGCTACCCGGCCGGTGTCAGCAGGTCCGTACCGACGAAGGGCACCAGTGCAGCCGGGACCCGCACGCTGCCGTCGGGCTGCTGGTGGTTCTCCAGGATCGCCACCAGCCACCGTGTCGTCGCCAACGTGCCGTTGAGCGTGGCCGCGGCCTGCGGCCGTCCGTTCTCGTCGCGGTAGCGCACCGCCAGCCGCCGCGCCTGAAACGTCGTGCAGTTCGACGTCGAGGTCAGCTCGCGGTACGCCTGTTGCGTGGGAACCCATGCCTCGCAATCGAATTTGCGCGCCGCAGAAGACCCGAGGTCGCCCGCGGCGACGTCGATGACGCGGTACGGCACCTCGATGGCGGCCAACATCTCGCGCTGCCAGCCCAGTAGCCGGTCGTGCTCGGCCTCGGCGTCCTCTGGCTTGCAGTAGACGAAGCCCTCGACCTTGTCGAACTGGTGCACCCGGATGATGCCGCGGGTGTCCTTGCCGTGACTGCCCGCCTCACGGCGGAAACACGACGACCACCCGGCGTACCGCATCGGGCCGGCGGACAGGTCGAGGATCTCGTCGGCGTGGTAGCCGGCCAACGGCACCTCGGACGTGCCGACGAGATACAGGTCGTCCGCCTCGACCCGGTACACCTCTTCGCTGTGGGCGCCGAGAAAGCCGGTGCCGGCCATGATCTCCGGGCGCACGAGCACCGGGGGGATCATCAGCGTGAAACCGTTCTCCGTGGCGAGGCGGGCCGCCAACTGGAGCAGGCCCAGCTGCAGCAGCGCGCCGGCTCCGGTGAGGAAATAGAAGCGCGCTCCGGCGACCTTGGCGCCCCGTTCCAGGTCGATCAGCTTCAGAGACTCGCCGAGTTCGACGTGGTCCTTCGGATCGTCGATGCGGGGCGGCTCACCGACGGTATCCAGCACCACGAAGTCGTCCTCGCCGCCGGCGGGCACGCCGTCGACGATCACGTTGGACAGCGCCATGTGGGCCGAGGTGAACGCACGGGCGGCGTCGGCCTGATCGGCCTCGGCGGCCTTGACCTTCTCGGCGAGTTGCTTGGCCTGGTCGAGCAGCGCGGGCCGCTCGTCGGGCGCGGCCTTGCCGACCAACTTGCTCGCGGCCTTCTGTTCGGCGCGCAGGTTGTCCGCGGCCGAAACCGCGGCCCGGCGCGAGGCGTCGGCCTCGAGCAGCGCGTCGACGAGGCTCGGGTCTTCTCCGCGGGCGCGTTGCGAGGCGCGAACCGCATCCGGGTTGTCCCGCAGCAACTTGAGGTCGATCACGGGCGCAACCCTACTGGTCGGCCCACCGGCCCAGCACAACCGCGTAACTTTACAACTGCAACAGTTGTCACAGCGCCTGACACGCCTGTCACAATGGAGCAGATGTTGGAGGCACCCGGTCGTCCGATCGCCGCCGAAGAGCAGGCTGATCTGCACCAAGACGACACACAACCGTCGCGACGCGCGGCGTGGTGGCAGAGTCTGCACGCCACGCCGACCCGCCGCGCCCTGCTCCTCACGGCTCTGGGCGGGCTGCTCATCGCCGGTTTCATCACCGCGCTGCCGCAGAGCGAGGGAGCCAACGGGCTGACCGCCAGCACGATCTCGCTGGGGCCGCGCGGCAACGCGACGTTCGAACACGCCAAGGCGGGTGACTGCCTCAACTGGCCGGAGCGCACGCCCGACGCCGCCGAGATCGTCGACTGCAAGGCCGAGCACCGGTTCGAGGTCGCCGAGTCGGTGGACATGCGGACCTTCCCGGGCAGTGAATACGGGCCCGATGCGGCGCCGCCGTCGAGTGCCCGCATCCAGCAGATCAGCCAGGAACAGTGCGCCACGGGCGTGAAGCAGTACCTCGGCGAGCATTTCGATCCGAACAGCCGGTTCACCGTCAGCATGCTGTGGTCGGGCGACAAGGCCTGGCGTCAGTCGGGCGAGCGCCGCGTGCTGTGCGGGCTGCAGTTGCCCGGCCCCAACAATCAGCAGTTGACGTTCACGGGCAAGGTCGCCGACATCGACCAGTCCAAGGTCTGGCCCGCAGGCACCTGCCTGGGCATCGACCCGACCACCAACCAGCCGACCGACATTCCCGTCGACTGTGCGGCCCCGCACGCCATGGAGGTCACCGGCGCGGTCAACCTGGCCGACAAGTTTCCCGGCGGCTTGCCGCCCGAGCCCGAACAGGACAACTTCATCAAGGACGCCTGCACGCGGATGACCGACGCGTACCTGGCCCCGATCCAGTTGCGCAGCACCACGCTGACGCTGATCTACAGCACCGTCTCGCTGCCGAGTTGGTCGGCAGGCAGCCATCAGGTGTCGTGCAGCATCGGCGCGACCCTCGGCAACGGGGGTTGGTCGACGCTGCTCAACAGCGCCAAGGGTCCGCTGATGATCAACGGTCAGCCGCCGGTGCCGCCACCCGACATCCCCGAGGAGCGGCTCAACTTCCCGCCGATCCCGATGCCCCAGGACGACACCGGCACCGGTTCGCAGAGCACGAGCGACCAGTCCTCGAGCAGCAACAGCAGTAGCAACAGCAATTCCAACAGCGACAGCAGCCAGCAGTCGACGCACGGGCCACAGCAGTCGGCGAACACCGGCGAGTCCGCCACGCCGGCCAGCCCGGAACCTGGCCCCGGCAACACGTTCCTCAACGGACCGCCGCCCGCGCCCGGCGCGCCGCCGGGTCCGGCCGCGCCGCCGCCACCTGCGCCGGCCGCTCCCCCGCCGTTCCTCCTGCCGCCGCCACCCGCGCCGGCCCCGGCCCCGGCGCCGGCACCCGGGCCCGTGCCGCCGGCGCCGTAGCCACGTGCCCGTGCGGATGAGTTCGCAACGGTTCGACGAACTGGTGTCCGAGGCGCTGGACCTGATCCCGCCGAAGCTGGCCGACGCGTTGGACAACGTCGTCGTGCTGGTCGAGCCCCGCAACGACGAGGAACCCGACCTGCTGGGCCTGTACGAGGGCGTCGCACTGACCGAACGCGATTCCTGGTACGCGGGCTCGCTGCCCGACAAGATCACGATCTACCGTGAGGCGCTGCTGGACAGCTGCGGCAGCGAGGACGAGGTCGTCGACGAAGTGGCGATCACCGTGATCCACGAGATCGCACACCATTTCGGCATCGACGACGAGCGCCTTCACGAACTCGGCTGGGCTTGACAGCGCGGCAACCACGCATTGTCACCCCGCAGTGCTATCAAGGTGCCATGACCGCGTGCCGAGACTGTGTGGCAGGCCTCGAGCACTGCCACGGCACCCTCATCCACCACACGGCGTACCGGGTGGAATGCACCGAACCGGACTGTGTGACCCCCGAGGTGGTGCACACGTTCGTGCTGGACTGCGAGGCGATCGGCTGTGTTTGCGCGGTCGAGCTGCGTGCAGTGGGGGACGATGACGCCGCCGTTCTATCCCGAGCCCGACGTGCACCCGGTCGAAGACGCCCTGCAGTCAGCCGACCCGATGGGCTGACAGCTCGACCGCGCAAACACAGCCGATCGCCTCGCAGTCCAGCACGAACGTGTGCACCACCTCGGGGGTCACACAGT
>NZ_LZKP01000138.1 GCF_001672895.1 Mycobacterium sp. E740
GCGGCGTGTCGTGTGCAAACACGCACGCTCGCGGCATGTTGTGCGTGCGTGTCGCAACTAGGTGGCGGATGCTAGGCGCTTCTCGCGTCGGCGCGCCCGCACGGCTGCGATCGCTGACTTGAGCCCACGGCGCTGACCCGGCTCCAGCTCCGCGAACATCCGCTCGCTGCGGGTCTCCGGCGCATCGTCCGCGTTGTCGCGCAGGTACTTGTCCGGCAGCGACAGCTTCGCGATGGTCCGCCAGGTCTTGCCGTACTGGACCAGGAACGAGCCAGTCGTGTACGGCAGGTCGTACTTGTCGCACACCTGGCGCACCCGCACCGAGATCGCATACAGGCGGTTGCTCGGCAGGTCCGGATACAGATGGTGCTCGATCTGATGGCAGAGGTTGCCGCTCATGAACCGCAGCACCGGACCGTTCTCGAAGTTGGCGCTGCCGAGCATCTGGCGCAGGTACCACTCGCCCTTCGTCTCGCCGGCCATGTCCGTCTTGGTGAATTTCTCTGCGCCGTCGGGGAAATGACCGCAGAAGATCACCGCGTTGGACCAGATGTTGCGGATGATGTTGGCGACCGCGTTGGCCTTGAGCGTCGACCTGTACGTCGCGCCCGGTGACAACGACGTGAGCGCGGGCCACGCCACATAGTCCTTGACCACCTGCTGGCCCGCCTTGGTGCCGAACTCGCGCATCCGCACCAGCGTCGCGTTGCGGTCGTCGCGGCCCTTGAAGATCTTGCCGATCTCGAGGTGCTGCAGCCCGACCCCCCACTCGAAGAGCGTCGCGAGCATCGTGTTGAACAGCAGGTTGAAGACGTTGTGCGGCTTCCACTTCTGGTCCCGCGTCACCCGCAGCAGGCCGTAGCCCACGTCGTCGTCCATGCCCAGGATGTTCGTGTACTTGTGGTGCATGAAGTTGTGCGTGAAACGCCAGTGCTTCGCTGCGCCGCTCATGTCCCACTCCCACGTCGAGGAGTGAATCTCGGGATCGTTCATCCAATCCCACTGGCCGTGCATGACGTTGTGGCCGATCTCCATGTTCTCGATGATCTTGGCCACGCCCAGCGTGACAGTGCCTGCCCACCAGGCGGAGCGTCGCGAGCTCGCGGCCAGCATCACGCGGCCGGCGACCTCCAGCGCGCGCTGAGCGGCGATGGTGCGGCGGATGTAGCGCGCGTCGCGCTCACCCCGGGAGTCTTCGATGTCCTGCCGGATCGCGTCCAGTTCGACGGCCAGGCTCTCGATATCCGCATCGGTGAGATGCGCGAACTCGGGAACGTCGGTGATTGCCATCGTCAAGCCTCCTCTCGTGTGCCTACGCTAGCGTAACCTACGAACCCGTAGGTTACCAGCCAGTAAACCTCAGACATCGAGCACGCAATCGCCCGATGCTGCGGAGATGCAGGTCTGGATACGACTGCCGGGCTCATGCTCTACGCCGGTCCGCAGATCGCGGACATGTCCGTCGACCAGACTCACCACGCAGGACTGGCAGATGCCCATCCGGCAGCCGAACGGCATCCGGATCCCGGCGTTCTCGCCGGCGTCCATCAGCGGCGTCGCGGCGTCCACGCTCACCGTCTTGCCGCTGCGCGCGAACTCGACGGTGCCGCCCTGCCCGTGCACGGCCGCCCGCGACAGCGCGAAGCGCTCGAGGTGCAGCCGATCCTCGAGGCTCGCCTCCGACCAGACACGCTGGGCCGCGTCGAGCATGCCCTCGGGTCCGCACGCCCAGGTCTGGCGCTCACGCCAGTCGGGCACCTCGCCGTCCAACCGCGCCAGATCCAGCCGGCCTTGCGTGCGCGTCGAGCGCAGACGGATCTGATAACCGTCGTACCTGCGCTCGAGCTCGCCGAGCTCGTCGGCGAACATGACATCGGATTCCGTTGGCGCGGAATGCAAATGGATGATGTCGGTGATCTGATCACGCCGAGCCAGCGTTCTCAGCATCGACATCACCGGCGTGATGCCGGAGCCGCCGGTAATGAACAACACCTTCGGCGGCGCAGGATCGGGCATCACGAAGTTGCCCTGCGGCGCGGCCAACCGCACGATCGTGCCGGGCGCCAGCCCGTCGACGAGATGCGCCGACAGGAAGCCCTCCGGCATCGCCTTGACGGTGATCGTGATGGTGCGTGCGGTTCGCGACGGCGTCGAGGTCAGCGAGTAGGACCGCCACCGCCAGCGGCCCTGCATCTGCACGCCGATACCGACGTACTGGCCGGGCCGGTAGTCGAACGAAAAACCCCACCCCGGCTTGATGACCAGCGTCGCCGAATCCTCGGTCTCGCGCCGCACCTCGAGCACCCGTCCGCGCAGTTCGCGCGCCGACCACAGCGGGTTGGCGAGCTTGAGGTAGTCGTCGGGCAGCAGCGGCGTGGTGATCCGGCTTGCGATGGTGCGCAGGGCATGCAGGCGCGGGTGCTGCCCAGCCCCCGCCACCGTCGGGCGCACTGTGTCGACCACGTTGGCCGAGACCTTGATGTAGTTCTTGGCCATGAACCTACGGTACCGTAACCTACGCTGCCGTATCCAGTCGTTCGCGTCGAATATCAGAGCAGATCGAGCAGGAACGGCAGTTCCTGCGGCGCGTACCAGGCGAGGTCGTGGTCCTGGGCATCGCCGACGGCGAACTCCGCGTCCTCGTCGCCGAGGTCGGCCTCGTCGACCGCGTCGATCGCCGGCAACACAGCGGCCTCCGCCTCCGCGTTGTCCACATAGGCCGCGATGACGTCGTCGAACGCGATCGGGCCGGCCAGCCGCACCACGGCATCGTCGAGATCGGGCCGCGGCGTCGCACCGTCGACCTCAGCCTCCAGCACCGCCCGGCGCGGGGGCAGCCCGGCCAGACCCTGGCCCGCCAGCAACCGCAGTGAGGCCAGTGCGGCTTCGCCCCGCGCCACCTCCGCCAGTTCCTCGTCGTCGCCTTCGGCGTAGGACTCGCGAAGAGCCGGGGTGACCGCGAACGCCGTGCCGCTGCGGGCGTGCAGCGTCCGATCGGCGACCAGTCGCTGCAGCATGGCCAGGGTCGCCGGGATGTAGACGCGCACCAGGCGAGATTAGCCGGTCGAAAGCTACTGGGACTTCCAGGATTCGCCGCTGGCCGGATCCTTCTCCACCGAGATGACGAAGTCGTCGCCGTGCCGGGTGACGCCGTGGATCACCGCGGTGTCGACGGCCTCGGCCGCGTACTGCCGGCGGACCATCAACGGGTCACGGCGCAGGTCTTTGACCAACGCCACCGCCATGCCGACCATCACCAGCACGAACGGCAGCGCGGCGATGATCGTGATCGTCTGCAGTCCGGTCAGTGCGTCCTGGCCGCCGACCAACAGCATCACCGCCGCGACGGCACCGGTCGCGACGCCCCAGAACACCACGGTCGACCTGCCGGGCCGGATCGTGCCGTGTTCGGACAGCGAGCCCATCACCACCGACGCGGCGTCCGCCCCGGAGACGAAGAAGATCGCCACCAGCACCATCACCAGCACACTGGCGACGGTCGCGATCGGATACTGCTCGAGCAGGCCGAACAGCTGGGCCTCGATGCTGTCCTCGCCGGCCAGATCGACCCCGTGCTGCTGCACGCTGATCGCCGAGCCGCCGAACACCGCGAACCACACCAGCGACACCAGGCTCGGCACCAGCAGGACCCCCGCGACGAACTGACGGATGGTGCGGCCTCGCGAGATTCGCGCGATGAACATACCGACGAACGGCGTCCACGACACCCACCACGCCCAGTAGAAGATCGTCCAGGACTGCAGCCACTCGTTGACCGCGGCGCCTTCGGCACCGGTGCGCGCAGACATCATCGCGAGGTCGGCCACATAGCTGCCCAGCGACGTCGGCAGCAGGTTGAGAATGAAAACCGTTGGGCCCACCACGAATACGAATACAGCGAGCAGCACTGCCAAGACCATGTTGATGTTGGACAGCCACTGGATGCCGCGCGCGACGCCGGACACCGCCGACAGCACGAACGCGACCGTGAGCACCGTGATGATGACGACGAGGATGGTGTTGCCGGTCTCTGAGAGACCGCCGACGATCTGCAGGCCGCTGCGAATCTGCAACGCGCCCAAGCCCAGTGAGGCGGCCGAGCCGAACAGCGTGGCGAAGATCGCCAGCATGTCGATCACCTTGGCCCAGCGGCTGTTCGCCCGCGACCCGAGCAGCGGCTCGAAGGCCGCGCTGATCAGTTGCAGGCGGCCCTTGCGGTACACGCCGTAACTGATCGCCAGTCCGACGACCGCATATATCGCCCACGGGTGCAGCGTCCAGTGGAACAGCGTGGTGGCCAGCGCGG
>NZ_LZKP01000139.1 GCF_001672895.1 Mycobacterium sp. E740
CGGCGGGATCAAGGCCGTGCAGGCCTATCGCCGCGAGCCGCGCTCGTCGTCGGTGTCGCGCCAGGCGTCGGCGCGGGAGATCACGTCGGCCATCTCGTCGGTGCCCAGGTCACGGTGCCTGCGGATGCGGACGCTGGCGCCCGCGCGCCGAGCGCGTGTCACCGCCTGGCGCACTGCGCGCATGTCCGGTCCGGAGAGGCGGAAGTTGTCGGGATACAGGATGGCTTCGTCACCCAGTTGCAAGGCGTTGAGGCCGGCCTGGCGGAACGCCTCCGCGCCGACGCCTGGCGCGACACCGACGACGAGCGCGGCTTCTCGATGGCGCTGGGCCGGCTCGGTGATCCCGCCGACGGAGACTGCCTACTGGTGGAGGCAGTTCAGAACGGTCAGGTGGTCGCGATGCTGTCGCTGGTGCCGTGGGGCTCCAACGGGGCGTCGCTGGACCTGATGCGCCGCTCGCCGCAATCACCCAACGGGACCATCGAGCTGATGGTCAGCGAGCTGTGCATGCAGGCCGAAGACATCGGCATCACGCGGATTTCGCTGAACTTCGCGATGTTCCGTTCGGCGTTCGAGCAGGGTGCCCAGCTCGGCGCGGGCCCGGTCGCACGGCTGTGGCGCAGCCTGCTCGTGTTCTTCTCTCGCTGGTGGCAACTGGAGACGTTGTACCGCTCCAACATGAAGTACCACCCGCAGTGGGTGCCCCGGTACGCCTGTTACGAAGATGCCCGGCTGATCCCGAGAGTCGGGGTGGCATCGGTCATCGCCGAAGGTTTTCTGGTGCTGCCCTTCTCGCGGCGCCACGTGCAGCCGCACACCGGCCACCACACCGCGGTGCCGCAGAACCTGGTCGACACTGGGCTGCTGCACCACGACGGCACGGCCCCGGATCTCCCCGGCCTACAGGCGGATCTGCCCGACGAGGACGAGCCGCGCCTGCCCGAACAGGTGCGGGTGCGGATGGCCAAGCTCAAGGCGTTGCAGGGCAAGGGAATTGACGCCTACCCTGTCGGCCGCCAACCGTCGCACACCATCGGGGCCGCCCTCGCTGCCGACGATGACCTCGCGGTGACGGTCGCGGGTCGGGTGTTGCGCAGCCGTGACTACGGCGGCGTCCTGTTCGCCCAGCTGCGGGACTGGTCAGCCGAAGTCCAGCTGCTGCTGGACAATTCGTTGCTCGAGTCGGGCACGACAGCCGATTTCACCGCCGCGATCGACCTGGGCGATCTCGTCGAGGTGTCCGGCACGATGGGCTACAGCAAGAAGGGCACTCGCTCGCTGTTGGTGCACCGCTGGCGGCTGATCGGCAAGTGCCTGCGACCGTTGCCGGACAAGTGGAAGGGGTTGACCGACCAGGAGGCCCGGGTGCGTGCCCGCTACGTCGACCTGGCGATCAACACCGACGCCCGCGAGCTGATCCGCGCGCGAAGCGCTGTGCTGCACTCGATCCGGGAGACGTTGGTGGCCAACGGCTTCCTGGAGGTCGAGACGCCGATCCTGCAGCAGATCCACGGCGGCGCGAACGCCCGGCCCTTCCTCACCCACATCAACGCCTACGACCTGAACCTCTATCTGCGCATCGCCCCCGAGCTGTACCTCAAGCGGCTGTGCGTCGGTGGTGTCGAGCGGGTCTTCGAGCTGGGCCGGGCGTTTCGCAACGAGGGCGTCGACTTCAGCCACAACCCCGAGTTCACGCTGTTGGAGGCGTACCAGGCACACGCCGACTACCACGTGTGGATCGACGGCTGCCGCGAGCTCATCCAGAACGCCGCGCAGGCCGCCAACGGCGCGCAGGTGTTCCACCGGCCGCGAGAGGACGGCACGCTCGTACCCGTCGACATCTCGGGACAGTGGGCGGTCAAGACCGTGCACGGCGCGGTGTCGGAAGCACTCGGCGAGGACATCAGCCCGGACACCGACCTGCCGGCACTGCGCAAGCTGTGCGACGCCGCCGGTATCCCGTACCTGACGCACTGGGACGCCGGCGCGGTGGTTCTTGAGCTGTACGAGCGGCTGGTCGAAGGCCGCACCGAAAAGCCGACCTTCTACAAGGACTTCCCGACGTCGGTGTCCCCGCTGACCCGGCCGCACCGCAGCGTGGCCGGCGTCGCCGAACGCTGGGACCTGGTGGCGTGGGGCGTCGAGTTGGGCACCGCCTACAGCGAACTCACCGACCCGGTCGAGCAGCGCAGGCGGCTGCAGGAGCAGTCACTGCTGGCGGCCGGCGGCGACCAGGAGGCCATGGAACTCGACGAGGACTTCCTGCAGGCGATGGAGTACGCGATGCCGCCGACCGGCGGGCTCGGCATGGGCGTGGACCGCGTGGTCATGCTGATCACCGGCCGCAGCATCCGCGAAACTCTGCCGTTTCCGCTGGCCAAACCACGCTGACAGGTAGGTCACAGCGGGCTTTAAGGTTCGGCAGTCACGCTAAGAGCCGTGACATTGGCGACACTGGCCCATTCGCTTCGTGCGCACCTTTCGCTGATGCACGGTTGGATTCCCACCACGGTGCAACTGATCGCCGCGGCCACCCTACTCGCTGCCATCGGATGGCGGACTCGACGCTGGCGGCTGGTGTGGGTGCCGTGGGCGGCCCTGTGCGGTGTCGCGCTGACGGTGGCGACGTACTGGTATGTCGCATCGGAAGGACTCTCGGACAACCCGGCGCCACACTCCCTTTGGGTGTGGATAGGGCTGACGGGTGCAGCCATCGGCGTGCTGCTCGCCGGGTGGCGCGGGGCGTCCTGGTGGCGTCGAGGCGTATCGCTGGTGGCGCTGCCGCTGTGCCTGCTGTCGGTCGCGCTCGCCGTCAACTTGTGGGTGGGCTACGTACCGACCGTGCAGGCTGCGTGGAATCAGCTGACCGCGGGCCCGCTGCCGGATCAAACCGATGCCACGACCATGTACGCGATGCAACAGCGGCACGAGGTCCCGGCCAGGGGCACGGTGGTGGCTGTGAACGTCGGCAACTCGGGGTCCGGCTTCCGCCACCGCGGCGAGCTCGTCTACCTGCCGCCGGCCTGGTATGCGAGCAACCCTCCGCCGCCGCTGCCCACGCTGATGATGATCGGCGGTGAGTTCAACACGCCGGCCGACTGGGTGCGCGCGGGCAATGCGGTCGCCACGGCCGACGCGTTCGCCGCCGCGCACGGCGGCAATGCGCCGGTTCTCGTCTTCGTGGACGCCGGCGGGGCGTTCAACAACGACACGGAATGCGTCAACGGAAACCGTGGAAACGCCGCCGATCATTTGACGAAAGATGTTGTGCCGTACATGGTCTCGAACTTCCACGTGAGCGACAAGGCCGCGAACTGGGGTGTGGTCGGCTGGTCCATGGGAGGCACCTGCGCGGTCGACCTGGCCGTCATGCATCCGGAGTTGTTCAGCGTGTTCGACGACATCGCCGGTGACATCAGTCCCAACAGCGGCACCAAGGAGCAGACCGTCGCACGACTGTTCGGCGGCAACGACGCGGCGTACGCATCGTTCGATCCGATGACGGTCATGACCCGCCACGGCCGCTACTCCGGCGTCACCGGCCGATTCGACGTCAACACCGTCGACGCCGCCCCGCAGATCAACGCGGCCAATGCGCTGTGCAGCCTGGGCAGCGCCAACGGAATCGGCTGCGCCGTCGTGGTCGAGCCGGGCAAGCACGACTGGCCATACGCCACGCATGCGTTCGCCTCCGCGTTGCCGTGGATGGCGAGCAGGCTGCGCACGCCGGGCGTCGCACCCGACCTGGGATCCGCTGTTCCGATACAGGCGCCGCCGGTCCGCCAAACCGCCGCACACTAGCGGGTACCGTGGCGGCATGGCGGACGAAACGACTCCCGCGCCGCAGTCCGACCCGGCCGAAACACCGCTACCAGCCGAACCGGTGGACAGCGGCTACACCCCCGGCGGTGTGCCCACCTTCGAATCCGTGCGCGAGAAGATCGACACCCGTTACGGCACTGCCGTCGGCGCCTCCGAACTCGCGGCCGAGACGCCGGAAGGCCGCAGTGTCGCCGAGCAATACGAAGAACGCCAGCGCGCGGCCGCCGAGCGGCTCGCTCAAATCCGCGAGCAGATGGGCAAGAAGTAACGTTCGCAGGCGATGCGCAGCTTCACGGCCGACGAGCGGCGAACGCGGCTCGCCCGGCGCCATTTCCTGACCGCACCCGCCGAGTCCGTCGGTGCCGTCGCCGGCGGCCTCATCGGTCTGCATGCCACGGATCCGGCCACCCCGTACCTGTCGCTGTGGGCGCGGCTGGGCGATTTCACCACGGCCGATCTGGACGCTGACCTCTACGAGCGTCGTACGTTGATAAAACACCTGGCGATGCGGCGGACCCTGTGGACGGTTCGTGGCGATGACTTGCCGCTCATTCAGGCGGCAGCCAGCGATCGCGTCGCCGACAACGAGCGTCGCCGGCTCATCGCCGACGCCCGAAAAGCAGGCGTCTGCACGGACGGCGACGAGTGGCTCGAGGCGGCAGGCGCGGCGGTGTTACGGCACCTCGCCGCCGAAGGCCCGACGAGCGCGCAGGCTCTGCGGGCCGCGCTGCCCGAGTTGGCGGGCACCTACAACCCGGCGCCTGGCAAGCGCTGGGGCGGTGAGACGCCGCTGGGCCCAAGGATTCTCACCGTGCTGGCGGTGCGCGGAGACATCATGCGGGGACCCAACGACGGAAAGTGGACGACGTCGCGGCCGCGCTGGGTTTCCGCAGCCGACTGGGTGCCGGTGACGGATGCGGTCGACGCGGACACGGCCCGCGCTGCGTTGGTGCGGAGGTGGCTGGCCGCGTTCGGCCCGGCCAGCCTGACCGACGTCAAGTGGTGGTTCGGCACCACGCTGACGTGGGCTCGACAGGCGTTGCGCGACAGCGACGCAGTCGAGGTGGACCTCGACGGCATGCCCGGCTATGCACTGCCCGACGACCTGCAGGTCGAGCCCGAAACGGGGCCGTGGTGCGCGCTGCTGCCCAGCCTCGACGTCACCACGATGGGCTGGTTCGATCGCGACTGGTATCTCGGCCCGCACCGCAGCCAGGTGTTCGACAGGAACGGCAACGCGGGACCGACGGCCTGGTGTGACGGCCGGATCGTGGGCGCCTGGAACCAGGACGACGACGGCCGGGTCGAAGTGCTTCTGCTCGACGACGTGGGCCGGTCTGCGCACCAGCGACTGCAGAAGCAAGCCGCCGAACTGACCGAATGGCTCGACGGTGTCCGGATCAGCCCGCGCTTCCCGTCGCCGTTGTCCAAGCGTTAGCGGCGAGACATCTTGGTGCGCTTCGGCTTTGGCCGCGCGACGCCCAGCGCCTCGGCGAGGAAGTGCCCGGTGTAGCTGTCGGGGTTGAGCGCGACGTCTTCGGGTGTTCCCGTCGCGACGAGCGTGCCACCGCCTGCTCCGCCCTCGGGCCCCATGTCGACGATCCAGTCGGACGTCTTGATCACGTCGAGGTTGTGCTCGATGACGATCACCGTATTGCCTTTGTCGACAAGGCCGTTGATCACCTTGAGCAGCTTGCGGATGTCCTCGAAGTGCAGGCCGGTGGTCGGCTCGTCGAGGATGTACACCGTGCGGCCCGTCGAGCGCTTCTGCAGTTCCGAGGCGAGTTTGACGCGCTGCGCCTCACCACCGGACAGCGTCGGCGCGGGCTGACCGAGCCGTACATATCCCAGTCCCACGTCGACGAGCGTCTTCAGATACCGGTGGATCGAGGTGATCGGCGCGAAGAACTCGGCGGCCTCCTCGATCGACATGTCGAGGACCTCTGCGATGGTCTTGCCCTTGTAGTGCACCTCGAGGGTCTCTCGGTTGTACCGGGCGCCCTGGCACACCTCGCACGGCACGTACACGTCGGGCAGGAAGTTCATCTCGATCTTGATGGTGCCGTCCCCCGAGCAGGCCTCGCAGCGACCGCCCTTGACGTTGAACGAGAACCGGCCCGGCTGGTAGCCGCGCACCTTGGCCTCGGTGGTGGCCGCGAACAGGGTGCGGATCTTGTCGAACACACCGGTGTAGGTGGCCGGGTTGGACCGCGGCGTCCGGCCGATCGGCGACTGGTCGACGCGAACCAGCTTGTCCAGTTTGTCCAGACCGGTCACGCGCGTGTGCCGGCCGGGCACCTGCCGCGCGCCGTTGAGCTTGTTGGCCAGCACGGCGGCCAGGATGTCGTTCACCAACGTCGACTTACCCGAACCCGAGACCCCCGTGACCGACGTCAGCACTCCCAGCGGGAAGGTCACGTCGATCTCGCGCAGGTTGTGCTCGCGCGCGCCGACGACCGTCAGCTGACGCTTCTTGTCGACGGGCCGCCGGATCGCCGGCACCTCGATCTCTTCCTTGCCCGAAAGATACGCTCCCGTAAGCGATTCCGGGTTGGTCAGCAGTTCCTCGTACGGCCCGCTGTGCACGATCTGGCCGCCGTGCTCACCGGCCGCCGGGCCGATGTCGACCACCCAGTCCGCGTGGGCGATCGTGTCGAGGTCGTGTTCGACGACGATCAGCGTGTTGCCCAGGTCCCGCAACCGGACCAGCGTGTCGATCAGCCGACGGTTGTCGCGCTGGTGCAGGCCGATCGACGGCTCGTCGAGCACGTACAGCACGCCCACGAGGCCGGAGCCGATCTGGGTGGCGAGCCGAATCCGCTGCGCCTCACCGCCGGACAACGTGGCCGCCGCGCGGGACAGCGACAGGTAGTCCAGGCCCACGTCGAGCAGGAAGCCCAGCCGAGACTGGATCTCCTTGAGCACCTGCCCGGCGATCGCCTGCTCCCGGGTGCCGAGGGTCAGCGCGTTGAGGAACTCCGAACACTGGGCGATCGACAGCTCGGCTACCTCGGCGATGGACTTCGCGCCGAACTCCCCCGCCGCCAGCGTCACCGCGAGAATCTCCGGTTTCAGCCGGGTGCCGTCGCATTCCGGGCACGGCACGTCGCGCATGAAGCCCTCGTAGCGCTCCTTCATCTGCTCGGAGTCGGTCTGCTCCATACGGCGCTGCAGGAACGCCATCACGCCTTCGAAATCGGCGTAGTACGAACGGGTCCGGCCGTAGCGGTTCTTGTACCGCACGTGCACCTGCTCGTCGCAGCCCTCGAGGATCGCTCTGCGCGCTTTGGCCGGCAGCTTCTTCCACGGCGTGTTCACGTCGAAGCCGAGCGCGTCGCCGAGGCCGGCGAGCATCCGGGTGAAGTAGTCGGCGGTCTGCCCCATGGACCAGGGCGCCACGGCGCCTTCGGCGAGCGTCAGGTCGGGGTCCGGTACCACCAGGTCCGGGTCGACCTCTTTCCGAATGCCCAGGCCGGTGCATTCCGGGCAGGCGCCGTACGGCGAGTTGAACGAAAACGAGCGCGGTTCGAGGTCGTCGACGGCGAGCGGGTGCCCGTTGGGGCAGGCCAGCTTCTCGGAGAAGCGCTGTTCGCGGTGCGGATGGTCGTCCTCGCGGTCGACGAACTCGAGCACCACGATGCCGTCGGCCAGGTTCAGCGCCGTCTCCACCGAGTCGGTGAGCCGCTGCTTGGCCGTCGCCTTGACGGTGAGCCGGTCGACGACCACCTCGATGTCGTGCTTCTCCTGCTTCTTGAGCTTCGGCGGGTCGGTGAGCGGATACACGACACCGTCGACCCGTACGCGGCTGTAGCCCTGGGTGTTGAGCTTGTCGAACAGGTCGACGAACTCGCCCTTGCGGGTGCGCACGACCGGGGCGAGGACCTGGAACCGCAGCCCCTCGTCCATCGCGAGCACCTGGTCGACGATCTGCTGCGGGGTCTGACGGGCGATGCGTTCACCGCACACCGGGCAGTGCGGCGTGCCCGCCCGGGCGTACAGCAGGCGCAGGTAGTCGTAGACCTCGGTAATGGTGCCCACCGTCGACCGCGGGTTGCGGTTGGTGGACTTCTGGTCGATGGAGACCGCAGGCGAGAGGCCCTCGATGAAGTCGACGTCGGGCTTGTCCATCTGGCCGAGGAACTGACGCGCGTAGGCCGACAGCGACTCGACGTAGCGGCGCTGACCTTCGGCGAAGATGGTGTCGAACGCCAGCGACGACTTCCCCGACCCGGACAGGCCGGTGAAGACGATCAGGGCCTCGCGTGGTAAATCAAGATCGACACTGCGCAGGTTGTGCTCGCGCGCACCTTTGACGACAAGGCGGTCAGCCACCTGTGTCCTTCCTCATCCGCTTCCGCACGACATAGTTCGCCAGCCATGCTATGTGCCGCCACCGACAAGCCGGATACCGTGAAGACCATGACCGTCGTCGACGACAACTACACCGGCCATGTGGAGCCCGGAACCGCGGCCCGGCGCACCATGCCGAACGCCTCGATCGTCAAGGTCTCGGTGGGCCCGATGGACAACAACGCCTACCTGGTCACGTGTTCCCGAACGGGCCAGACACTGCTGATCGACGCCGCCAACGATGCGCCGGTGCTGCTCGAGCTGATCGAACAGCACGCGCCGCAGCTCTCGCTGATCGTGACCAGCCACCAGCACTTCGACCACGTGCAGGCGCTCGAAGAAGTGGCGAAGGCCACGGGGGTCCCGACCGCCGCCCATCAGCGCGACGCCGATGCCCTGCCGGTCACGCCGGACCGGATCCTCGCGCACGGCGACACGGTCGAGATCGGCGACCTCAAGTTCGACGTCATCCACCTGCAGGGCCACACGCCCGGCTCGGTCGCGCTTGCACTCGACGGCGCCGACCCCAAAACCGGAGCGACCCACCTGTTCACCGGGGACTGCCTGTTTCCGGGCGGTATCGGGAAGACGTGGGAGGACGGTGCGTTCGACCAGTTGCTCGCCGATGTGACCAGCCGCGTGTTCGACGTCTACGGCGATTCGACGGTGGTCTATCCGGGGCACGGCGACGACACCACGCTCGGAACGGAGCGGCCACACCTCGGCGAGTGGAAAGAACGCGGTTGGTAGACCCGCCGGTCGCTGTCGTGACGGGCGCCAGTCGCGGCGCGGGACGCGGGATCGCCCACGCGCTCGGCAGTCACGGCTGCACCGTTTACGTCACCGGGCGTACCGAGCGCGCCGGCCAGTCGGTGCACGCGGGCACCATCCACGAGACCGCCGAACTGGTGACAGCGGCGGGCGGTATCGGGGTCGCCGTCGCGGTCGACCACGCCGACGACGAGCAGACCAAGGCGCTGTTCGACCGGGTCGGCCGAGAACAGGGGCGGCTCGACATCCTCGTGAACAACGCTGTGACGATCCGCGACGAGATGATGGGACGAAAACCGTTCTGGGAGAAGCCGATCGACATCATCGATACGGTCGAGGTCGGACTGCGCAGCAGCTACGTCGCCACCGTATTCGCCGCACCGCTGATGGTCGCGCAACCCCGCGGACTGGTGGCGTTCACGTCGGCACCCGGAGCGGCGCACTACGTATTCGGCCCGGCGTATGGCGTGCACAAAGCCGGCACCGACAAGATGGCCGCCGACATGGCAGTCGACTTCCGGGACGTCGGTATCGCGACCGCGTCCATCTGGATGGGCGTGCTGCTGACCGAACGGTTCAAAGCCATGGCGGCCACGGCCCCGGACAAGCTCGGTGATCTCCTCGACAACACCGAGACGCCCGAGTTCACCGGACACTTGATCTGGGCGCTGTTCAACGACCCGGATGTGATGGACAAGAGCGGCCAGACGTTCATCGGCGCCGAGTTGGCAGCCGAGTACGGCATCAGGGACGACGGGGACCGTCAGCCGCCGTCGTACCGTGACCTGCACGGAATTCATCCGATCAGGCAATTCGACCGCATCTTGCGGTGACACTTATCAGGTGGACGAAGCCCGCTGCGGGACGTGTGGCGCTGCGGTAGGCGCCACCGCCAACTTCTGCAGCGAGTGCGGCGCGCCTTTGACCCGCGAAGAACCACGCGCAGAGTACAAGCAGGTGACCGTGCTGTTCGCCGATGTGGTCCACTCCATGGCGATCGCCCGCTCAGTCGGCGCCGAGCGGCTGCGCGAGATCATGGCCCAGTTGGTGGATTGCGCCGCAGCGGTGGTGCAGCGCTACGGCGGCACGGTGGACAAGTTCACCGGCGACGGCATCATGGCGGTCTTCGGCGCACCCGTCGCACTCGAGGACCACGCCGTGCGGGCATGCCTGGCCGCATTGGGAATCCAGGCTGAGATGCATGCGATCGCCGATGGGTTCGACCGCCGCGACGGCATCCGCCTACAACTTCGCATCGGCCTCAACTCGGGCCAGGTGATCGCCGGCGAAATCGGTTCCGGCGCCTTGGGTTACACCGCGGTCGGCGAGCATGTCGGATTGGCTCAGCGGATGGAGTCGGTCGCTCCGCCGGGCGGCGTAATGCTCAGCGTGTCGACGGTGAGGCTGGTGGAGTCGGTGGTGACACTCGACCCGCCGGAATTGGTGCGCATCAAGGGGCAGGACGATCCGATAACGGCCCGGCGGTTGGTGAGCATCGGCCGACAGCACGGGCCGCTGCGATCAGAGACCGAGCTGGTCGGTCGGCGATGGGAGATGTCGGCCCTCGAAGGGTTGTTGGACAGGGCGATCGACGGTCAGGGCGCCGTGGTCGGCGTATCCGGACCTCCCGGCATCGGCAAGAGCAGGCTCACGCGCGAGCTGACGGCGACCGCGCTCAGCCGAGGAGTGCCCGTGTACACCACGGCCTGCGAGTCACACACCACCCGGGTGCCGTTCCGAGTGGTGGCCCGACTGCTGCGTGCCGCGACCGGGGTCGAGCACATGGATGCGGGATCTGCCCGCGTCATGATCGAAGCCGGGACCTTCCCCGACGCCGGCCGCGACGACGTGGTTCTCCTCGAGGACGTGCTGGGCATCGCCGACCCATCGCTCGAGCCACCGCGGATCGACCCCGACAGCCGTCGGCGACGCCTGATCGCGCTCGTGAATTCTGCGGCACTGGCCACGCAGACGCCTGCTGTCTACATCATCGAAGATGCCCACTGGATCGATGAGTCCAGTGAGTCCATGCTCGCCGCGTTCCTCACCGTCATCCCGCAGACGCCGCTGCTGACGGTCATCACCTACCGACCCGAGTACCGCGGATCGCTGACCCAGGTCCCGGGCACGCAGACCATCGCGCTCGGCCCGTTGAACGACGCGGAAACCGCCGACTTGGTCACGACCTTACTCGGACAGGATCCCTCCGTGCGACAGCTCACCCAGACTGTCGTCCAAAAGGCCGTGGGCACACCATTTTTCGCCGAGGAAATCATTCGCGACCTTGTTGAACGAGGCGTGCTGCAGGGACACTCGGGAACGTACTCGTCGTCGGCTGAACCCGCCGATGTCAGCGTGCCCGCCACGCTGCAAGCGACGATCGCGGCCCGCATCGACCGACTCGATCCCGTCGCGAAGCGCACCCTCAACGCGGCGTCGGTCGTCGGATCCCGCTTCGGCACAGACCTTTTGAAGGCGCTGGACATCGAACCGCGGCCGGGTGATCTGTTGACGGCTCAGCTCATCGACCAGGTCACCTTCACGGATGAACCGGAATTCGTCTTCCACCATCCCCTCATTCGAGCGGTCGCCTACGAGGCGCAGCTGAAGTCCGACCGGGCCGAGTTGCACCGCCGGGTGGCCGCCGCGATCGAACGAAGAAGCGCAGGCAACATCGAAGAGAACGCGGCCCTCATCGCCGAACATGCCGAGGCCGCAGGTGATTTGCGTGCGGCATTCGGCTGGCATATGCGTGCAGCCGGATGGTCGAACAATCGCGACGTGTCCGCGGCGTTGCTCAGTTGGGAGAGTGCGTGCCGGGTCGCCGACGCCCTGCCCGAGGACGACCCGGAGCGCAGCGCGATGCGCATCGCACCGCGCACTTTTCTCTGTGCGAGCGGCTGGCGGATGGCCCGCGAGTGCGGCACGCGCTTCGAGGAACTGCGTGAGCTCTGCGAGTTGACAGGAGATAAGGCATCGCTGGCCGTCGGCATGATGGGGCCGATCTCGGACCTTCACTTCCGAGGCGAGACACGGGAATCATCGCGACTGGCCACCGAACAGATGGCGCTGTTGGAGTCGATCGGGGATCCTGGCCTGGCCGCGCAGGCCGCCTTCGGTGCAATAGGCATCAAGATCCAGAACGGTGAGTTGGCCGACGGTCTGCGGTGGGCAGAAAGCACAATCGAGTGGGCTGCCGGCGACCTCACCAAGGGCAGCCTCGTGGTGGGCTCACCGCTCGCGATCGCGACGGCGCTGCGAGGGTTGGCCGGGTGGTGGTTCGGCCGTCAGGGATGGCGGGACGACGTGGAGGCCGCCTTTGCCTTGGCCGCAGAAAGCAACGAACCGCTCACCATCGCCCTCACGACCTCGTGGAACCTGGGGCTCGGTGTCGCCTTCGGCGCGGTCGCCTGTGACGGATCAGCGGTTGCGAAGGCCGAAGCGACGTTGAGAACCGCCGAGTCGTTCTCCTACGGTTACGCCGGCGAGATCGCCCGGTATGTCCTCGGCGGACAGCTGATCTACCAGGCGACCGTGGCCGACTGGGACCGCGGAATTCAGATGATCACCCAGGTCAGGGATGCCTGGACCCAGAACCGGACGATGTTGGTCGAGGTCACGTTCATGGACGCCCTCGTCGGGCTGGACCGCGCGAACCGGGGCGACTTCAGCGCGGCGATCCCTCTCATACGCGGAGCGGCCGAGACGATGTTCGCCCGGAGGCAGTACACGTACTGGATCCCAGTGGCCGGCTTCCTGGTCGACGCACTGCTCAAACGCAACGCCGACGGCGACACCGCCGAAGCCGCGGCTGCGATCGACGAGCTGGAGCGCGCGCCGCTCGAAGGAGCGGTGATTCGCGACATCTGGCTGTTGCGCCTGAGAGCACTGTTGGCCAATGCGCGCGGTGACGACACCGCATATCGCGAACTCAGAGAACGTTATTGGACGATGGCCGACGACCTCGGCTACGAGGGTCATCAGAAGTGGGCCGCGGTGATGCCCTGATCACGCGGACCGGTGATTTGGACAGCCATCTGACGGTCGGGCTTGCCACCTTCGATAGATTGCCTGGTGACGAAGAAAGGGCAGACATGAATGACGATCAGTTGAAGAAGGCGCAGAGCGGCGCCGGGTTCATTGCGGCGCTCGACCAGAGCGGCGGCAGCACCCCCAAAGCGCTGAAGCTGTACGGCATTTCCGAGGACAGCTACTCCGGTGACGAGCAGATGTTCGATCTGGTGCACGAGATGCGGACCCGCATCATCACCAGCCCCGCCTTCAACGGCGACCGGATCGTGGGCGCGATCCTGTTCGAGATGACGATGGACCGCGACATCGAGGGCCGCCCGACCGCCGACTACCTCTGGAACGTCAAGAACATCGTGCCGTTCCTCAAGATCGACAAGGGCCTGGCCGAGGAGAAGGACGGAGCCCAGACGATGAAGCCGATGCCCGGCCTCGACGACCTCCTCGACCGTGCCGTCGAAAAGGGCATCTTCGGGACGAAGGAACGTTCGGTCATCAAACTGCCGGGCGCCGGACTGGACGCGGTGGTGGCCCAGCAGTTCGAGGTCGCGCAGCAGGTGCTCGCCAAGGGCCTGGTGCCGATCATCGAACCCGAGGTCGACATCAACAGCGAGAAGAAGGCCGAGGCCGAGGACCAACTCAAGGCGGCTCTTCTCGACGGGGTCAACAACCTCGGCGACAAGAAGGTCATGCTGAAGCTGACGCTGCCCGAAACCGACAACCTCTACAAGGACCTCGTCGAGCATCCGAACGTGGTGCGCGTCGTGGCCCTGTCCGGCGGCTACAGCCGCGACGTGGCCAACGAGAAGCTGTCGCGCAACCACGGGGTCATCGCGAGCTTCTCGCGCGCACTGACCGAGGGCTTGACCGCCCAGCAGAGCGACGAGGAGTTCAACGCCACGCTCGACGAGGCGATCGCGAGCATCGCCAAAGCGTCGAACACCTGACCGCTACGGCGTGGTGTGCACAATCAGCACGTCGCTCTTGGAGCGGCGCGCCACGTTGGCGGGCACCGAACCGAGCAGGCGACCGGCGATGGTGGACAACCCGACGTTGCCGACCACGAGCAGATCAGCCTTGATCTCTTCGGCGAGCTCGACGAGCGCATCGACGGGCGCCCCGACGATGGCCTTCTCTTCGACGTTCTGGGCGCCGGCATTGTGGGCGCGTTCCTTGGCCTCACGCAGGATGGCGTAGATCGGCGCGTTGCCGGCCATCTTGTAGCCCTCGTCCTTGAGCACATCGGCGGCACGCTGGTCCTCGGCCTGGGGGAAGTACGCCGTCGCGATGACCAGCTTGGCGTCACCGGCGATCTGACCAGCCTTCTCCACCGCACGCAGCGACGAGTCCGATCCGTCCGTGCCGACCAAGACGGTCTGATAGGCGCTCATCCATGTCCTCCCAGTGTCGATTTCAAGACCACTCGGAACAGTAGCCGTTCCAGTGCCGCTTTCCTGCTATTTCGTCCTGAATGGCAGGCAACGTCACCCGGCAGCGACCGGCGTGACCCGGCGCACGCTAGCGTTTTGCGAATCGCCGGAAGGGTACGGAGAAGGCACCTGTGGATCTTTCATCGAAAGCGCAGCGCGTCGCGCGCCCGGACCGGCTGGCGTCCGTCCGTGCGGGTCGGTTCGACGCAGTACTGGTCGCGGTGTTCGCCGTCGCGGTGTCGGCGGCCGGTGCCGCCCGACCGTCGCTGTGGTTCGACGAGGCGGCGACGATCTCGGCGTCGACCCGGTCCGTCCCCGAACTGTGGCGTCTGCTGCACAACATCGATGCGGTGCACGGCCTGTACTACCTGCTCATGCACGGCTGGTTCGCGGTGTTCCCGGTCACCGAGTTCTACTCGCGGCTCTCGAGTTGTCTGGCGGTAGGTATCGCGGCGGCCGGTGTGGTGGTCCTGGCGCGCCAGTTTTCGGGCCGCACGCTTGCCGTGTGCGCCGGCATCGTGTTCGCGATCCTTCCCCGCGTGACGTGGGCGGGTATCGAGGCCAGGTCTTATGCGCTGACCGCGGCAGCTGCGGTCTGGCTGACCGTGCTGCTCGTCGTCGGCGTGCGCCGCAACACCAGGTGGCTATGGGCGTGCTACGGGCTCGCGGTCGTGGCGGCGTCGCTGCTCAACGTCTTCGTCGTGCTGCTGGTGCTCGGCCACGCCGTGGCGCTCGCGTCCCTCGGCGCCCGACGTGCGGCGGTTCAGCGGTGGATCGCCGCCGTCGCGGTGGCGTTGACCGCCGTCGTCCCGTTCCTCGCCTTCGGCAGAACGCAGATCGCCCAGGTGCGGTGGATCTCGCCGCTGGGGTGGCACACGGTCGCCGAAGTGGTGCAGGAGCAGTACTTCGACCACAGCGTCGCGTTCGCCGTCGCCGCCGGGGTGGTACTCGCACTGCCATTGGTGATGCGTCGCTTCCGCCCAGCCGACGCCGGCGTCCGGCCGCTGGTCGTCCTCAGCATCGCCTGGATCGCACTCCCGACTGCGGTGCTGCTGATCTACTCGGCGTTTCTGGAGCCGGTGTACTACCCGCGATACCTCACGTACACGTCGCCGGCGATGGCGCTGCTGCTGGCAGTCGGCCTGACCGCGATCGCCCGAACGCGGGAAACCGTGGCGGCGGTGCTGACCGTGCTGGCGATCTGCGCCACCCCGAACTATCTGCTCGAGCAGCGAGGTCCGTACGCCAAGGAGGGCATGGAC
>NZ_LZKP01000140.1 GCF_001672895.1 Mycobacterium sp. E740
ATCGCCGGAGCCACCGCGATGTTCGCCGCGATCGACACGACGCTGAACACGCCCGCCATGCCGGCGACGAGCGGCGCGGTGACCAGTTGCGCCGCCGTGGCGACACTGACCGCGTCGGCCGCCGCCTTGGGCCAGCCGCGATCGACGAGCCGCCGCGACCACACCGGAGCGAGCACGACCAGCGCCGCTCGTCGCCGGCATGGCGGGCGTGTTCAGCGTCGTGTCGATCGCGGCGAACATCGCGGTGGCTCCGGCGATTCCGCCGATCACTGTCGCGGGCACCGCCGCGGCCGCGCTGGGCTGCGTCTGGCCCGCCGGCGCGGAGCTGTTGATCCGGTTCACCGGGCCGGAGTTGTGGTGGCTGCTGCATGTGGCTCGGTGGGCGGCGGCTGTCCCGGGATCGTCGGTACCGGTGCCGTCGGGGCTGCTGGGTGTCGTGGTGATTGGCGCCGCCGGTGTGGCGGCGGTGCTGGCGTGGCGCTGGCGATGGGTGCGGTTCGGTGCTTGTGCCGCCGCGATCTGCGTGCTGGCGTGGACGGTGTCGAGCCTGTCGGGCGGCCGTGACACGATCGTGGGGTGAGTGAAGCGTCGCAGCTGCACCTGGTGCTCGGAGACGAGGATCTGCTGGTCGAACGCGCAGTCGCGGCGGTTCTGCGGCATGCCCGCAAGCAGGCAGGCACCCACGACATCCCGGTCGATCGCCTGCGCGCGGGTGACGTCAGCACCAGCGAACTGGCCGAACTGCTGAGCCCGTCGCTGTTCGCCGACGAACGGGTCGTGGTGTTAGAGTCGGCCGCTGAAGCCGGCAAGGACGCGGTCGCCTTGATCGCCGGCGCCGCGGCGGACCTGCCGCCCGGCACCCTGCTCGTCGTCGTGCACTCCGGGGGTGGACGCGCCAAGGCGCTGGCCGATCAGCTCAAAAAGCTTGGCGCGCAAGTGCATCCGTGCGCCCGCATCGCCAAAGCCGCGGAGCGCGCCGATTTCGTCCGGCGGGAGTTCCGTGCCCTGAAGGTCAAGGTCGGCGACGACACAGTCACCGCAGTGCTCGATGCCGTCGGCTCAGACATCCGGGAACTGGCGTCGGCATGTTCGCAGCTCGTCACCGACACCGGCGGGGCCGTCGACGCGGCGGCGGTGCGTCGCTACCACTCAGGCAAGGCCGAGGTGAAGGGGTTCGACGTCGCCGACAAGGCGGTTGGCGGCGACGTCGCCGGAGCCGCCGAAGCGCTGCGCTGGGCGATGATGCGCGGAGAACCGCACGTGGTGCTCGCCGACGCGCTGGCCGAAGCGGTGCACACCATCGCGCGTGTTCGGCCGTTGTCGGGTGATCCCTACCGGTTGGCGTCGGAGCTGGGTATGCCGCCGTGGCGCGTGCAGAAGGCGCAGAAACAGGCGCGCCGGTGGTCGAACACCTCGGTCGCCGAGGCGATGCGGTTGGTGGCCGCGCTCAACGCTGACGTCAAGGGTGCCGCGGCCGACGCGGACTACGCATTGGAGGCGACGGTCAGGAAAGTCGCCGAACTCGTCTCGGACTGAGCGATCAGAGCTTGTTGAAGGCCGAAGCCAGCGCCGACTTGCGGTTCGCGGCCTGGTTCTTGTGGATGACGCCCTTGCTGGCGGCCTTGTCCAGTTGGCGGCTGGTCGACGCCAGCAGTTCGCCGGCCTTCTCCCTGTCGCCGGCCTCGACGGCCGCCCGGAAACCGCGGACCGCCGTGTGCAGCGACGACTTGACCGACTTGTTGCGCAGCCTGCGGCGCTCGTTGGTCTTGATCCGCTTTTCCTGCGACTTGATGTTGGCCACGCGTGTATGTCCTTCGTAAATCCGGTAGGGGTTTCCCAAAGTCTGGTAGGCGCCCGGCATGCGGGCAGCGAGGGTTCAGGTTACCAGCGCTGCCGGAAAATGCCCAAAATGGCGGCGCTGGCCTGCTGAAACGCCAGTGATGTCAGTCGGCCGGCCTGGCGCCCACACCGGGGTGCACCTCGACGCGATGCAGGTCGTCGCCGAGTTCGATCTGCCGGTCGAACCGGGCCGCGGCGAGCGCGCGCCAATCGTCTTCCTGTCCGGCTTCGATGGCCGGCACGTAGTGCGTCAGGATGAGGATCCCGACTCCTGCGCGCGCCGCGGTCGCCGCGGCCTCCTCGACTGACGAGTGGTAGTCGCAGATGTCGCGGATGCGCTGCACCGGCATCTTGTCGACCAGGTCCTTGCGGATCACCGTGTGCACCAAGGCGCCCGCGCCCTCAGCCAGTTCGTCGAGAGTCTGGCACGGGACCGTGTCGCCGGCCAGTATCACGGAGGCGTCCGCGTGCTCGACGCGAAATCCGATCGTCGGCGTGACGGGCCGGTGGTCGGTGGGGGCAGCCAGGATGCGCACGCCGTCGCTGTTCCACACCTCGCCTTCGGTGTACTCGTACACCTGCACCGGTGGCGGCGACGTCAGGTCGGCGTGATGGGCGATGCGGTATCCGATGTCGAAGCCGAACGCCTTGAGCGTCGCGTCGACCACCTCGGCGGTGCCCGGCGGCCCGATGATCGGCAGGGGCGCGGGATCGGGCGTGAAAGTGGAGATCCATCGCGTGATGATCACGTCGCCCAGATCAGCGATGTGGTCGCTGTGCAGGTGCGTCAGCAGCAGCGCCGACAACCCGCTCGCGGCGGCCCCGGCGGCCGTCAATCGTTGTTGCACTCCGCGGCCGCAGTCGACCAGAAATGTCTGACCACCCGCCCGCAGCAGCGTCGAGGGGCCTGCGCGGCGGGCGTCGGGGATGGGGCTTCCGGTGCCGAGCAGCGTGACCTCGATCATGGCCCACATATACCGGAAATCCGCCGCGCGCAGCCGTGACCCGGTTGCAATCTCCAATCCCTTCCGCGCCGACCGTCCCTGGACCTAGCCTGTGAGGAACATCACGAGCGGAGGCAAGGATGCGGATCGCGGACGTGTTGCGGAGCAAAGGCGCCGCGGTGGCCACGATTACCCCGGAGACGTCGGTCGCGGGACTGCTCACCGAGTTGGCCATCCACAACATCGGCGCGATGGTGGTGGTGTCGCCCGACGGTGTGCTGGGCATCGTTTCCGAGCGCGACGTCGTGCGGGCACTGCCGATGCAGGGTGCGGACGTGCTGCGGCGGCCGGTGTCGGAGATCATGACCCGGTTCGTGGCCACCTGTGCGCCCGACGATTCGGTCGACAGTCTGAGTGCTCTGATGACGACGAACCGCGTCCGGCACGTCCCGGTGATGCAGGACGGCAGACTGGCGGGCATCGTCAGCATCGGCGACGTGGTCAAGACGCGGATGGAAGAGCTCGAAGCGCAGCAGGAACACCTGCAGGCTTACATCACCCGTGGTTGACGTCGACGTCGCTCCGGCCGAGCGTCGGCAGGTGCGCGAGATGTCCCGAGTGCTCGCGCGCGCCTTCTACCGCGACCCCGTGATGACGTGGATGTTGCCTGACGACGCCGCGCGCGAACGTCGTCTCGAGCGGATGTTCGCGACCATGATCCGCCACCATTTCCTTCGCACCGAAGGCGCCGAGATCGCACGCGGCACGAGCATCGGTGCCGCGGCGCTGTGGGATCCGCCGGGGCGCTGGAAGCACACGCGTCTGCAGGAACTGAGGATGATGCCCGCATTCATCCGGGCCTTCGGACGCAACGGTCGCCGCGGTCAACAAGCCATGGAGCTGATGAAGAAGCATCATCCCGAGGAGCCGCACTGGTATCTCGGGGTGATCGGCAGCGACCCGACGGTCCGCGGCACCGGATTCGGGCAGGCGCTCATGAGGTCGCGTCTGGACCGCTGCGACGCCGAGTACGCGCCCGCCTACCTCGAGTCGAGCAATCCCGACAACATCCCGTACTACCAGCGCTTCGGTTTCGGCGTCACCGGCGAGATCACGCTGCCGGACGGCGGCCCGAGCCTGTGGCCGATGTGGCGTGACCCGCGTTAACGCGCGCTCGTCGCGCGTGAGGGTGCGCAGAATGTTGTAGATCCGCGGCGTGTCGTGTGCAAACACGCACGTTCGCGGAACAGGGGGAACACGGGGCCTAGCTCCAGGAGTATTCGGTGCGGAGCCGGACCGCGACCGCTTCGAACCTCTCGCGCGCGAGGATCGCGCCTTCGCGCCTGATGCCGGCCTCGGGAACGTCGAGCACGCGGTCCAGGCGCACCCAACTCTGCCGGCCCTCGTAGTCCCAGGTGCCGCTTCCGATGCCGATCCAGTTCGGGTCGTCGCGGTGATGGTCCCGGCTGGACAGCATCAGGCCGAGCAGCGTGGACCGATCGCGTCCCACGACGAGCACGGGACGGTCCTTGCCCTGCGTCGGGTCGTCCTCGTAGACGACCCAGGTCCACACGATCTCGCCCGGGTCGGCGCGGCCGTCCAGGGCGGGTGCGTACACCACCTTGCGGGCGCGGTGCGCGGTCGGCACGAAGTTGCGGCTGATCGGCCTGCCCGCGGTGATCGCGCGCGGCTCGTCGGGCACGCCGGCCAGCGCGTCGATACCGATCCGGATTCCGGTCTGCAGACCGCGCTGCAAGGTTTCGGACTGGCCGATCTGACGGATGAGCTTCGGTGCCTCGTTGAACACCAAATGCTCGGTCACATTCAAGAACCGTTGGAACGGCCTCCACGCCGGAGCCATGTCCCGAGCATAAGCGAGGCGCCACCGCGCGATTGTGTGCGCAGGCCATGCCCTCGATACGCTGTGGGCACCCTCAGTGCAGTCCTACCAGGAGATTCCCATCAGCAGTTTCGCCGATCAGACCTTCACTGCGCCGGCGCAGATCCGGAACTTCTGCATCATCGCCCATATCGATCACGGCAAGTCGACATTGGCCGACCGGATGCTGCAACTCACCGGCGTCGTCGCCGATCGCGACATGCGCGCCCAGTACCTCGACCGGATGGACATCGAGCGCGAGCGCGGCATCACGATCAAGGCGCAGAACGTGCGGCTGCCCTGGACCGTCAAGGAAGGGGAGGGCGCGGGCGACTACGTCCTGCACCTGATCGACACCCCCGGCCACGTCGACTTCACCTACGAGGTGTCGCGGGCGCTGGAGGCGTGTGAGGGCGCGGTGCTGCTCGTGGACGCCGCCCAGGGCATCGAGGCGCAGACGCTGGCGAACCTCTACCTGGCGCTGGACCGCGACCTGCAGATCATCCCGGTGCTCAACAAGATCGACCTGCCCGCGGCCGATCCGGACCGCTACGCCGCCGAACTCGCCCACATCATCGGTTGTGAGCCCACCGACGTGCTGCGGGTGTCGGGCAAGACCGGTGTGGGCGTGGCCGACCTGCTCGACCACGTCGTGCGTGAAGTGCCCCCGCCGGTCGGCGACGCCGACGCGCCGGCCAGGGCGATGATCTTCGACTCCGTCTACGACACCTACCGGGGCGTGGTCACCTACGTCCGTGTCGTCGACGGCAAGATCGTCCCGCGCGAGCGCATCAAGATGATGTCGACCGGCGCCACGCACGAACTGCTCGAGGTTGGCATCGTCTCGCCGGAACCCAAGGCCTCGGCGGGCTTGGGTGTTGGGGAGGTCGGCTACCTCATCACCGGCGTGAAGGACGTGCGCCAGTCGAAGGTCGGTGACACCGTCACGACCGCACGCAACGGTGCGGCCGAACCGCTCACCGGATACCGCGAGCCGCGCCCGATGGTCTACTCCGGGCTGTATCCCGTTGACGGCTCAGACTATCCGGATCTGCGCGACGCGCTGGACAAGCTGCAACTCAACGACGCCGCGCTGACCTATGAACCGGAAACCTCGGTGGCACTCGGATTCGGTTTCCGCAGCGGCTTTCTGGGCCTCCTGCATATGGAGATCACCCGCGAGCGTCTGGAACGCGAGTTCAACCTCGACCTCATCTCCACATCGCCCAACGTGGTGTACCGGGTGGAGAAGGAGGACGGTGAAGAGATCGTCGTGACCAACCCGTCGGACTGGCCCGACGGCAAGATCCGCACGGTCTACGAGCCGGTGGTCAAGACCACGATCATCGCGCCGAGCGAGTTCATCGGGACCATCATGGAGCTGTGCCAGTCGCGGCGCGGTGAACTCGGCGGCATGGACTACCTCTCACCGGAGCGGGTGGAGTTGCGCTACACGATGCCGCTGGGCGAGATCATCTTCGACTTCTTCGACGCGCTGAAGTCGCGCACCCGCGGCTACGCCAGCCTCGACTACGAGGAGGCAGGGGAGCAGGAGGCCGACCTCGTCAAGGTCGACATCCTGCTGCAGGGCGAGGCGGTCGACGCGTTCAGCGCGATCGTGCACAAGGAGTCGGCATACGCCTACGGCAACAAGATGACGACCAAGCTCAAGGAGCTCATTCCGCGTCAGCAGTTCGAGGTTCCGGTGCAGGCGGCGATCGGATCGAAGATCATCGCTCGCGAAAACATCCGCGCGATCCGCAAAGACGTGCTATCGAAGTGTTACGGCGGCGACATCACGCGCAAGCGCAAGCTGCTGGAGAAGCAGAAGGAAGGCAAGAAGCGGATGAAGACCATCGGCCGGGTCGAGGTGCCGCAGGAGGCGTTCGTCGCCGCCCTGTCCACCGACTCGTCCGCCGACAAGGCCAAGAAGTAGTACCGATGAGGTCGGGGGCGCTGGCGGCGGGACTGGGTGCGGTGGCGATACTCGCCGGCTGTTCGGCTCAGCCGGCCGAGCGGCCGGTCGTGCACATCGCCGAGGCCGCCAAGCCGTCTGCGCACCGGGCGCTGGACCAGGCCCTGCCGACCTCTGACGAACTGACCGCCAAGCTCGGCGCCACCGGTTTGATGGGCCGACCGGTCACCGGCGGTCCCGACATGTTGTTGCAGAGCGTGCGGGAGGCCGAGGCGGCCCCGCTCGACTGTGTGAGCACCGGCTATCGGCTGGAAAAGGTTGTCTACCAAGGCAATCCGGTGCTGTCGGTGGCCAGCCAGTCGTGGGCCGGCGGCGACATGAGCGGCCCGACGGCCAACGGCTTCTTCGGAGTCGCCGAGTTCAGCGATGCCGACGCCGCGCAGGCGTTCTTCGCCGCCTCGGCGGACAAGTGGCACCGGTGCAACGGCCAGACGCTGGTATTGCACCAGCCCCAGCGCGGAGCCGACGGCCTGAGCCGGATCACCGAGGTGGGCATCGACAACCGAATCTTGTCGGCGGTGGTCATGCAGGACGCCGGCTCGACGGTTCAGCGCGCGCTCGGCGTCGCGGCGGACTGCATCGTGGACGTGGAGATCACCGACGACGCCGGGCCCAAGTCGACCGGAGCCCGCGATGCCGCCGCAGTCGCAGACCTGATGCTGCAGAAGATCACGAACGCGCCCGCGAAGTAGCGCTCGAGTGTCGGCTTGACCGACGTCTCGGTGCGTTGACCGTCGACGGACCCGACACTGAGCTACGCCGTGCTCAGCTCCCGCCGGCCGAACAGCTCACCCCAGGCGGCCTCGGCGTGGGCGGCCGGCGCCTGACCGCTGGCCAGCGCGACCAGTCCGGTTGCGGTGGTGCCGATTCCGACGCCGGTCTGGTTGACGACGCGAACCAGTTCGTCGAACGCTTCGCGTTGGGTGCACCCGCGCAGACCGACCAGGATGCCGGTGGCCACGTCGATCACGCGTCGCGAAGTATCCGATTCCGGGCGATAACTCATGACGGTCATGGTGACCGCCGGCCTTCCGCCGGAGAAGATTTCGGCGCGTGCAGACGCAAAGTCGTAACGAATCCGCCGCAGCTTCGCTACCGACTTCGGCCTGCCGAGCGGCCTACATCGGCGCGTTGGCAGGCACGAACACCCCGGAGCTGTCCGCTTCCTCCTCGGCGCGGATCACGTGCACCACGGCGTTGATCAACGCCAGATGTGTGAACGCCTGCGGGAAGTTGCCGAGGTGGCGGCCGGTGCGCGGCTCGATCTCCTCGGCGTAGAGGTGCAACGGGCTGGCGAACGACAGCAGCCGCTCACACAGATGCTTCGCCCGGCTGATCTCGCCGATCTCGACGAGCGCCGACACCAACCAGAACGAGCAGATCGTGAACGTGCCCTCCTCGCCGGACAACCCGTCATCGGTCTCCTCGACGCGGTAGCGCAGCACCAGGCCTTCCTCGGTGAGTTCGTCGGCGATCGCCATCACAGTGGCCCGCACCCGCGGGTCGTCGGGCGGCAGGAACCGGGTCAGCACCGCCAACAGCAGCGAGGCGTCGAGCGCGTCGTCGCCGTAGCGCTGGGTCAGCACCCCGCGCTTGTCGACGCCGTGCTCGAGCACGTCGGCCTTGATCTCCTCGGCGATCGCCCGCCACTGCTGTGCGTAGGACTTCTCACCCTGGAACTCGGCCAGCTTCGACCCGCGGTCCAGCGCCACCCAGCACATGATCTTCGAACTGGTGAAGTGCTGCGGTTCGCCACGCACCTCCCAGATCCCGCGGTCCGGTTGCTTCCAATGCTTGATCGCCTCTTCGACCTGTTGTTTGAGCACCGGCCACAGGGTGTCCGAGATCTGCTCGCGCGACTTCGCGTGCAGGTACACCGAATCCAGCATCGTGCCCCAGATGTCGTGCTGCATCTGGTTGTAGGCCCCGTTGCCGATCCGCACGGGCCGCGCGCCGTCGTAGCCGGACAGGTGGTGCAGTTCCTCCTCGACCAGGGTCCGTTCGCCGCCGACGGCGTACATCACCTGAAGCGGATGGCGCTCACCGTTGTTCGCGCCCGACACGTCGGCGATGAACGCGAAGAAGTCGTCGGCCTCGCGATCCAGGCCCAATGTGTACAGGCCCCACAGCGCGAACGTCGAGTCACGCACCCACGCGTAGCGGTAGTCCCAATTGCGTTCGCCCTGAGGCGTTTCCGGTAACGACGTGGTGGGGGCGGCCAGCAGCGCGCCGGTCGGTGAGTACGTCAGACCCTTGAGCGTCAACGCACTTCGCTGCAGGTACGCCCGCCACGGATGGTCGGGGAAGTCGCCGACGTTGATCCACTGCCGCCACGCCTCGCTGGTCTGCCACATCCGGTCGGCGGCCTCGTCGTAGGTCTGCGGCACCGGATGCTTGGACCACGACAGCGCGACGTAGACGTTGTCGCCTTCCTTCATCCGGGTGCGCGCCCGGGCCTCGTGGCCCTCGAGACCGAGCCGCAGGTTCGTGGTGAGCCGCAGCGTCGGGTGCGCGTCGGGCTCCCGGGTGGCACGCGCGATCGCCTCCCCATAGGCCTGCGCCGAGTACTCCCACGTCGCGGGAACCCGGTGGTAGTCGAACGCCGGCTCGCAGTTCATCACCAGCTCGACGGTGCCGCTGACACATCGCACCGTGCGCAGCAGGATGTGCTCGGCGTCCCAGTCCATCGGGGTGCGGCGGTGGGTGCGCGACCGGGCCTCGAGGTCGTGCCACGGCCCCATCACCAGCGCGTCACGCACGATCAGCCAGCCGGTGTGGGTCTGCCACGTCGTCTCGAGGATCAGGCTGCCCGGCAGGTACCGGCGGGCCGACGGCACCGACACCCCGTAGGGGCCGAGCCGGAAATGGCCGGCGCCGCGGTCCAGGATCGCGCCGAACACGCTGGGCGAGTCGGGTCGCGGCACGCACAGCCACTCGACGGACCCGGCCGAAGAGATCAGGCAGGTGTTCTCGCAGTCGGACAGGAACGCGTAGTCGGCGATCGGCGGAAAGGGGTTCCGCAACCCCGCGCTGGGGGCGTACGGCGTCGGCGCGGTCACGGTCAGCGGGGTGGTCGCGACGACGGCAGGAGCGGGCGCAGAGCCGTTCTCGGTCTCCGTGGACCCGTCCGGCGACCCGGTCTGGTGCAGAACCATGCCGACATCATCGACTGCCGACGTGTCCGGCGTCTACAGATCGAGCAGGTAGGGCGCCCCGGCGTGTCACCGGCGGGCAAACGCCGGGATGTGTTCGGGCAGGGGACCGACCGCCACGCCGTAGGCCGCGACCCTTCGCAGCAACGGAAGAGCGGTGGCGACGCGCACCAGCAATGGCGGGCGGCCCGGGGCTGCCGAGGCGACGGCGACCGCGATGACGCGGCGGTGGATCATCTTCTGCACCGACTGGATCAGCGCGGTCGGCGCCCAGCGCCGCGCCTGCACCCGCGCCAGCGGCCTCGTGGACACCGTTCCCGAGCGCAGCGGGCCGGCCAGGATCCGGCCCGCCGCGACCGCGTCGGCCACCGCCAGGTTGATGCCCACCCCGCCGACCGGCGACATCGCGTGCGCGGCGTCGCCGATGAGCAGCAGTCCGTCGGTGTACCAGCGCCTGAGCCGGTTGAGTTGCACGTCGAGAAGTTTCACGTCGTCGAACGACGTCACCGCGCCGATGCGGCCGGCCAGCCACGGCACCAGGGCCACCACGCCGCGGTGCAGCGACTCGATGCCCTGCGCGCGCAGCTGCGCGTCGCGGCCCTTGGGGATGACGTAGGCGCACTGGAAGTAGTCGCCGCGGTCGATGACGATCTGCGCGTGCCCCGCGCCCAGCACGCCGGCGAGCCCGTGCGGGTCGTCGGCGTTGCGCGGCACCCGGAACCACCACACATCCATCGGCACGCCGAAGTTCTTCGGTTCGAGCCCCATCGCGGTGCGCAGGGTCGACGACCGTCCGTCGCAGGCCACGGTCAGCGCGGCGCGCATTTCGCGGACCTCGCCGTCGGCGCCGCGGTAGCGGACTCCCACCACGGTGTCACCGGCACAGACGGGCCCGAGCACCTCGGTGCTGCGCAGCAGCGTGAAGGACGGCTCACGCTCGGCTGCCGATGCCAGCAGTTCGAGGAAGTCCCATTGCGGAACCAGCGCAATGTGCTTGTGCGGACCGGGAATTCGCCGTAGATCCATCACGACCTGGGTGCCCTGCACCGTCATCGCCAGCGTGTCGATCTCGCGGTGCGGAATGCGGGCGAACTCGTCGCCCAACCCCAGCTCGTCGAGCAGCCGAAGTGTGCTGGCGTGCACGGTGTCACCACGGAAGTCGCGAAGGAAGTCCGCGTGCTTCTCCATCACCGTGACGGCGATCCCGGCGCGGGCGAGCAACAGCGAGAGCATCATGCCCGCCGGGCCGCCGCC
This sequence comes from Mycobacterium sp. E740, assembly GCF_001672895.1. Lineage (GTDB taxonomy): Bacteria > Actinomycetota > Actinomycetes > Mycobacteriales > Mycobacteriaceae > Mycobacterium. Next base: position 11,044 of record NZ_LZKP01000140.1, read on the forward strand.
TACCACGATGCAGGTGGTGCGCTCGGCGGACACGAGGCCATCTTCGCATCGCCTAGGCTGGCCGCGTGGGCGGCTTCCTCAGTTGGTGGGACGGCGTCGAACTCTGGCTCTCCGGCCTGCCGTTCGTCGCCCAGACCGCGGTCGTCATGCCGGTGGTGCTCGCGCTGGCCTACGGCGTCGCGGTCGTGCTCGACGGGGCGCTGGGCAACGGGATCAGGTTGTGGCGCCACGTGCGTCACGACGACCGGGAGGTGGACCCGTGAGCGGCGGGATGCCGCGTTCACGGGTGACGCTGGTGCTCGTCACCCTGGTGCTTCTGGTGCTCGTCATGTGGCTGCTCACCCGGTGACACCCCGAAATCCTTCGCCGAGCGGATTGTGCCGATTCTGTTAGGCTTCGCGCCATGCAAACAGCGTCCGGCAACAAGAGCGGCCACGTGCTGGCCCTCATTGCCGTGGGTTTGAGCGCTGTCGCCGATGTCTGTTGTTGTTGCTGACTCCCTACCCGTCCCCGATGTCGGTAACGGCTGTGGCATGACGCCCTCCTAGCGCTCCATCGCTTTCCCCGTCGGGCCGGGTTCCACCGAAGTCCCCTCGACGAAAGGTCACCGATGGTCAACATCCGCAAGTCCTGGCGCGCCGCGGCGGTGCTCGCCACCACCGCCACAGTGCTGGCCGCATGCGGTGGTGGATCGAGTGACGTGGCTGGCGGCGACGGCGGGGGCAACGCCGACACGACGCTCACGCTGGTCGCCTACGCCGTGCCCGAGCCGGGCTGGAGCAAGATCCTCCCGGCGTTCGCCGCGACACCGGAAGGCAAGGGCGTCGCCGTCACCACCTCTTACGGCGCCTCCGGCGACCAGTCGCGCGCCGTCGTCGACGGCAAGCCCGCCGACATCGTGAACTTCTCCGTCGAACCCGACATCACCCGGCTCGTCAAGGCGGACAAGGTGTCCAAGGACTGGAACGCCGATGCGACGAAGGGCATCCCGTTCGGGTCCGTCGTGACGCTGGTGGTCCGTAAAGGCAACCCCAAGAACATCAGAGACTGGGACGATCTGCTGCAGCCCGGTGTCGAGGTCGTCACCCCGAGCCCGCTCAGCTCGGGTTCGGCGAAGTGGAACCTGCTCGCGCCCTACGCCGCGAAAAGCAATGGCGACCAAGACGAGCAGGCCGGCATCGACTACGTCAACAAGCTGGTCACCGAGCACGTCAAGACGCGGCCCGGGTCCGGCCGCGAAGCCACCGATGTGTTCCTCCAGGGGACCGGTGACGTGTTGTTGAGCTACGAGAACGAGGCGATCAACATCGGGCGGCAAGGCAAGCCCGTCGAGCACGTCAACCCGCCGCAGACGTTCAGGATCGAGAACCCCGTGGCCGTGGTGAGCACCAGCGCGCATCAGAAAGAGGCCAACGCGCTGAAGAACTTCCTCTACACCCCGGAAGGCCAGAAGGTCTGGGCCCAGGCCGGCTTCCGGCCCGTCGACCCCGCCGTCGCCCAGGAATTCGCCGGTGACTTCCCCACGCCGGCGAAGCTGTGGACGATCGCCGATCTCGGGGGTTGGAGCGAGGTGGACCCGGCCCTGTTCGACAAGGACAACGGCAAGATCACGAAGATCTACAAGCAGGCGACCGGATGACCCCAGCGCCGGTTGCCTTGAGCCCCCATCCTGACCCGGCCCGCTCCGAACCCGCTGCCGACGGCCGGCCGGCCGGCCGCTGGACCGGCCGGTACGGAACCACCTCGCTGCGGGTCGGCGCCGCGTCGATCTGGCTGAGCATCATCGTGCTGCTGCCACTGGCCGCGATCCTGTGGCAGGCGGCCGGCGGGGGATGGCAGGCGTTCTGGGCATCGGTCACCTCGAACGCGGCCGTCGAGTCGTTCCGGGTGACGCTGTCCGTGTCGGTCGGCGTCACGCTGGTCAACCTGGTGTTCGGGCTGCTGGTCGCGTGGGTGTTGACGCGCGACGACTTCCCCGGGAAGCGGTTGGTGGACTCGGTCATCGACCTGCCCTTCGCGCTGCCGACGATCGTGGCCAGCCTCGTGATGCTGGCGCTCTACGGTCCGGCCAGCCCCGTCGGCCTGCACCTGCAGCACACGCGATGGGGCATCGGGGTGGCGCTGCTGTTCGTCACGTTGCCGTTCGTCGTGCGCTCCGTGCAACCGGTGCTGCTGGAGCTGGACCGCGAGATCGAGGAGGCGGCGGCGTCGCTCGGCGCCAACAACTGGATCATCTTCACCCGGGTGATGCTGCCCGCGCTGCTGCCGTCGCTGCTGTCCGGCGCCGGTCTGGCGTTCTCCCGCGCGATCGGCGAGTTCGGTTCGGTGGTGCTCATCGGCGGTGCGGTGCCCGGCGAGACCGAAGTGTCGTCGCAGTGGATCAGGACGCTGATCGAGAACGACGACCGCACCGGGGCGGCCGCGATATCCATTGTGCTGCTGCTGATTTCGTTCGTTGTGCTGTTCATCCTGCGCGCCGTTGGGTCACGGGCCGCCAAACGCGACGAGTTGGCGCGATGATCCTGTCACCGGCACTGAAGCACCTGCTGCGCTACCTCGCACTGGCCTACGTCGCCGTGCTGGTCGTCGTGCCGGTGGGCCTGATCCTGTGGCGCACGTTCTCACCCGGCGTCGGTGAGTTCGTCGCGTCGATCACCACACCCGCGGCCATCTCGGCTCTGCAACTGTCGCTGCTGGTGGTCGCGATCGTGGTGCCGCTCAACGTCCTGTTCGGTGTGCCGACGGCGTTGGTCTTGGCGCGCAACAAGTTCCGCGGCAAGAGCGCGTTGCAGGCGGTGATCGACCTGCCGTTCGCGGTGTCGCCGGTCGTCGTGGGCGTCGCGCTGATCCTGCTGTGGGGCTCGGCCGGGTTGTTCGGCTTCGTCGAGAACAACCTCGGTTTCAAGATCATCTTCGGTTTTCCGGGCATTGTGCTGGCCAGCGTCTTCGTCACGGTGCCGTTCGTGATCCGTGAGGTCGAACCGGTCCTGCACGAGATCGGCACCGACCAGGAAGAGGCCGCGGCCACGCTGGGCTCGCAGTGGTGGCAGACGTTCTGGCGGATCACGCTGCCGTCCATCCGCTGGGGGTTGACCTACGGCATCGTGCTGACGATCGCGCGCACCCTCGGTGAGTACGGCGCGGTGCTCATGGTGTCGTCCAACCTGCCGGGCACGTCTCAAACGCTCACACTGTTGGTATCGGACCGGTACAACCGCGGCGCGGAGTACGGTGCCTACGCGGTCTCGACGCTGTTGATGACCGTCGCGGTGGTGGTGCTGGTTGCGCAGGTGGTGCTCGACGCTCGCCGGGACAGAGCGAGCAAGAAGGCATGACGGGAAGGAACGAGATGACCGACGCAATCGTCGTGCGCGGCGCCAACAAACACTACGGCGACTTCGCGGCGCTGGACGACGTCGACTTCGAGGTGCCCTCCGGTTCGCTCACCGCGCTGCTGGGCCCCAGCGGGTCGGGTAAGTCCACGCTGCTGCGGGCCATCGCCGGTCTGGACCAGCCCGACACCGGCACCATCACGATCAACGGGCGCGACGTCACGAACGTGCCGCCGCAGCGGCGCGGTATCGGCTTCGTGTTCCAGCATTACGCGGCGTTCAAGCACCTGACGGTGCGCGACAACGTCGCGTTCGGGCTCAAGATCCGTAAGCGGCCCAAGGCCGAGATCACCGAGAAGGTCGACAACCTCCTGGAAGTGGTGGGGCTGGCCGGTTTTCAGACCCGCTATCCGAATCAGCTCTCCGGTGGCCAGCGCCAGCGCATGGCGTTGGCGCGCGCGCTCGCCGTCGACCCGCAGGTGCTGCTGCTCGACGAGCCGTTCGGCGCGCTCGACGCCAAGGTGCGCGAGGACCTGCGGGCCTGGCTGCGCCGGCTGCACGACGAGGTCGACGTCACCACGGTGCTGGTCACGCACGACCAGTCCGAGGCGCTCGACGTCGCTGACCGGATCGCGGTGCTCAACAAGGGCCGCATCGAGCAGGTCGGTTCACCCGCAGAGGTCTACGACGCACCGGCCAACGCGTTCGTGATGTCGTTCCTCGGTGCAGTTTCCTCGCTCAACGGGTCACTGGTCCGTCCGCACGACATCCGCGTGGGCCGCAATCCGGATATGGCGATCGCGACCAGCGACGACTCGGTCCGGGCGACCGGAGTGGTGCGCGCCGTTATCGACCGGATCGTCATGCTCGGGTTCGAGGTCCGGGTCGAGTTGCACAGCACCACCGACCAGATCCCGTTCACCGCACAGATCACCCGCGGCGACGCCGAGGCGCTCGGTCTCAAAGCGGGCGACACGGTGTACGTGCGCGCGACCAGAGTGCCGCCGTTGCCCGGCGGCAACCGGATTCCGGACAGCGACACCGCCGACGACGGGGCACTGACGAAGGCCTGACCGCCCGCGTGAAGATGGGGCAATCGCCCCATGACCGTCAGGTGCGGCGGTGGTTCAGTCGCCCTATGAACACACTCACCACACCCGTCCAGGCCGACCCAGACAAGCTGATGGCCTTCGTGTTCCGTGCGGTCGAGGAGGCCGGCGCCGCCCTCAACTGTGCGCTCGTGGTCATGGGCGACCGGCTCGGCTACTACCGGTCGCTGGCCGAGCACGGGCCCAGCACGCCCACCGAACTGGCCGAGCGCACCGACACTGACGCGCGCTACGCCAGGGAGTGGCTCAACGCGCAGGCCGCGGGGTCGTTCGTGGAGTACGAACCGTCGAGCGGGCGTTACCGCCTGCCTCCGGAGCAGGCAGTGGCGCTCACCGACGAGTCCAGCCCGGCCTTCGTCGGCGGCCTGTTCCAGATCGCGCACGGAACGGTGACGGACGCGGGGCAGATCATCGAGGCCGCCCGCGCCGGCCGTGGTGTCGGATGGGGCCGGCACAACTCCGACGTCCACGTCGGCTGTGAGCGGTTCTTCCGCCCGACGTATGCCGCGCATCTGGTCGACGACTGGCTGCCCGCGCTGGACGGCGTCATGGCCAAACTGACGTCCGGTGCGCGGGTCGCCGACGTCGGCTGCGGCCACGGGGCGTCGACAATCCTGATGGCTCAAGCCTTTCCGGCCTCGACGTTCGTCGGCACGGACGGCCACGCAGAGTCGATCGCGGTGGCCCGGGAGCGCTCGGCCGGCACGGTCGAGTTTCTGGCCGCAGACGCGGACACCTTCGGCGGCGGCCCATATGACCTGGTGACGATGTTCGACTGCCTGCATGACATGGGCGATCCGATCGGTGCGGCACGCCATGTGCGCGACGTCATCGCCGAGGACGGCACGTGGATGGTCGTCGAACCGGCCGCCGGTGACCGGGTGGAAGACAACCTCAACCCGGTCGGGCGCGCGTACTACGGCTTCTCCACGCTGTTGTGCACGCCCTCGTCGCTGGCGCAGCCCGTCGGACTGGCACTGGGCACCCAGGCGGGGCCGGCACGGATCCGCGACGTGGTGACGACGGCCGGGTTCAGCCGCTTCCGGCTGGCCGCGCAGACGCCGTTCAACAACGTGTTCGAGATCCGGCCCTGAGGTCAGGCGGCGACGGCGCCCGCGGTGACCGCGTCGTAGCGGTCCAGCACGGTCGCCGCGACGAGGTTGTGCGAGCCGAGCGGCTCGGCCATCGGAATTCCCTCTGCCGCAGCGTAATCGGCGATGCGATCGGTGATCCGTCCGTGCGCCAGGAACCACGGCGCGATGGCCAGCCGTTCGGCGCCACGGGCGCGCAGGCGCGCGGCCGTCGCGGCGAGGTTCGCGTACGGTCCGGTGGCGAACGCGACTTCGGCTCCGGCCCAACGGGTTCCCGTGCCCAGGGCGCGGGCCACCGTCGCGGTCCGGGCGTTCGCGGCCGGGCGCGACGAGCCCACCGCGACGACCAGGACTCCCAGGCCGTCGTCATCCGGGGAGGTGCCGAGTTCGGCCAGTCGCTGGCGCAGCACGGTCAACAGCGCCGGGTCCTCGCCGAGCACGTCCGCTTGGTCGACCAACGCACCCGACTGCTCGATCACCGCGGGGATGTCCACGCGGGCATGAAACGCACTGGCGAGCAGGAACGGTACGACCACACCGGCGCCGTTCACCTCACACAACACGTCATGCAGATGAGGCCCGTTCTGCTCGAGAAACGCGGCGCGCACGTCGAGCCACGGCCGCAACCGTCGGATCCGCCCGGCGACCGCATGCGTCACCGCCGCCGACCGCGGGTCGGCGCTGCCGTGCGCGGTGAGGACCAAGGGCAGCTCGGTCACGACGCGTGCAGCCCGCATTCCGTCTTCGACGTGCCCGCCCAGCGCCCGCTGCGTGGATCGGCCCCGTCGGCCGGCTTCGCCGTGCACGGCGCGCAGCCGATCGACGGATATCCCTCGTACACAAGCGGATTGACGAGCACGCCGTTGGCCTCGATGTAGGCCTCCATCTCCTCGTCGGTCCAGGCCGCCAGCGGGTTGATCTTCACCAGCCCGAACGCCTTGTCCCAGCTGATCAGCGGGGCGTTGGCGCGAGTCGGCGCCTCCACCCGGCGGATGCCGGTCACCCACGCGGAATAGCCGCGCAGCGCCTTGGACAGCGGGGCGACCTTGCGCATCCGGCAGCACTCACCTGCCTCGCGGGCGAACAGGTTCTTGCCGAACAGTTCGTCCTGCTCGGCAACGCTGTGCTCCGGCGTGACGTTGACGATGTTGACGTCGTAGACCGCCTCGACCGCGTCGCGCGTGCCGATCGTCTCGACGAAGTGATAGCCGGTGTCGAGGAAGAGCACGTCCACGCCGGGACGCACCTTGGCCGCCAGGTCGACGAGCACAGCGTCCTGCATGTTGGACGCCACGACGTACTGGCCGCCGAAGTTCTCGTCGGTCCAGCGCAGCAGGTCCACTGCACTGGCGCCGTCGAGTTCGGCCGCGCCCCGCTCGGCGAGTGCCTGAAGGTCGGTCTCCGTCGTCGTCACCCAGTTCACCTCAAATCCGCTTCGTCTGCTCGCAACGCCCACGTAGCGAAACGCTCACCGTGCTCACGTTGTTTCACGAAGTTGCGGACGACCCGGTCGATGTAGTCGCCGAGCTCGCTCGAGAGCACCTTGTGCTGGCGCAGCTTGCGGCCGAAGCCGCTGTCCAGGCCGAGGCTGCCGCCGAGGTGGACCTGGAACCCCTCGACCGAGTTGCCCTCACCGTCGTCGACCATCTGGCCCTTGAACCCGATGTCGGCGACCTGAATGCGGGCACACGAGTTTGGGCAGCCGTTGATGTTGACCGTGATCGGCACGTCGAGTTGCGCGTTGATGTCCTCGAGCCGCTTCTCCAGTTCGGGCACCAACACCTGCGCGCGGGTGCGCGTCTCGGTGAACGACAGCTTGCAGAACTCGATGCCGGTGCAGGCCATCAGGTTCTTGCGCCAGTGCGACGGCTCCGGCGGCAACCCGAGCGCCTCGAGCCCCGTAGAGAGCTCGCCGACCTTGTCGTCGGGCACGTCGAGGATGATCAGCTTCTGGTACGGGGTGAACCGGATCCGGTCCGAGCCCGCGGCTTCGGCGAGGTCGGCCACCTGGGTGAGGATCGTGCCCGACACGCGCCCGGCGATCGGCGCGACGCCGACGGCGTTCAGCCCGTTCTTGAGTTTCTGGATGCCGACATGGTCGATCGGATGCTTGACCGGCTCGGGCGCGGGCCCGTCGATCAGCTTGCGGCCCAGGTACTCGTCCTCGAGCACCTGACGGAACTTTTCGACACCCCAGTCCTTGATCAAGAACTTCAGCCGGGCCTTGGAGCGCAGCCGGCGGTAGCCGTAGTCGCGGAACACCGCGGTGACTGCCTCCCAGACGTCGGGCACCTCGTCGAGCGGAACCCACGCACCGAGCCGCTGGGCCAGCATCGGGTTGGTCGACAAGCCGCCACCTACCCACAGATCGAGCCCGGGGCCGTGCTCGGGGTGGTTGACCCCGATGAACGAGATGTCGTTGACCTCGTGGGCGACGTCCTGCAACCCCGAGATCGCGGTCTTGTACTTGCGCGGCAGGTTCGAGTACTCGGGGTTGCCGATGTAGCGGCGCACGATCTCGTCGAGCGCGGGGGTCGGATCGAGCACCTCATCGAGGGACAGCCCCGCCAGCGGCGATCCCAGCATGCCGCGCGGGCAGTCGCCGCAGGCCTCGGTGGTCTGCAGGTCGTGAGCGGCCAGCCGCTCCCAGATCTCCGGCACGTTCTCGACCTCGAGCCAGTGATACTGCAAGTTCATCCGGTCGGAGATGTCTGCGGTGTCGCGGGCGAAGTCGATCGAGATCTGGCCCAGGGTGCGCAGCGCGGCGGCCGACAGCGCCTTGCCGTCGCAGCGCACCCGCATCATGAAGTACTTGGCCTCGAGCAGATCGGCGTTCTCGTCACCGGTCCAGGTGCCGTCGTAGCCCTGCTCGCGCTGGGTGTAGAGGCCCATCCAGCGAAAGCGGCCGCGCAGGTCGGTCTTGTCGATGCCGTCGAACCCGGTCTTGGAGTAGACGTCGAGGATGCGCGCCCGCACGTTCAGGGCGTCGTCGTCCTTCTTGAGCTGCTCGTTGGCGTTGAGCGGTTCGCGGTAGCCGAGTTTCCACTGGCCCTCGGCGCGCGTGCGCTTGGCGGGCTTGGATTCCGTCGTGGTCATGAATTGGCTCCTCGGTGGAGCCGGCGTTCGGATCGCGCGTGATCAGCGGTGGCTGTCCGACGGCGCAGATCCGGCGGCCAGCTGTACGTACGGGGTGGGCTGGGTCCTAGATCGAACGCATCAAGGCAGACAACAACAGGTACAGACGCGCTTGAAATCGACGTGCCGACGCGCCACCAGCGATACGCGCTTGGGGAAGATGCGGCGGGCACTCACGACGTCGATTGTGCCACGGACCCCCGCATCAGCCCTAACCGGGGGAGATTTGCGCTCACCGTGAGCGAAACCCGGGTCTGCGAAACTGGCGGTATGACCGCTGGAAACGCCCCCAGCTCGCCGGTGGTCGCGCTGCCGGCGATGAGCCCGCCGCGGGGCCGGCCGTTCGGCGTCTACATCCACGTGCCGTTCTGCGCCACCCGTTGCGGATACTGCGACTTCAACACCTATACGCCGGCCGAGCTGGGCGGGGCGAACCCCGACGGCTGGCTGGCGGCGCTGCGCGCCGAACTGGCGCAGGCGGCGCGGCACCTGCACCGCGCCCCCGAGGTCGACACGATCTTCGTCGGCGGCGGGACGCCGTCGCTGCTGGGCGGGGCCCGCCTCGCCGAGGTGCTGGACGCCGTCCGCGACCAGTTTTCGCTGGCCCGCGGCGCGGAGGTGACCACCGAGGCGAACCCGGAGTCGACCTCGCCGCAGTTGTTCGACGAGCTTCACGCGGCCGGCTACACCCGGGTATCGCTGGGTATGCAGTCGGCGGCGCCGCACGTGCTGGGGGCGCTGGACCGGACACACTCGCCCGGCCGGGCGCTCGAGGCGGCGCGAGAAGCCGGCCTAGCCGGGTTCGAGCACGTCAACCTCGACCTCATCTACGGCACGCCCGGTGAGTCCGACGACGACCTGCGGCGCTCGGTCGACACCGTCCTCGAGGCGGGGGTAGATCACGTCTCGGCCTACGCACTGGTCGTCGAGGACGGCACGGCGATGGCCCGCCGCGTGCGCCGCGGCGAGCTTGCTGCGCCGGACGACGACGTGCTGGCCCGCCGCTACGAGCTGATCGACGCGCACTTGGCCGGCGCCGGTTTCGATTGGTACGAGGTGTCCAACTGGAGCAGGCCGGGCGGTGAGTGCCGGCACAACATCGGCTATTGGAGCGGCGGTCAGTGGTGGGGCGCCGGACCGGGAGCCCACGGCTTCGTCGACGGGGTCCGGTGGTGGAACACCAAGCACCCCAACGCCTATGCGCAATCGCTGGCCGACTCCCGGTTGCCGGTGGCCGACTACGAGCGGCTGGACGAGGCCACCATGCACATCGAGGACGTGATGCTGCGGGTCCGGCTGCGCGACGGGCTGCCGGTCGGCGCGCTCACGGAGTCCGAACGGCAGCGGGCGGACCGCATCGTCGCCGACGGGCTGCTGACGCGGGCGGCCGACCGGCTGGTGCTCACCGGCCGCGGCCGGCTGCTGGCCGACGCGGTGGTCCGCGACCTGCTCGACTGATTCCGCCAACGGGCAGCGGTAGATCCCCAAACCGGGCGCGGTTGTGCCAATATGTCCGCCATGGCGCGGCGGTTTATTAGGCAAGGCTATCCAGAGTTGGCGCCGCTGACGTGACCGAACCCGTCGCGATCATCGGGATCGGCTGCCGCGTCGCGGGCGCGATCAACACTCCCGAACAGTTCTGGAACTTCCTGCTCGACGGCGGCAGCGACATCCGCGAAGTGCCGCCGGAGCGCTGGGAGCCCTACCTGCGGCGCGACCCCCGCAACGCCGCGGTGCTCAAGGACGTCACGCGCTGGGGCACATTCCTCGACGACCTGCCCGGCTTCGACGCAGAGTTCTTCGGGGTGTCGCCGCGCGAGGCGGAGCTGATGGACCCCCAGCAGCGGCTCGCGCTCGAAGTGAGTTGGGAGGCGCTCGAACACGCGGGCGTTGCGCCGAAGTCGTTGGCGGGCAGCGACACCGCGGTGCTGATGGGGGTCAACTCCGACGACTACGGCAAGTTGATCATGGAGGACCTGCCGGGCATCGAAGCGTGGACCGGGATCGGCACGTCGCTGTGCGGAATCGCCAACCGGGTGTCGCATCTGCTCGACTTGCGCGGCCCCAGTGTGGCTCTCGACGCCGCGTGCGCGGCTTCACTGGTCGCCGTGCACCAGGCGTGCCAGATGCTGAGTACCGGTGAGACGTCGCTGGCGCTGGCGGGCGGCGTCAGCGCGCTGATCGGGCCGGGCCTCACCCGGGTGCTCGACGTGGCCGGGGCGACGGCGCCCGACGGCCGGTGCAAGACCTTCGACGCCGCCGCCGACGGCTACGGGCGCGGCGAAGGCGCCGGTGTGGTGGTGCTCAAGCGCCTCGCCGACGCACTGCGCGACGGCGACCATGTCTTCGCGGTGGTGCGCGGCGGCGCCGTGGCACAGGACGGGCGCACCGTCGGGATCATGTCCCCCAACGGCGATGCGCAGGCCGACATGTTCCGGCGGGCATGCCAATCCGCGGGCATCGCACCCGCGAGCGTCGGTTTCGTCGAGGCGCACGGCACCGGCACGCCGTCGGGTGACCCCACCGAGGTGGGGGCGCTCGCAGCGGTCTACGGAGCGGACCGGCCCGCCGGCGCGCCCTGCCGGATCGGTTCGGTCAAACCCAACGTGGGCCACCTCGAAGGGGGCGCCGGAGTGGTGGGGCTCATCAAGGCCGCGCTGGCGCTGCACCACGAAGCCATCCCGCCGACGGCGGGGCTGACCGCGCTGACGCCGGCCGTGGACTGGGCCACCAGCGGCCTGCGGGTGCCGACGCAAGTCGAGTCGTGGAAGCGTGCCGGCGGCACGCCCAGGCGGGCGGCGGTCTGCAGCTACGGCTACGGCGGCACCATCGCCCATGTGCTGCTCGAGGAGGCGCCGGCGCCACCGGTGACTGGAGCCGTTCTGCCACAACAACTTCCGACGATCATTCCGATCTCCGCGCGAAGCAGTGCCCGGTTGCGCACTCAAGCGAACGCGCTCGCCGGCTGGCTGCGGGACGACGCCCCGCCGCTCGATCAGGTCGCGGCCACCCTCTGGACGCGCCGCTCACACGAACCGGTGCGCGGGGCGGTGATCGCCGACGACTCGGCCGGCCTGGCGGCCGGCCTGACCGCACTGGCCGACGACGTGGCGGATCCCGCCGTCGTGACCGGAAACGTGGTGCCCGGTGCGGCCGCCGGCGCGGTGTGGGTGTTCTCCGGCCACGGCTCCCAATGGGCCGGTATGGGCCGCGAATTACTAACCACGGCAACGGAATTCGCGGCGACCGTGGACGCCGTCGATTCCGTGTTCACCGCCGAATTGGGATTCTCGGCGCGAGAGGCGTTGACCGGCGGGCGCCTCGGCGGTACGGATCAGGTGCAGGCGCTGACATTCGCGATGCAGGTCGGTCTCGCCGCGACGTTACGGGCGCGCGGAGTCACCCCGGCAGCAGTGATCGGTCATTCGGTGGGCGAGGTCGCCGCATGCGTCACCGCGGGCGTGTTCGACCTGACCGTCGGCGCGGCCGTCGCGTGCTACCGCGCCCGCGGCTTCCGTTCGGTGATGGGGCAGGGCGCAATGGCGTTGGTACGCCTCCCGTTCGCCGACGCTGAGCGGCGGCTGGCCGGCCGAACCGACGTCGTGGCGGCGATCAGCGCGTCACCCGAGTCGACGGTGATATCCGGCGTGGCCGCCGCGGTCGACGACGTCTGCCGGCAGTGGGCCGAACTCGGCGTGATGGTCCGCCGGGTCAACACCGACGTCGCGTTCCACAGTCCCGCGATGGACGCCCTCACCGGCGAGCTCGGCCGCCTCACCGCGCAATTGCCTCGGCCGCGCCTTCCGGAGATCCCGCTCTACACAACAGCACTGGCGGATCCGCGCTCTACGGCCCCACGCGACCAGCACTACTGGGTGGCGAACCTGCGCGAACGCGTGCGGTTCGCCGAAGCCGTCTCCGCCGCGACCGAGGACGGGCACCGGCTCTTCCTCGAGGTGTCCGCGCACCCGGTGGTGGCTCACTCGATCGTCGAAACCCTCACCGCTGACGGAGTCGACCAGCATGCCGTCGTGCCGCTGCTGCGCCGGGAACGACCCGAAATGCATTCGGTGGCAACGGCCGTCGCAGCGCTGCACTGTCACGGCGCCCCGGTCGAACACGGGCTGTCGGCTTCGTCGTGGGCGGGCGACGTGCCGGTGACCCAGTGGCAGCACCGGCGGTTTTGGCGCACGCCGACACCGCCGCCGGGTGGGCGCGGCGTGCACGAGGTCGACACCCACTCCCTGCTCGGCGGTCGCACCGAAGTGACCGGCGCCGTCTCGTCCAAGATGTGGCAGACCCGGGTCGACATGGACACTCGCCCGTATCCGGGCGACCACCCGGTGAAGGGTACCGAGATCGTCCCGGCCGCGGTCATCATCAACACCTTCCTCGGTGCGGCCGGGGAGCAGCGCAGGCGTTGTGACGCCGCGGGTCCCGACCTCGTCGATGTCCGGCTGCGCACTCCGGTGGCGCCGGGCCGGGCACGCGACGTGCAGGTGGTGCTGCAGGACCGGGGACTGACGCTGGCCACCCGCCTCGTCGACGACGACGAAGAAGCCGACGACAGCGGCTGGCTGACTCACAGCAGCGCGGTGGTCGCCACCGACCAAGACATCCACGACATCGAGAACCTTCTCGGCGAGGTGCTCGACGAGTCCGCCGTCCGGCAGCGGTGCCGCGACACGCTGCCGCCCACCCACGTGGTGGACATGCTCGCGACGGTGGGCGTCACCGCCATGGGATTCGACTGGGAGATCCTCGAATTGGCGGCCGGCGACGGCGAACTGCTCGCCAGGGTTGCCGCGCAGGCCGACAGATCCGAACCGGTCAGCTGGGCACCGCTGCTGGATGCGGCAACGTCAGCGGCCGCCACGGTGTTCGACGGGCCGTCGCAGTTGCGGATGCCTGCGCGCATCGACCGGGTGCAGGTGCACAGCCGTCCGCCCGCCGTCGGTGTGCTGCACGTTCGGCGCCGCCCGGGCACGACCTCGACTGACGTGCTGATCGCCGAAGAGTCGGGCAAGGTGCTCGCCTCGCTGACCGGGATGTCCTTCGAACAGCTCGAGAACCCGTCCGGCAGTGACGTGACCCGGATGTTGCACTCCGTCTCGTGGCATCCGGTGCCGTGGCGACCGGACAGCCGACCCGCGGCGGTCGTCGTCGTCGGCGGTGACGAAGCCACTCGGGATTTCGTGACGCGCGACCTCGCTGCTTGCGCAGTGCCCTACGCCGTCTACGACGATGCCACCGAAATGTCGGTCAGCGCAGACTCATTGGACCGTGACTCGGTCGTGTTGGTGGTTCCTCGTACGTGCGACTCACCGGACCGGTCGGTCAGCTTGGTCATGCAGACGTTGCGCGCGCTGCTCGACGGCGGTGGCAGGGCGCGAATGTGGGTCCTCACCCATGGTGTGCACGAGGGCGTGAACGTGGCGCATGCACCGCTGTGGGGCTTGGCCCGGGTCGCCGCCGCCGAACATCCGGATGTGTTCGGGGGCGTGCTGGACGTCGACGTCGCGGCGCTTCCGGTCGGAGTGCTCGCGTCGGTGCAGGGCCATCCCGTCGTGGTGTTGCGTGACGGTGTCGCCCAGTCGGCGCGGCTGTCGGCTCCGGGGCGGGGGACCGGGGCGCCGATGCAGTGCTCGGCGGGCGGGACGTACGTCATCACCGGCGGGACGGGTGCGTTGGGGCTGCGGATGGCTCAGCGGCTAGCCGACATCGGTGCCCGTCGACTGGTGCTGCTGTCGCGTCGCGGCATGCCGGAACGCTCTGCCTGGCAAGCGGATTCGGAGTTGGTGCGCAACGTCGCCGCGCTCGAGGAACGGGGCGTCTCCGTGCGCGTCGTGGCGATGGACATCGCTGCACCGGGCGCCGCCGACGAACTGCGCGCCGCGCTGCGCGACCTGCCTGCGGTGCGCGGTGTGATCCACGCGGCCGGTGTGGAGGCGGGCGCGCTGCTGGTCAACACCACGCCGGAGGACTTCGCCTCGGCGATGCGTCCGAAGGTCGACGGCACGCTGACCCTGCACGAGGTGTTCCCGCCGGAACAACTCGACTGGCTGGTGCTGTTCTCCTCGTGCGGTTACCTCGCGGGCTTTCCGGGTCAGGGCGCTTACGCGTGCGCGAACTCGTTCCTCGACGTGATGGCGCGACACCGGCGACGCCTCGGCGACCGCACTGTCAGCGTCGCGTGGACGGCATGGCGGGGGCTGGGGATGGGCTCGACATCCGGCTTCGTCGCGGCGCAACTCGACGCCCTGGGCATGGATACCGTCGGCGCGGACGAGGCCCTGCACGCGCTGGACCTCGCGATGCGTCAGGACGACCCGAATATCGTTGTCCTACCGCTGCTTCCGGCTGCCGCCACGGTGCCGATGCTTGCTGACGTGGCACCCTCGGCCACCGATCTTCCCGGTGTCGAGGAGTCACCGGCGGTGAGCTTGGTCGACGCCGACCCGTCTCGGGTCGGACAGGTCGTCGCGGCCGCCGTTGCCGCCCAGTTGGGCGTGTCGGCCGGCGACGTCGACACCGGCCTTCCGTTGGTGGAAGTCGGCGTCGACTCGATCATGACGGTCGGGCTGCTGCGTCAGCTGGAGAAGCAGACCGGGCTGTCGCTGCCGCCGACGCTGCTGTGGGAGTACCCGACGGCCGCTGCCGTCACCGAGCGGATCGTGGAGCTGCTCGACGCGCCGCAGACCGCGCAGGCCGTCGGAGTCTCGTGACCGGTCAGGCGGTCAACTGGCTCACAAGCTTCTTCTTGTCGACCTTGCCGACTGCCGTCTTGGGCAGCGTGGGCAGCGGCGCCAGCACGTCCGGCCGGCAGTGTGCCGAAACGCCTCGCTCGTCCAGGTAGTCGTTGAGTTCGGCCAGGGTGATCGGCGGCCCGTTGAAAACGACGGCGGCGCAGATTTTCTCGCCGAGAAATTCGTCGGGCAACGGGACAGCGGCCGCCGCATAGATCGCCGGGTGCGCGAACAGGTGTTCCTCGAGGTCGGACGCCGACACGGTCTCACCGCCGCGATGGATGACATCCTTGATGCGACCGGTCACCTCGACGTAGCCGGCGCGCGGTCCGTCGGCGAAGACGCGCACCCGGTCACCGCTGCGGTAGAAGCCGTCGGGCGTGAACGAGCGGGCGTTGGCCTCCTCGGCGCGGTAGTAGCCGTTCAGTGTGTAGGGCCCCCGGACCAGCAGCTCGCCTTCCGCACCGGGAGCGACCTCTTCGCCGGACTCGTCGACCACGCGCATCTCGTCGTGCGGCGACAGCGGCCTGCCCTGGGTGTTGACGACGACGTCGACAGGGTCGCCGGGCCGGGTGAAGTTCAGCATGCCCTCGGCCATGCCGAAGATCTGCTGCAGTCCGGGGGTGAGCCCGGACCGGATGTACTCGGCCTCCTCGGGCGTCATCCGCGAACCGCCCACCTGTACCAGCCGCAGCGACTTCGGCAGCACTGGTTCCCACTCGCAGGCCTGGGTCCACAGCTTCGCGAGCGCGTTGACCAATGCGGTGACCGTGACCTTGTGCCGGTCGATCAGCGCGAACGCGGCCTCGGGGCTGGCGTCCGCGGTGAAAACCGAAGTGGCGCCGACGGTCACCGCCCCCAGCAGTCCCGGACACGCCAGCGGGAAGTTGTGCCCGGCCGGCAACACGACGAGATAGACGTCGTCAGCGGTGAGGTGACACGCCTGCGCGCTGGCCCTGGCGGTGTAAACGTAGTCATTGTGGGTGCGGGCGATCAGCTTCGGCAGTCCCGTCGTTCCGCCGGACACCAGCAGCACCGCAGGCAGATCAGGATCGACGGGCGCGCGCTCGGGTGTCGGCCCGTCGAAAGCCGCCATCGCAGACCAGGATTGGAACCGTCCGGGATCACCGTCGACGAACACATGCCGAAGTCGCGGGTTGCGTTCGATCAAGCCCTCAGCCATTTCGCGGTAGTCGAATCCGCCGATCGAGTCCGGCACGATAAGGCCGACGGCGCCGCTGACGGCGGCGAAATGGTCGAGTTCAGCCCAGCGGTGCCCCGGCAGGCACATGACCGGGACGACGCCCGCGCGCAGCAGACCGAACAGCGTGACAGCGAACTGGCACGAGTTCGGCAACTGCACCAGCACCCGGTCGCCGGCGGCGATGCCGAGGCCGGCCAGCGCCGCCGCGATGCGGTCCGCCCGCGCGTCGAGTTCGGCGAACGTGTAGCGGGTGGTGGGATCGACGACAGCGGTGTGCTCGGGCCAGGCTGCGGCCGCGTCGCGCAGGATCGAGTCGAGGGGATCGCCGGTAAAGTAGCCCGCCCGGCGGTACTCCTCGGCCCGGTCGTCGGGGAACGGCACGAATCCGTGTTCGAGGTCGCCGAATCCACTCAATGCCGATGTGCGCTGCTCGAAACCGGTGCTCATGGCGGATCGACCCCTTGAGGTAGGTGTGTCTGGCGGTTCGAATATAAGGTAGCGTCCAACGCGTTAGTTAGGGCAGCCTGCACTAATTTGGAGGAGCGCGTGGGTGGTCGTGAGATGGGTTCGACGACGGTACGCACCGTCCACGAGGAGGTCGCCGAACTGCTCGGCGTCAGCCCCGACGAGATCGACCCGGACGCCGACCTGATCGCCTCCGGCCTCGATTCGATCCGCATGATGTCGCTGTCCGGGCGGTGGCGCAAGCAGGGCATCGACGTGAACTTCGCGGCCCTCGCGGAGAACCCGACGGTCAGGGCGTGGTCGACGATGGTCGCCGACCGGTCCGGTAGTCCCGCCCCGGTGGTCGAGCCGGCTGATGCCGGCGACGAGCACGAACCGTTCCCGCTGGGGCCGATGCAACACGCGATGTGGTTGGGGCGCAGCGACGATCAACCGCTCGGCGGTGTGGCCGCGCATCTGTACGTCGAGTTCGACGGTGCAGACGTCGACCCCGACCGGCTGCGGTCGGCGGCGGCGAAACTCGTTGCGCGCCATCCGATGCTGCGTGTCGAGATTCTTCCCGACGGCACGCAGCGCATCGGGGACCGCGGGTTGCCCGTCACGGTCTACGACCTACGTGACCTCGACAGCGACGCGGCCGAACACCGCCTCGAGCAGATCCGCGACGAGAAGTCGCACCAGATGCTCGACGGCGACGTGCTCGAGTTGAGCCTGTCGCTGCGGCCGGACGGGCGCACGCGCTTGCACGTCGACATGGACATGAACGCTGCAGATGCGGTGAGCTACCGCAAGTTCATGGCCGATCTCGCGGTGTTCTATCGCGGCGGCGAACTTCCCGAGCTGGGTTACACATACCGCGAGTACCGGGCCGCGCTGGCGGCGGTGGAGCGCGGGCCGTCGCCAGAGGATCTGCGGTGGTGGGCCGAGCGGGTGCCCGAACTACCGGAATCACCACTGCTGCCGCTGGTCCCGCCGGCCGAACAGCGCGACCCCCGGCGCAGCGTGCGGCTCTGGCACATCTTCGACGTGCCGACCCGCGACGCCCTGTTCGCCGCGGCGCACCGCCGCGGAATCACGCCGGCGATGGCCGTTGCCGCGTCGTACTCGAATGCGCTGGCTCGCTGGTCGAGCAATCCGCGGTTCCTGCTCAACCTGCCGATGTTCGGTCGCGAGCCGTTCCATCCCGACGTCGAGAATCTGGTGGGCTGCTTCACGTCGTCGCTGATGCTCGACATCGACCTGACCGACACCCGAACGCCGGCGCAGCGGGCGCGAACGGTGCAGGAGACACTGCACGAGACCGCACGGCATTCCAGCTATTCCGGCTTGTCGGTGTTGCGTGATCTCGGCCGGCACCGCGGCAACCAGACACTTGCCCCGATCGTGTGCACCAGCGCGCTCGGGTTGGGCGACCTGTTCGCCGGTGAGGTCACCGACCAGTTCGGCGTCCCGGTGTGGACGATCTCTCAAGGGCCGCAGGTACTCATCGACGCCCAGGCGACACCGCTCGCCGACGGCTTGATGATCAACTGGGACGTGCGCGTCGACGCGTTCCGCCCGGGCGTCGCCGATGCGATGTTCGCCTACCACCTCGCGGAGCTGACCCGTCTCGCCACCGACGACGCCGCATGGGATGCACCCGATCCGCCGGCCGTGCCCGAATCGCAACGGACGCTGCGGGAATCGGTGAACAGCGGCACGGCGCCGCGCAGCGGAGAGGCCATCCACGACGGCTTCTTCCGCAACGCGCGATCGACCCCCGACGCGCCGGCCGTGTTCGGCGACACCGGCGCTCTGACCTACGGTCAGCTGCGCGACCAGGCGCTCGGCGTCGCGACAACACTGTGCGACAAGGGTGTTCGGCCCGGCGACCTGGTCGCGGTGATCGGCCCCAAATGTGTGGAGCAGATCGCGGCGGTGCTCGGCATCCTCGCGAGCGGAGCCGCTTATCTACCGATCGGCGCCGATCAACCGGCGGAGCGCACGGCGCGCATCCTCGACGCGAGCGGGGTGTCGGCGCTGTTGGTGTGCGGCGGCGCTGTTGCAGACCGGCCCGGGGTGCCGGTCATCCCCGTCGCCGACGCGGTCACGCGCGGAAACACCGCGCAGCTCGTCGGCGTCGGGCCGGACGCGCTTGCCTACGTGCTGTTCACGTCCGGCTCGACCGGCGAGCCGAAGGGGGTGGAGCTGACCCACGATGCGGTGATGAACACCGTCGAGTTCACCATCGACCACTTCGGCATCGGCCCGGCGGACCGCAGCCTGGCGCTGGCTCCGCTGGAGGCCGACATGTCGGTGCTCGAGATCTTCGCTCTGCTGCGCGTCGGTGGCGCTGTCGTCGTGGTGGACGAAAGCCGGCGGCGCGACCCCGACACCTGGGCGCGGCTGATCGAACAGCACGACGTCACCTTCTTGAACTGGATGCCCGGCTGGCTCGACATGCTCCTCGAAGTCGGCGGCGATCGGCTGGCCACTCTGCGGACGGTCATGCTCGGTGGCGACTGGGTGCGACCGGAACTCGTTCGCGCCCTGGGTAAGTCGGCGCCGGGAGTACGAGTCGCCGGTCTCGGCGGCGCCACTGAGACCGCCGTGCACGCCACACTGTGCGAGATCGATGGGGAGCCGCCCGCGCACTGGACCTCGGTGCCGTACGGCACGCCCCTGCCGAACACGGCCTGTCGCGTGGTCGCCGCCGACGGTTCGGACTGCCCGGACTGGGTGCCCGGCGAGTTGTGGTTCACCGGCCGCGGGATCGCCCGCGGGTACCGCGGGAGACCCGATCTGACCGCCGAGAAATTCGTCGAGCACGACGGAAGGATCTGGTACCGCAGTGGCGACCTCGTGCGTTACCTGCCCGACGGGATGTTGGAGTTCGTCGGCCGCGTCGACCACCGGGTCAAGGTCAGCGGTTACCGCATCGAACTCGGTGACGTGGAGGCCGCACTGAAGCGGGTCGCGCGCGTCGACGCGGCGGTGGCCGCGGTCATCCCCGGTGAGCGCGATGTGCTGGCCGCGCTGGTGCGTGCCGATGATCCGGACCTCGATGCCGACGCCATCGCGATGTCGCTGACGGATCTGCTGCCCGCGCACATGATTCCAAAAGTCATCGTGGTGGCCGACCGGATACCGTTCACCGTGAACGGCAAGATCGACCGCAAGGCCGTCGCCCGTCTGCTCGGCGACGCGGACCGCCCTGCCGCACAGGTATTTCGGCCGCCGGCCACCGCGCTGCAGTCGGCCCTCGTCGCAATCGTCGAAGATGTGCTCGGCGTCTCGCGGGTCGGGATCGACGACGACTTCTTCTCGCTCGGCGGGGACTCCGTGCTGGCCACCCAGGTGGTGGCCCGCGTACGCGACTGGCTCGACGCGCCGGGTGCGGCGGTCACCGACATGTTCGCCGCGCGAACGGTGGCGAAGCTCGCCGAGCGGCTCGTCGCCCGTGAGACCGGCAGCGAGCGCCTGGAGGCGGTCGCCGAGGTGTACCTCGAGGTTGCCG
>NZ_LZKP01000141.1 GCF_001672895.1 Mycobacterium sp. E740
GAAGTTGACCTTCTGGTAGCCGAACTTCCAGTTCCACTGGAAGGCGGTGACGTCGACGACGACCTCGGGGTTCGGCTCCTTGTGCAGCATCTTCTCCTGCACCACGACGGTGAAGTAGAACAGCACCGAGATGATCAGGAACGGAATGACGGTCAGCACCAGTTCCAACGGCATGTTGTAGCCGAACCCCGAGGTCGTCGTCGACGTCACCGCCTTCCAGTGGAACTGGAAGTTCGGCTACCAGAAGGTCAACTTCGCCGACGGCACGTTGACCTACGACGGCGCCGACCCGGCGCGCGCAGCCGCGGTGGCGTCCGGTCCGGAGGGGCTGGAAGGTGAGCACGGCGGCGAAGAAGGCTCGCACGCAGACGAATTCGGCGTGATCGCGGGCAAGCACCCGCAGGACCGTTCGTACCTGGCGTACGACAAGGTCGAGACCCTCGGCACGTCGAACGAGATTCCGGTGCTGGTGGTACCGGCCGGTAA
Organism: Mycobacterium sp. E740; assembly: GCF_001672895.1. Lineage (GTDB taxonomy): Bacteria > Actinomycetota > Actinomycetes > Mycobacteriales > Mycobacteriaceae > Mycobacterium. The sequence goes on from NZ_LZKP01000141.1 coordinate 487, forward strand.
GCGCATCGAGTTCCAGATCGCCTCGGCCGACGTCATCCACGGGTTCTGGGTGCCGGAGTTCCTGTTCAAGCGCGACGTGCTGCCCGACCCGAAGGCGAACAACTCCGACAACATCTTCCAGATCAGCGAGATCCAGCTGCCCGACGGCCAGACCAGCGGTGCGTTCGTCGGTCGCTGCACGGAGATGTGCGGGACATACCACTCGATGATGAACTTCGAGCTGCGGGTCGTGCAGCCCAACGACTTCAAGGCGTATCTGCAGCAGCGGATCGGCGGCAAGACCAATGCCGAAGCGCTGCAGGCGATCAACCAGTCGCCGACGGCGGTCACCACGCACCCGTTCGACACCCGTCGCGGTGAGCAGGCGCCCCAGCTCTCGCAGGCCAGCAAGTAGGGACACCACATGCATATCGAAGCCCGGCTGTTCGAGTTCCTCACCGCGTTCTTCATCCTTGCCGCCGTCGTCTACGCCGTGCTGACGGGCATGTTCCAGTACGGCGGCATCGAGTGGGCGGGCACCACGGCGCTCGTGCTGACCGCGGGGCTGACCCTGATCACCGGCACGTTCTTCCGGTTCGTGGCCCGGCGCCTCGACACGCGTCCGGAGGACTACGAAGACGCCGAGATCAGCGACGGCGCCGGCGAGCTCGGCTTCTTCAGCCCGCACAGCTGGTGGCCGGTGTTCATCGCGCTGTCCGCATCGATCACCGCGGTGGGTGTGGCGCTGTGGCTGCCGTGGCTCATCGTGGCCGGCGCCTGCTTCGTGATCACGACGGTTGCGGGCTTGGTGTTCGAGTACTACACCGGCCCGGAGAAGCACTGACGGCTCGGCACGTCCGGCCGCGCCGCCCAAGGTCACAATCGGGCTACCACTCGTTCGCGGACGCGCCGGGAGATCCATCCGGGGTGACGCGTTTGGGTAGGGTTGCCGGGGCACGGTCAGCCACCTCCGAGGAGCGGATCCTGTGGCGTGTCGCGCCGGTTGAGTAGTCGAGAAGGATAGGCGTAAATGAGCGGGCCGAATCCCCCGGATGACGAAGGTTCGGATTTTCGGAAACAGGAGCCGGACCAAGCCGCCGGGGACCAGCCGGCACCGGACACCAGCGACACCGAGATCCACTCGCGGGCGTATTCGGCGCCGGAGTCCGAGCAGTTCACCGCGGGACCCTATGTCCCCGCCGATGCGTCGCTGTACGACTACGACAGCTATCAACAGCACGACGACATCGCCGACCACCCGAACCCGCCCCGGTGGCCTTGGGTCGTCGGTGTCGCGGCGATCATCGCCGCCATCGCGCTGGTGACGTCGGTCTCGGTGCTGGTGACGCGGACCGACACCGACAATCTCGCGACGCCCGAAACCTCGACGACCACCGTGGCGCCGCCGGTGCAGGACGAGATCACCACCACCACGCCGCCGCCGCCACCGCCGCCGCCTCCGACGACTGAGGCGCCACCGCCTCCACCGCCGGAGACGGTCACCGTCACCCAGGCGCCCGCTCCGGCGCCGCCCCCGCCACCGCCGCCTGCCGAGGCGCCACCGCCCGCGCCTGCGACCAACACGCCTGCGCCGCCGCCGCCCACGACGACCCGCTCGGGCCCGCGGCAGGTCACCTACTCGGTGACCGGAACCAAAGCACCGGGAGACATCATCACCGTGACATACATCGACGCGTCGGGCCGTAGCCGCACTCAGCGCAACGTCTACATCCCCTGGTCGCTGACCGTGACACCGATCTCGCAATCGGAAGTCGGCTCGGTGCAGGCCTCCAGCCTGTTCCTGGTCAGCAGGCTGAACTGCTCCATCACCACCAGTGACGGGACCGTGCTGTCGTCGAACACCAACAACGCCGCACAGACGAGCTGCTGATGACCTACGAGACGGACGCAGCGGGGCGCTCGCGGTTGACCCCCGCACTGAATCCCAGCGAACTGGACCGCACGGACCGCATCCTGCTCGGCTCGTGTGCAGGCATCTGGCTGGTCGCGCTGGGGACCGGCGTCGCAGCCACGGTCGCGCTGGTCAATCTCGGCCGGGGGCATGCCGAGCCCGGAGGTGACGGCGGCACGCCGTGGCTGCTCTACGCCATCATCGGAATCTCCGCGGTGGTGATCATCGGCGCGGTGCCGCTGCTGCTGCGGGCGCGCCGGGAAGCCCTGGTCGAGCCGTCGCAGGCGCCCGTGGCAGCGCCCGGTCGAACCGCGGCGACGGACGCGACCGCCAGCGAGAAGCTGAGCGCGCCGAGGGCGGCGGGACACGATCCCCGTCCGGTGTATGCGGCACCCCGACAGCTGCGCACTCTCGAAACCCCCGAGCCTGCCGCTACCGCCGCCGATCTGGTGTGGCTGCGCTTTTCGGTGGTGACGGCGTGCGCGATCGGCGTCGCGATGGTGGCCATCGGCGTGGCGACCTACTTGATGGCGGTGGGCAGCGATGTCGCGGCCTGGGTCTTCTACGTGCTGACCGCGCTTGTCACGTTGGCGATGCCCGTGCTGCCATGGTTCTACCTCAAAGAACTACGCGCCCTGCCGGATCAGCAGAGCGCGTAGCTTTTTCAGTTTCTACCGGCCGGCTCAGTGGTGCCCGTTGGAACCGCCGTGTCCGTTCGACGAGCCGCCGCGTTCCTGGTGTTCGGCCAGCGCGGTGAGCGCTCTGCGTTCGCCGGCGTGGTGCGCCGCGGCGAGTGCCTCGTGCTCTTCGATCGGGTCGGCCGACAGGAAGCCACCGGACCCGGGAGCGCCACCGGAGCCCAGCTTGTTCATCCGCTTGGGCAGCGCTGCGCCCTGGTACTCCAACGGAATCGGATGACCGTGCTCGTCGACCGGGCCGAGCGGCTGGTGCAGCTCGATGTACGCACCGTGCGGCAGCCGCTTGATGATGCCGGTCTCGATGCCGTGCTCGAGCACCTCACGGTCGCTGCGCTGCAGGCCGATCGCCCACCGGTAGGCGATGTAGTAGACGATCGCCGGCAGCACCACCATGCCGATGCGGCCGATCCACGTCGTCGCGTTCAGCGAGATATGGAACTTGAACGCGATGATGTCGTTCATGGCGCACAGCGTGAGCAGCATGTACAGCGAGATCGCCGCCGCGCCAAGGGCGGTGCGCACCGGGGCGTCACGCGGACGCTGCAACAGGTTGTGGTGCACGTCGTCGCCGGTGAGCTTCTTCTCCAGGTACGGGTAGGCGATGAGCAGCACGAAGACCAGGCCCATGAACAGCGCGACCCAGGTGGAGGCCGGGATGGTGTAGTGGCCGAGGTAGATCTCCCACGGCGGGAAGATACGCGCCACACCTTCCGTCCACATCATGTAGAAGTCCGGCTGGCTACCTGCCGATACCTGAGAAGGCTTGTAGGGCCCGAGGTTCCAGACCGGGTTGATCGTCAGTAGCCCGCCCATCAGGCCGAGAATCCCGACCGTCATCGCGAAGAAGGCGCCGGACTTCACCGCGAACACCGGCATGACGCGCACACCGACGACGTTGGTCTCGGTGCGTCCGGGGCCGGGGAACTGGGTGTGCTTCTGGAACCACACCAGGGCCAGATGCATCCCGATGAGCGCCAACATGATCCCCGGTATCAGCAGGATGTGCAGTGCGTACATCCGCGGGATCCAGACACCGTCCTCGTTGCACATGTATCCGACTCCGCCACAGGGGAAGTCACCGCCGAACAGCGCCCAGTGCAGCCACGTGCCGATCACCGGCATGCCCAGCGAGATCGACGACATGGCGGCGCGCAGCCCGATGCCCGAGAGCAGGTCGTCGGGCAGCGAGTAGCCGAAGTAGCCCTCGAACATCGCCAGGATCAACAGCAGTGCGCCGATCACCCAGTTGGCTTCACGCGGCCTGCGGAAGGCGCCGGTGAAGAAGATGCGAGCCAGGTGCACCATGATCGCCGCCGCGAAAAGCAGTGCGGCCCAGTGGTGGATCTGACGGACGAACAGCCCGCCCCGCACCTCGAAGCTGATGTCGAGGGTCGACGCGTAGGCCTTCGACATCCCGACACCGCGCAGCGGCTGGTACACGCCGTTGTAGGTGACCTCTGCCATCGACGGGTCGAAGAACAGGGTCAGATAGACGCCGGTGATCAGCAGGACGATGAAGCTGTACAACGCGATCTCGCCCAACAGGAACGACCAGTGGGTGGGGAACACCTTGTTCAGCTGCCGTCGCACCGCCGCCGAGGGGTGGTAGCGCGAATCGATGGCATTGCCCTGCGCGGCCGCGACTTCGGCGAGAGCAGGCGGTTTCGGTAATTTCGGACTCATGCTGTTTTCCGTTCCCAGAAGGCCGGTCCGACGGGCTCGATGAAGTCGCCGTTGGCGACCAGATACCCGTCCTGGTCGATGGTGATGGGCAGCTGCGCCAGGGCACGCGCAGCCGGGCCGAATATGGGTTTCGCGAAGTGCAACGCGTCAAACTGCGACTGGTGGCACGGGCACAGGATGCGGTAGGACTGCTGCTCGTAAAGTGAAGCGGGGCAACCCAAGTGGGAGCAGACCTTGGTGTAGGCGAACAGGTCGCCGAAGTTGAAGCTCTCCTGGCCCTTGCGCTTGACCACCCGGGGCATGTCCTGCGCCTTGATCCGGATCAGCATGACCGGGTTGCGCACACCCATGGAGATCTCGGCCAAGCGGTGGTGCGACTCGACGGTGGTGCCGTCCCCGTCGGACTCGCGCCACGGGAACACCGTCTCCATGCCGCCGGCGTCGATGTCCTCGGGGCGCATCTTGACGAACGGTGATTCGCCGGGCTTACCGGTGGCGCGGGCGAGGTAGATCGTCTCGCCGGTATAGCGCGGCGTCCACCCGGAGGTCCACAGCACCGCCTTCTTGCCTTCGGCGGTCTGCACCACCGGCTTCCACGGGTTCTTGATCAGACCGCCGAGGAAGGCCACCAGGGTGCCCAGACCGAACGCGCCCAGGCCGATGCCCAGCGAGAGGCCGACCAACTTGCGGCGCTTGATCGTCGAGCCCTCCAGCGCATCGGCCAGGTTGGCCACCACCGTCTTGCGCTGGATCTCGGGGGAGGCGCCGTCGTGGCGCTGCTGGATCGAGATCTCCTCGGGGATGAACTTCTTCTGGTAGAGCACCGCGCCGATGCCGATCGCGAGGATCGACAACCCGAACGTCAACCCGTACAGGGGAGTGGTGAGGCTGAACAGGAACTCGCCGTCCGAGCCGTACGGCTTGTACTGCCACGGCCAGAACAAGAAGATCAACAGCAGCGCCAGGCCGGAGAACCCGCCCAGCAGAAGCCAGTACGAGACGATGCGCGCGGCGCGCTTCTCAGCCCTGGTGCCTGCGACCGGCCACCGGTCCTCCTTGTACACGGTCTCGACACCGTCGAGCTTGCCGCCGAGTTCGACGAGTTCCTCACGGGACATCGCCGCCAGCTCGGCGTCGGAGGGCTGACCCGGCACCCCGGCGTGGCCGGGTGCGTCGGTGCCCTTCGGGGTGTTCGTCGCGCCGTTGTCCAGGTCGCTCATGCCCGCGCTCCGATCCACAGGGCCGCTGCGATGACGGCCACCATGCCGATGATCCAGGCCGCCATGCCCTCGGGCGCCGGGCCGAACCCGCCGAGGCCGTAGCCGCCGTAGCTGGGGGTCTCGGCCGACTCGCGGACGTAGGCGACGATGTCGCGCTTCTCGTCAGGGGTCAGCTGCCGGTCGGAGAACTTCGGCATGTTCTGCGGGCCGGTGAGCATCGCGGTGTAGATCTGCGCGGGTTTCGCGTCGCCGAGGTTGGGGGCGTACTTGCCCGACGACAGAGCGCCGCCCTTACCGGTGAAGTTGTGGCACGACGCGCAGTTCAGCCGGAACAGGTCACCCCCGCGGGCGACGTCATCGCCCAGCAGCGACGCTTGGGCGACGCGGCCGTTGTCGTCACGCGGGACGACCGGTCCGCCGCCGTTGGCCTGGACGTAGGCGCCCAGCGCGTCGGTCTGCGCCTCGTCGAACACCGGCGGCTTGTCCGGTGCCTGCGCTTCCCCGCGCATCGCGGGCATACGGCCGGTCGAGACCTGGAAGTACACCGCCGCCTCGCCGACACCGATCAGGCTCGGACCGCGGTCGGCGACGCCCTGCAGGTTGGCGCCGTGACACGTGACGCAGGATGTGTCGAACAGCTGCTTGCCGGTGCGCAGCAGCGCCGACTGCGATTCGTCCGCGACGGCCACCTGCGGTGTCGGGGTGAGCGTGGCGGCCAGCCCGCCGGCGACACCCAGTCCGAGCAGCAGCAGCACAGCGCCTGACAGGCGCCGGCGCAACCGACGGCGCGATTTGTCGGTCATCGAACCCCTTCTCATCGGAGAGCCGATCAACGAACGAAGTAAATGACGGCGAACAAGGCGATCCACACGATGTCGACGAAGTGCCAGTAGTACGACACCACGATCGCGGCGGTGGCCTGGGCCGGGGTGAACTTGCTCATCCGGGTTCGGGCCAACAGAAGCAGGAAGGCGACTAGGCCGCCGATCACGTGCAGACCGTGGAAGCCGGTGGCCATGTAGAACACCGAGCCGTAGGCGCTGCTGGAGAGGGTCGTGCCGTGTTGGACCAGGTGGTAGTACTCGTAGCCCTGGCCGAGCACGAAGAACAGCCCCATCAGGAACGTGATGACGTACCAGCGGCGCAGCCCGAAGACGTCGCCGCGCTCGGCGGCGAACACACCCATCTGGCAGGTGAAGGACGAGGCGATCAGCACCAAGGTGACCGGCACGGCCTGCACCAGGTTCAACTCTGTCGGTGGCGGCGGCCAGTTGCCGTCCGCCTGTGAACGCGCGGTGAAGTACATCGCGAACAGGCCAGCAAAGAACATCAGCTCGCTGGACAACCAGACGATGGTGCCGACACTGACCATGTTCGGCCGGTTCAGCGAATGTACTCGCGACGTGATTGCGGTTCCCGAAGCCCCTACAGCGCTCGTCACAGGAGCAAGTATGACGCTTTGTAGTTGTCGCTTTCCACCCGGGTCGGGAGTTTCGTAATAATCGCGTGGTGGCTTCCCCGAAAAACGCTGATTCCCTCGCCTGGCCCCGCATCCTCGGCCGCCTGACCACCGGTCAGTCGCTGGCGACCGGCCAGGCGGGGTGGGCGATGGACCAGATCATGACGGGAGCGGCCACGCCTGCGCAGATCGCCGCGTTCGGGGTGGCGTTGAAGATGAAGCGCCCGACGTCGGCAGAGGTGACCGAACTGGCAGAAGTCATGCTCAAGCACGCCCGGCGGGTGCCGACGGACGCCATCGGAACCGAGACGGTCGACGTGGTGGGCACCGGCGGCGACGGATCCAACACCGTGAACCTGTCCACGATGGCCGCGATCGTCGTCGCCGCCTCCGGCGTGCCCGTGATCAAACACGGCAACCGGGCCGCCTCGTCGCTCTCCGGCGGGGCCGACACGCTCGAGGCACTCGGCGTGCGCATCGACCTGCCTCCCGAGGCCGTCGCGCGCAGCGTCTCCGAAGTCGGCATCGGCTTCGCGTTCGCGCCGCACTTTCATCCGTCGTACCGGCATGCCAGCGTGGTGCGCCGCGAAATCGGCGTGCCGACGGTCTTCAATCTGCTTGGGCCGCTTACCAATCCGGCGTCCCCGCGGGCAGGTCTGATCGGCTGTGCCTGGGGCGAGCTGGCCGAGGTGATGGCCGGGGTGTTCGCGGCCCGCCGATCCAGCGTGCTGGTGGTGCACGGGGACGACGGCCTCGACGAGCTGACCACGACCACGACCAGCACGATCTGGCGAGTGCAGGCAGGCACGGTCGAGCGGCTGACGTTCGACCCGGCCGCGTTCGGCTTCGAGCGGGCCGAGCTCTCGGAGCTCGTCGGCGGTGATGCCGAGGCCAACGCCGCATCGGTTCGCGCGGTGCTGGGTGGTGCGCCGGGGGCGGTGCGCGACGCGGTGGTACTCAATGCGGCCGGGGCGATGGTCGCGCACGCGGGCCTAGCCAGCGACGCCAAATGGGTTCCCGCGTGGGAGCAGGGGCTCGCCAAGGCGGCCGAGGCGATCGACTCCGGTGCGGCCGAACAACTCCTCGCGCGTTGGGTGCGGTTCACCCAGAAGGTCTGAGAGGCCTGTCCTTCCGAGCTGTTCGGCGGCCATCCGTGCCGAGCGCGCCGACGCGGCCCAGCCCGCCCACCGGCCCGCAGCGTGCACCGGCGAGCAGTAGCCGTCGTCGGTCCGAACGATGCGCACCCCGGGCTGCTGCAGCCACCGCGCGATCAACGCCGTCTCCTCGACCAGCGCGCCGCCCAGCGGCGCGGCATCCGGCAGAACAGCTTGTGCCCCAGCGCAGATCGCGTCGACAACCGGCATCGGCGGCACTCCGCGCACCGCATTGCCCGCGGCGGCCAGCCGGCCGTGGCGGATCACCGCCAGCTGCCATCCGCCGGCGCCGTCGGGTCGCGCCGCGACCAGTTCCGCGAGCGCCACCAGCGCCCGCAGCCGCTGACCGCGCCACAGCACGTCGATCGCCGTCGCGGCGTGATCGCGCAGTCGCGCCGCGGTCTCGTACCGGCCGCGGTCGGCGAGGCCGGTGATGTGGGCCAGCACCGCGCTCAGCGCACGGTCGTCGCGGCCATCGATCAGACTTGTTGCCCGCGCGACGGTCTCGGCGTAGCCGGCGGCGTCGACGTCACGCGGTGCCGGGCACGGCGCGAGCTCCCGCTGCGGGCATGCCGCCCCGTGCACCGCGGACCTCGAGAGTTTCTTCGTGCACGTCCGCACGCCGGTGAACCGGGCCAGCAGCGCGGCCGTGTCGACGGCGTCGGAACGCGCCCGAAACGGTCCGATGGCGGACTGGCGTTTTGGTGCGCGCACGGTCGAAAACCGGGGGAACGCCTCGTCGGTCAGCACCAGCCACCACCACCGGTGCGGGAACTTGGACCGGCGGTTGTACGGGGGAGCGTGGGCGGCCAGCAGCCGCAGCTCACGCACGCCGGCCTCGAGGTCGTGTGCGCATTCGACGTGATCGACGGCCGTGGCCAGCGAGGCCATCTCTTTGATGCGGGTCCGTGAGTCCGATCCGTTGAAGTACTGCCCGACGCGTCGGCGAAGGTTGACGGCAGTGCCCACGTACAGCACCTCTGCGGCGGGGCCGCGAAACAGGTAGACCCCCGGCCGGCGGGGCAGCGCCGTGGCGAGGTGACGATTGTGCCGCTGCGCCGGCGTGACGTCGGGAAGATACGACCGCAACTCGGTGTAGGTGTGCACGCCCTGGTTGCCCACGCGCTCGATGAGCCCGTGCAGCACGTCGACGGTGGCCCGGGCGTCGTCCAGCGCGCGGTGCGTCGGCACGGTGCTGGCGCCGAACAGCCGGGCCAGCTCGGAGAGCCGGACGCTGGGCGCCTCGTCGCGGGTGAGCACCCGGCGGGCCAGTTTCACCGTGCACAGCACGGGCGGTCGCGGCCAGGCGATCTGACACCGTTCGGCGGCCGCGCGCAGGAACCCGATGTCGAAGCCGGCGTTGTGGGCGACCAGCACCGCGCCGCGGGAGAACTCCAGGAACGCCGGGAGCACCGACTCGATCCTCGGGGCGTCGCACACCATCGCGGTGGTGATGCCGGTCAGAGCGACGATCTGCGGGGGGATGGTGCGGCCGGGATCGACCAGCGTGGCGAGCTCGCCCAGCACCGTGCCGCCGCGCACCTTGACGGCGCCTATCTCGGTGATTGCGTCGGGATTGTCACCGCGGTGCCGTCCCCCCGTGGTCTCCAGGTCGACGACGACGAACGTCGTCTCGCGCAATGAGACGTCAGCCCGTTCGTCGACATCGGCGAAGCTGAGCTGGCCCATGCGCTGACCGTAGGAAACGGCACCGACAACACCGGGTTGCCACGCTCGAGGCCGATGAGATGTCGGTACCCCTCGATAGCGTGCGGGCAGCACCGACCGAGAGGAGCGATTCATGGGCACGGTGAAGATCGACTGCGACGACTGCGCGGTACGCGGGCCAGGGTGTGCGGACTGTGTCGTGAGTGTCCTGCTCGGCGTACCCGACACGCTGTTGGACGACGAGCGCCGAGCGCTGGAGGTACTCGCCGAGGTGGGGCTGGCCCCGCGGCTTCGGCTGGTGCCGATCCGCCGCGACGGCAGACCCGGCGTCGCCTGACGACACGCGGCGGACCGGCGCGGAACAAAACGCAGAGCGACTTGTTAAATTTGCGTCTTCTGTTGGACAACCCCGATGCCGTTTCGTAACCTGTCTGAGACCTAAGCGTTTCGACGCGGCTTCGTCACGGAAGTTTGAAGGGCGCAAATCTTGAGGCTCGACCGTACGCACTTGGCCAAGCGCGGCTTTCGACGACCCCTCCTCAGTGCCATAGTCGGCATCACCGTCCTCGGAAGCATGTTCGTCGGCAGTGTGCAGGCCGACCCGGCCGATGACGCGCTGGCAAAACTGAACGAGCTGTCGCGACAGGCTGAGCAGACCACCGAGGCGATGCACTCGGCACAGCTCGATTTCGACAACAAGCTGGCCATCCAGCAGTCTGCGGAGGCCAAGCACGTCGCCGACGCCGCAGCAGCCGACAAGGCCAAGAATCAGCTGGCAACTTTCCAGGCGGCGGTCGACAAGGTTGCTGCCGCGCAGTACATGGGCGGCAGGACCGACGGGCTGGACGCGCTGCTGACCGCGAACTCGCCGCAGGGCCTGATCGACCAGTTGGCCGTGCAGCGGGTGATGGCCAACGAGATGTCCGCGCAGATGAAGAGCTACCGCGAGATCGGCAGGCAGGCGGCGCTGGCTGAAGAGGCGTCCGCGAAATCGGCCGCCGAGGCCAAGACGGCCGCCGAACAGGCCGCGGCCGTGCGCGCAGACCTGCAGTCCAAGCAGAGCCGGCTGCAGATCCAGATGGCCGTCGTGAAGTCGCAGTACGAGGCGCTGACGCCGAACCAGCGCGAGGCGCTGGCCGCGCTTCCGCCCGCGCCTCCGGTGGCTGCACCCGCTCCGGTACCACCCGGTGGGAACCCAGCGATCCTCGCCGCTCCGCCGGCGCCCGGCGCGATTCCGCCGGGCGACATGGCGCCGCCGGTGGGCGGACACTCCGCGACCGTCATCCAGGCCGCGTTGAGCCGCATCGGCTCGCCGTATTCGTGGGGCGGCTCGGGCCCGAACGCGTTCGACTGCTCCGGGCTGGTGATGTGGTCCTTCCAGCAGGCCGGCATCTCGCTGCCGCACTCCAGCCAGGCGCTGGCCAGTGGCGGCCAGCCGGTCTCGCGCGACCAGATGCAGCCCGGCGACCTCGTGACCTACTACTCCGATGCGTCGCACGTGGCCATCTACATCGGTGACGGAATGATGGTGCACGCCTCGACCTATGGCACGCCGGTGCGAGTCGCTCCGGTGGACAATGCGCCGATCTACAACGTCCGCCGCTACTGACCGTCGGAGAGCCGCGTACGCGCGAAGTAGATCCCGGCTCGCCGCAGTTCTCGTCGCCGAGCTCATCTGTGCGCTGCTTCTGATCGGGCGTGCCGACGTGCCGCCCGCTCCGACCGTTGCCACACCCGCCTCGCTGACCACGCCGGCCGCCGAATCGCGCATCGAGACCCTCAGCGACGGCCGCACGGTCCGGTTGATCGGCCTGCCCGGCCCGCGGGCCGGGCAGTTGCCGTCCCGTATCGCCGCGGAGATGGACGGCGCGGCGGCGGCGGTCACCGCGTTCTGGGGCCCGCAGTGGCCGCGCGAGGTGGTGATCGCCGTCGCGGGCACCGACGCACAGTTCGCGGCCGTCGGCGGCGGCGACTCGCACACCGCCGCCACGACGACCGCCGAGCGGATCATGTTCGCCCCCGGCGCCGCCGATATGAGCGACGCCGCGCTGCGAATCGTGTTGCGCCACGAGTTGTTTCACTATGCATCGCAATCGCGAACCGCCCCAGACGCACCCCGGTGGCTCACCGAAGGCGTCGCCGACTTCGTCGCGAGGCCCACGACCACCCGCCCCGAACCTTCGATGGTCAGGCTGCCCAGCGATACGGAGCTGACCGGCCCCGACCGCTCGCTGGCCTACGACCGGGCCTGGTGGTTCAGCCGGTTCGCCGCCGACCGGTACGGAACCGGCAAGCTGCTCGAGTTGTACCGGCACGCGTGCGGCCCCGGCCATCCCGACATGACGGCGGCGCTGCAAGACACTCTCGGTATGGCACCGGCCGCGATGCTGACGCAGTGGCGGCAGTGGGCGGCGGCGGAAGGTTGACGTGAGCCGAATTCTTCTGGTCACCAACGACTTTCCCCCGCGCCGTGGTGGCATCCAGTCCTATCTGCACGCGTTGGTGGACCACCTCGTCGCGACCGGTGAACACACGCTCACCGTGTACGCGCCGAAGTGGAAGGGCTGTGATGCCTTCGACGCCGACGCGGCCCGCACCGGCTACGACGTGGTGCGTCACCCCGGCACGCTGATGCTTCCGGAGCCGTCGGTGATCAAGCGGATGCGCCGGCTCGTCGAAGCGCACGCCGTCGAGACCGTCTGGTTCGGCGCGGCGGCTCCGCTGGCTCTGATGGCGCCGCTGGCCCGCGACGCCGGCGCGCGCTGGGTGATCGCCAGCACGCACGGTCACGAGGTCGGCTGGTCGATGCTGCCGCTGGCCCGAACCGCGTTGCGGCGCATCGGATCCGGGACCGACGTGGTCACCTACGTCAGCCAGTACACCCGGCGCCGGTTCGCGTCGGCGTTCGGGCCGCACGCCGCACTCGAGCATCTGCCGCCCGGAGTGGACACGGACCGGTTCACCCCCGACGACGTCGCGCGCGCCGAGCTGCGCGCCCGGTACCGGCTCGGGGACCGGCCGGTCGTGGTGTGCCTGTCGCGGTTGGTGCCACGCAAAGGCCAGGACATGCTGATCCGGGCGATGCCCGCGATCCGGCAACGGGTACCCGGCGCGGCGCTGGTGATCGTCGGCGGCGGGCCGTACCGGTCATCCCTGCACAAGCTCGCGCACAGTTTCGGAGTGGGCGACCAGGTGGTCTTCACCGATGCGGTACCCGGTGACGAGTTGCCTGCTCACCACGCGATGGCCGACGTGTTCGCGATGCCGTGCCGGACCCGCGGCGCCGGACTGGACGTCGAGGGTCTCGGCATCGTCTACCTCGAGGCGTCGGCGTCGGGTGTGCCGGTCGTGGCGGGCCGCTCGGGCGGCGCGCCGGAGACGGTCCGCGACGGCGAGACGGGCGTGGTGGTGGACGGTTGGGATGTGGGCGCGATCGCGGCGTCGGTCAGTGAGCTGCTCGCCGACCCGGACCGTGCGGCGCGCATGGGCGCGGCGGGCAGGCGCTGGGTGGTCGACAACTGGCAGTGGCCCACCCAGGCGCAGCGCTTGTCGAACCTGCTCTACCCCCCGTAGAGCGCCTCGATGTCGCTGGCGAACTTCTCTGCCACCACTTTGCGCTTGACCTTCATCGTCGGGGTCAACTCGCCGGTGTCTTCGGTGAAGTCGACGGGCAGGATGCGGAACTTGCGGATCGCTTCGGCCTTCGACACCGCCTGGTTGGCCTCCTTGACCGCCAGGTCGATCTCGGCGACCAGGTCGGGGTCGGTCGTCAGGTCTGCGACCGAGGCGTCGGCGCTCTTGCTGTTGCGTGCCTTCCACCCCTCGATGGCCTCCGGGTCGATGGTGATCAGCGCGCCGATGAACGGCTTTGCGTCGCCGACCGCCATCGCCTGGCTGATCAGCGGGTGCGCCCGCAGCCGGTCCTCCAGGATGGCCGGCGCGACGTTCTTGCCGCCCGCGGTGACGATGATCTCCTTCTTGCGGCCGATGATGGTCAAGAAACCGTCGCCGTCGATGGCGCCGAGGTCGCCGGTGTGGAACCAACCGTCGGAGAACACCGCTGCGGTCTCTTCGTCGTTGTGCCAGTAGCCGCTGAAAACCACGCCGCCCCGCACCAACAGCTCGTCGTCGTCGTTGATGCGCATGCTGTTGCCGGGCAACAACTTTCCGACCGATCCGACCTTAACGTCGTCGATCCGGTTTACGGTGATCGCGGCGCTCGTCTCGGTCAGGCCGTAGCCCTCGTAGATGGTCAGGCCGACGCCGCGGTAGAAGTGGCCCAGCCGGGCACCCAGTGGCGCGCCACCGGAGATTGCGCCGCGGCACTCGCCACCGAGCGCGGCGCGCAGCTTGCCGTAGACAAGCCGGTCGAACAGCGCGTGTCTGGCCCTCAGCAGCAGCCCGGGACCACCGGTGTCCTGCGCCTTGCTGTAGTCGATGGCGGTGTTCGCGGCGATCTCGAAGATCCGGCCTTTGCCGTCGTTGCGGGCATTCTGCTCGGCGGTGTTGTACACCTTCTCGAACACGCGCGGCACTGACACCACCAACGTCGGCTTGAACACCCCGAACGTCGGGACCAGGTTCTTGATGTCGCTGGTGAAGCCGAGCGTGACCTTGTTGGTGAACGCAGCGAGGGTGATCGCGCGGGCGAGCACGTGAGCGAGCGGCAGGAACACCAGCATCTTCTCGCCCTTGTCCAGCAGCGTCGGAAAGCAGTCCTGGGCTCCGCGGATCTCGTAGACCAGGTTCGAGTGGGTCAGCTGGCAGCCTTTCGGCTTGCCGGTGGTGCCGGAGGTGTAGATCAGCGTCGCGGGATCGGTGGCCTTCAGCGCGGCCAGCCGGCCGTCGAGTTCCTTGGCGTCGACCGACTTGCCCGCCTCGGCGAGTTCGTCCAGCGCGGGTGTGCCCGAGCCCGCGATGCGCAGCACCTCGCGCAGCGCCGGAAGCTCGTTCTCCAGGTGCTCGATCTTGTCGGCATGCGCGTCTGTCTCGGCGATGATCAGCACCGCTTCGGAGTCCGCCAGCACGAACTTCACCTGTTCGGCGGAGTTGGTCTCGTAGATCGGCACGGTGAGCGCACCGGCGGCCAGAATCGCGAGATCCAGGATCGGCCACTCGTAGCGGGTCGCCGACAGCAGCGCGACGCGGTCACCGGGAGCCACGCCCTTGGCGATCAATCCGAGCGCGGTGGCCCGGATCTGGTCGGCCGCCTGCTTGCAGGTGACATCGGTCCAGGCGCCGTCGACGAGTCGCTGGAAGATGACATGGTCGGGATCGTCGCGTTCATGGTCGAACACGGAGCTGACGACGTTGTCGTGCTCGCCCACCGTGAAGGACGCGGGCACACTGAACTCACGCACGGTCTTGGCCTCTCGACGCGGCTGCTCTGCAGTTCCCACCCTAGTCGGCCGCAATGTCGCGGGTCAGGGCCGTATGTGAAGCTGGTATGCCATGTACAGCATCCAAATCGCGGACGAGACCTTCGTTGCGGCCGATCCCATGGAGGTGGGCCGTTACGTCGCCGATCCCGCCAGTTGGCGCCGCTGGTGGCCCGACCTACGGTTGACCGTCGTGGAGGACCGCGCAGACAAGGGTCACCGCTGGACCGTCACCGGCGCGCTCACCGGCACGATGGAGATCTGGCTGGAGCCGGTGCTCGACGGCGTCGTCCTGCACTACTTTCTGCACGCCGAGCCGTCGGGGGCCGCGGCGTGGCAATTGGCCAAGATGAATCTGGCCAAGGTGAACCATCGACGGCGGGTAGCAGGTAAGAACATGGCGTTCGAGGTGAAGCAGCGGCTGGAGGCCACGCGACCGGTGGGCGTTTCACCGCGGGCCTGAGGCACATCCGGGGGCGGTCGCCGACAGGGGAGGGTAGATTTTCAACGTGGCGGACAAGACGGCGCAGACCATTCACATCGATGCCGACCCTTCGACGGTCATGGACGTCATCGCAGACATCGGGTCCTATCCGGACTGGGTGGCCGAGTACAAAGAGGCCGAGGTGCTCGAGGCCGACGCCGAGGGCTATCCGAAGACGGCCAGGCTGGTGCTGGACGCCGCGGTTCTCAAAGACACCATGGTGCTGTCATACATCTGGCCGCCCGACCGCACGTCCGTCACGTGGACGTTGGTGTCCAGCTCACTGCTCAGGTCTCTCGAAGGTGCATATCGCCTGTCACCCAAGGGATCTGGGACCGACGTGACCTATGAACTGTCGGTGGACCTGGTGATCCCGATGATCGGTCTGCTGAAACGCAAAGCGGAACGCCGACTCACGGACACCGCATTGAAGGACCTCAAGAAACGAGTCGAGGCTGAGTGAGCTGAATGCCACCCAGCCGCCTGCCGCGAGGGTCAGCCTGTTCGTCGGTAAGGGTGGGGTGGGCAAGTCGACGTTGGCGACCGCCACCGCCGTGCGCGACGCACGGGCGGGTCTGCGGGTCCTGATCGTCTCGACCGACCAGGCGCACTCCATCGGCGACGTGCTCGCAACGACGTTGACGCCGACCGGATCACGCGAGCCCACCCGTGTGTTCGCCGAGCTGGAAACCGGGAGAGCCGATGCCGGAGGCGGGTCGCTGGATGCGCTCGCGCTCGACACGCTCGCGCTGCTCGAGGCGCACTGGCGCGAGGTCGCCGGCCTGCTGTCGGCCAGGTTTCCCCAGTCGGAGCTGGGAAGTGTTGCACCAGAAGAACTTTCCGCGCTACCCGGGGTCCAGGAGGTGCTCGGACTGCACGAGGTGGGTGAACTTGCCGCCTCCGGGCAGTGGGACCGCATCGTGGTCGATTGCGCGTCGACCGCCGATGCGCTGCGCATGCTCACCCTGCCCGCGACGTTCGCGATGTACCTGGAGCGGGCATGGCCGCGACACCGGCGGCTGTCCACCGGGGCCGACGACGCGCACACCGCGGCCGTCGTCGCGCTGTTCGAACGCATCGGCGCGGGCACCGAACGGCTGAGCGCAATGCTCACCGACGCGTCGACGGTCAGCGCGCATCTGGTGATGACCGCCGAGCGGGTGGTGGCCGCCGAGGCCACGCGGACGCTGGGATCGCTGGCGCTGATGGGCGTGGAGGTCGCAGAGCTGATCGTCAATCAGCTTCTGCTGCAAGATGACTCGTACGAGTACCACAACCTGCCCGACCATCCGGCATTCGACTGGTACGCCGAGCGGATCTCCGAGCAGCGAGCAGTCCTCGAAGAGCTCGACGCCACGATCGGCGACGTGCAGCTGGTGCTGGTCCCGCATCTGGCCGGCGAACCGATCGGGGCGAAGGCGCTCGGTGAGCTGCTCGACAGCGCGCGCCGCCGGGACGGCTCGCCGCCGCCGGGACCGTTGCGCCCGATCGTCGATCGCGAGTCGGGCGCTGGCCTCGAATCGGTCTACCGGTTACGGCTAGAGTTACCGCAGGTCGACTCTTCGGCGCTATCGCTCGGCAGGGTAAACGACGACTTGATCATCGGCGCGGGCGGCTTGCGGCGCCGGGTCCGGCTGGCGTCCGTGCTGCGCAGATGCGTCGTGGTGGACGCGCAATTGCGGGGGTGTGAGTTGAGCGTGCGGTTCCGACCGAATCCGGAGGTGTGGCCGAAGTGACAGGTCCACACGCCGACCTCGGCCCGGAGCTGCGGCTGCTCGCCCAGAGCATCCTGGACAAGCTCGACCCGGCGGTGCGCCTGGCCGCCGCGCGGGCGGTGGGCGGCGGTCCGGGCAAGTGCCAGCAGCGCGACGCTGTGCTCGGCGACGACCGTGAGCAGCGGATGCTGTTCACCCGCGATCAAGGCCGCCAGCGCGCACACCGGACACCAGACCTGCTGGCACTTGCCCGGACCGCCGCCCACCGCCCGCGCGGCGGCCAGGCG
The DNA here is from genome assembly GCF_001672895.1 of Mycobacterium sp. E740. Taxonomy (GTDB): domain Bacteria; phylum Actinomycetota; class Actinomycetes; order Mycobacteriales; family Mycobacteriaceae; genus Mycobacterium. The sequence goes on from NZ_LZKP01000141.1 coordinate 18,124, forward strand.
CACCGCCGGGTCGAGCTTGTGAGGA
>NZ_LZKP01000142.1 GCF_001672895.1 Mycobacterium sp. E740
CCGCCCCGCCCACGATCGCCGCGGCGAGCAACACCCACTGGACCGCGCCGACGAGCGTCCACCACCGCGGCGGCCGGTTCATTCCGAGGTCGGTTCCGCCGACCGCCCGGTCCAACGCATCCGGCACCGCCCCAGACCGAGACTTTGCCGCCTCCAACAGCTTTCGCGGCCACGGCGCCGGCAGGCCGGCCGACGCGGTGTCGGCCAGCGAGCGTACGGCGCTGTCCACCGCCGCCCGCGAGGCCGCCGACGCCGACGGCAGCGAGGTTCGGCGCAGCACATCGTCTTGCCCGTCGGCGTGCCCAATGCCCAACCGCCGCAACGGATCTGCTCGCATCCTGGACAACCAGCTCAGCGGCGGCCAACCGACCGCCGCCATCCCGCGCCGATCGTAAGCGCGCCCGACAGCTGCCACGACGGTAGGCACTCCGGCCGCCGCCACCAGCGCGCCCTGCAGCCGTCGCTCGGCATCCCGCAGCGCGGGCTCGGATCGGCGCTTCGGGACCAGCGGTGCCAGGCGCGCGGCGATGTGATCCAGGTCCGCGCTGACCCGAGCGGTCCGCGCGCGGTGATCGGCGACGGTCGACGCCAGGAACTCGAGCAGCGGCGCCACACCGTCAACCGTCACCGCAGACGTCGTCAGCACCGGGACCCCGGCCAGGCCGTCCGCGGCCAACAGCCGGTGCAGGTCGCGTACGCAGGAATCCAGGTCAGCTGGCGACAGCCGATCCGACTGGTTGAGCACCACCGCCATCACTTCACGGTGCGCGGACAGCGGCTGCAGATACGAGTCGTGCAGCACCGCGTCCGCGTACTTCTGCGGGTCGAGCACCCACACGAACGCGTCGACGAGCCGAATCAGCCGGTCCACTTCGGCCCGGTGAGACAGCTCGGTGGAGTCGTGGTCGGGCAGGTCCAGCAGCACGAGCCCGGACAGCTCGGGCGCATACGACGCGTCGCGGTACTGCCGGTTGCCGATCTCCAGCCAATCCAGCAGTTCGGTCGCGCCGGACGGTCCGAACACCACCGCCTGGCTCGCCGACGTCGTAGGCCGCCGGATGCCGACCGTCGCCAACTGCTCCCCGACGACGGCATTGAACAACGACGACTTCCCGCTCCCCGTCGCCCCGGCCAGCGCCACCACGGTGTGCTCCCCGGACAGCCGCAGCCGTGTCCCGGCCCGGGTGTCCAGCCCGCGTATCTCGGCGAACACGTCGTCGGGCAGCCGATCTGCCCCGAGCTCGGCCACCGACGTCAGCGCCGCCAGTCGCGAGGTGAGACTCACCGCAGCACCGCCGCAACGGAATTCGCGGCCGCTCGCAGCTCGTCACCGGAGATCATCGACGACGCCGAACCCAGCACTTCGACGTAGCGGCCACTGTCCTGAGCCAACAGTTCGCCGACCCGGACCAGCAGCTCGTCGCGGGCCCGCCGCGCCAGGCCGCGGACCGCCTGCTCACCGAAGATTGCCTCCAGGACCTTCTGGCTTGCCACCGACGTCCCTCCGGCCACGGCGATCTCGGCCCCGGTCAGACCGGCGGTTTGGCTGAACACCGCGAGCATCACGACCAGCCCAGCCCCGTTGACGCCGTACGACGCCAGACGCGCCCCCGACCGCTTCGACGCACCCTCGGTACGGACGAGCTCGAGTACGAACTCCTGCCAGTCGCGAACCAGCCGCTCCACCGCCTCGGCCAGGCCGGGTGCCGGACGGGCCAGCTCGTCGGTCAGCAGAGGTTCCCCCGCCTGGTGGCGGGCCCAGCAGCCGTAGGCCGACTCCGCGGCCTCTTCCACCGCGGCCTGCACGACCGTCGCGATCCCCGATTCCAATGCCGACCCGAGTTCCTCGACCGGGCCTGGCCGCCCGCTCACGGCGGCCACCAGGCGGTCCCTGATCCGGCCGACGCGCGACTCCAGCTTCCGCAGGAACTCCCCTGTCCCGACGACGTCCTGCCAGCGGGCCAGCACCTCGCCTCGCAGCAGCGCGCCGTCGCGGATCGCCTCGTCCACCCGCGAACGGGCGCCGTCGTAGGCCGACGTCACGCAGGACATCAGCTGCTCACGCACCGCGGACTGTTCATCGGCGGCGTCGGCGAGCGCATACGCCCGGGGCGCGAGGCTGCGCAGTGCCCCGTCCAGCGTGTAGCGCACGACCGCGGCCCGCTGCTCCGCGTCGGCCGTCAGGCTTGCGAGCCACGAGCGAATGGGCGCAATCGCCTTCTCCCGCAACAGCCCTCCGCGCAGCGACTGCTCGGCCACGACGAACAGCGGCGCACCGCCCAGCCCGTTCGCTGCGAGCATGTCCGCGAGGTGCGCGCCCACTTCCTTCACCGCCTCGGGCGGGCAGCGATCGAGCACGATCGCGATCGCCGTGCCGCGCTCCCGCGCAGTGTGCAGCATCTGCCAGGGCACGGCGTCGGCGTAGCGAGCCGCGGTCGTCAGGAAGATCCACAAGTCGGCGGCGGCCAGCAGCGTGGCCGCCAGCTCTCGGTTGGCGCTCACGACGCTGTCGATGTCGGGGGCGTCGAGCAGCGCGAGCCCGGGGCCGATGCCGGGATTCGTCGCCAGTCGCAGCCCGTCGGGCCCCGACGAGCGCGGCAGTTGCGGCAGGATCCGATCGTCGGTGAACCACATCAGGTCCGCGGGATGGCACACGATGACGGGACCCCGGGTGGTCGGCCGCAGCACACCGGCGGGACTGACGTCGACGCCGACCAGTGAGTTGATCAAGGTCGACTTACCGGCGCCCGTCGACCCGCCGACCACCGCCAGCAGCGGGGCGTCGAGACTGCGTAACCGCGGAAGCAGGTAGTCGGAGAGTTGCCCGGTCAACTCTCGGCGGTCGTGTTCTGCCCGCCACGCCGACGGCGCGGGCAGCGGGAACGTCGTGCGCCCGAGCACGTCGCCCAGAGCCGCCACCGCATCGACGAGATCGGCGGCTTCCGTCATCCCTTCAGCCTGCCCTAAAAGTCCCTGGCGGCGCGGGGAGTTCGCCCGCCGGGCAGCGGCATGCACCGCATATCGGCTCAGTCACGATCGTTAGGCTGTGCGCCATGGCTGCTGACATCGTGCCGGTCCGACTCGGCCTGACCAAGGGCGACCTGTACACGTTATGGGCTCCACGCTGGCGTGATGCCGGTGACGAGTGGGAGGCCTTCCTCGGCAAGGACGAGGATCTGTACGGGTTCGAGTCGGCCGCCGACCTGGTCGCGTTCGTCAGGACGAACTCGGACAACGACCTCGCCGACCACCCGGCATGGGAGAAGCTCACCCAGGCCAATGCGCACCGGCTCGATCCGGCCGAGGAGCACCAGTACGACGTCGTCGGCGTGCCGGACATCGTGTCGGAGAAGGCCGACGAAGAGGCCGTGCGGCGGCTGCACCGCACGTTGGCCGTCGTCTCGGCGCTCGGCTCGGTGTGCGAACTCCCGGCGGTGGCCAAGTTCTTCAACGGCAACCCCGTGCTGGGCACGCTCGGCGGCGGGATCGACGCGTTCTCGGGGCGCAGCGGGCGCAAGCGGTGGGCCGAGATCGAGGCGGTGATCGCCCGAAGCTGGGACAACGTGGTCGACGCGATCGACGAGGTGGTCACCACGCCCGACGTCGACTCGGACGCCGCGGAGAAGGCCGAGGCCGAGCTGGCCGAGCCGGCACCCGAACCCGAAGAGGACGCCCTCGACGAGACCGAAGATGCCGAGGCCGGTGAGGACGAAGGCGACGACGACGTCGATGACGAACCCGATGCTCTGGCCGCTCAGGCCCAGAGCCAGGTGCTCGGCAGCGACGAGGACTTCTGGCACAAGGTCGGCATCGATCCCGTCCGGCTGATGACGAGCGCAGGGACCTACTACACGCTGCGCTGCTATCTGGACGACCGGCCGGTCTTCCTCGGCCGCAACGGGCGCATCAGCGTCTTCGGCTCAGAGCGGGCGCTGGCGCGTTACCTCGCCGACGAGCACGACCACGATCTTTCCGGGTTGGCCACCTACGACGACATCCGGACCGCGGCCACCGACGGGTCACTGCAGGTCGACGTGACCGACGACAACGTCTACGTGCTGACCGGCATCGTCGACGACCTCGCCGACGGACCCGATGCGCTGGACCGGGATCAGGTGACACTCGCCGTCGAACTGCTCAGGGACGTCGGCGACTACTCGGAGGACTCGACCGTCGACAACGCACTCGACGCCGACGAGCCGCTGGGCCGGGTTCTCGCGCACGTTCTCGAGCCCGACAAGGGCCGGCCGCCGAGCCCGCCGTACGCCAAAGCCGTCGAGCAGTGGGAGGCGCTGGAGACCTTTGTCGAGTCGCGGCTGCGGCCCGAATAGCGTTACAGCTCAGTCGCTTTCGGGTGCCGTGGCTCGTAGAGACCGATCTCCCCGCCGCCCGGCATCCGAATGCTTGTCAGCAGGCCCCAACCCTCGTCGCTGATCGGTCCGCACTGCACGCCGTCGGCTTCCAGCTGCGCGACGGTGGCGTCGACGTCGTCACACATCAGGTACAGCTCGTGTGCACCGCCGCCTTCGGCCGGATGGACGGCGACCTCGGCGGGCGGCAGCTTGAAGATCAGCCACCCGCCTCCGGCGTCGACGTGCGGGTAGCCGAGCACGTCGCGGAGGAATGCCCGATCGGCCTCGGCGTCGCGGCTGTAGACGATGACGTGCGCCCCGGTGATCATCGGGCCACCGTACGACGCGACACGACCCGCCGTCGCCAAACCCGGCCGAGCGCACCGATGCCCAAAACGGCCACGGCAAGCAACCACGGCCACGCGCCGTGCTCGCTGACCCAGCCGGCGAGCGCTCCTTGCAGACGCGCCGCCGCAGCGATCACCGGATCGTCCGGGTCGCCGCCGCGCATGAGTCGTACCTCGTGGAAGCCGTAGTAACCGACGTACGCCCCGACGATCACCAGCAGCGCCCCACTGATCCGGTTCACGTAAGGCAGTGCGCGTCGCAGCCCGTCGGTCACCGCCGCGCCCGCGAACGCCGCACCGATCGCCGTCGCGCCGACGATCAGCCCGAAACCGGCGGCGTAGGCCACGAAGGCGGCCACGGTGTCGGCGAGCGTCGCACCGCCCACACCGATGCCCGTCACGGCGAGGAATGGGCCGACGGTGCATGTCACCGATGCCATCGCATAGCTCACGCCGTAGCCGAACATCGATCCGAGGCGCGCCGTCGGCAGCCACCGCGGCGCAGGCTTCGGCGCGAGGATCGACAGGTCGCGGCCGGCCAGCAGCCAGATCCCGAGACCGGCGAGCAGCGCGCCGATCAGCATCGTGGCGAACGGCAGATACCGCATCACCACGGACGCCGCCGTCACGGTGAGCAGTCCGAAGGCAGCGAACACCACAAGGAAACCCGAGCACATCGCAATGGAGGCGACCAGCGCCCGGCCGACGGGCCTACCGTTCGACTCCCCGCGCACCACCAGCGCGAGGTAAGCGGGCAACATCGCGAAGCCGCACGGATTGAGCGCAGCGAGCAGGCCGGCGAGCAGAGCCAGGCCGAGGTCCACGGATGGCTACGCCTTGAGCGCCTTCACCCGGTCGGAAAGCTCCTGCTCGGACATCGCAGCGGTCGGGTTGTTGACGAAGGTCGACGTGCCGTCGGCGCGGTAGAACACGTATGCCGGTTGCCACGGCACGTTGAACCGCCGCCACGTCGAACTGTCGGCGTCGTCGAGGTTGGTGAAGTTGAGGTGGTACTTCGAGACGAAGTCCCGCATCGCCGCGAGGTCCGACCGAGCGGCGACGCCGACGAACGTGACGTCGGGGTTGGCCGCGGCGACCTGGCTGACCGACGGGCCCTCCGCATTGCAGAACGGGCACCACGGCGTCCAGAACCACAGCACGGCGGGCTTACCCGCCAAACTGTTGCCGTTGAACTGCGCCCCGTCCAGCGTGGTCTCGGTGAAGTTCAAGCGATCGTCGGCGACGGCCGCCGGCGCCGCCGCTATCGACAACAGCAGCGCGAACACGAAAACACACAAGCCGATCGGCCTGAGCAGTCCCCGGGACGCTCTTCTCATGACGCACCTCCCGTGCTCGTCCTCATGACGCACCTCCCGAACTCGAAAGTACCCAGGGACGACGACGTCACTCCCGGGCCGGCCAAGACGTCATTTTTCCGCAAGGTGTCTGCGCTTGCGGTCGTTTGCTGAGACGGCGCCGGGGTAACCCCGCCCCATGAACCGCAAGCCATGGATGCTCGCCGCCACCACCGCTCTGGCCGCGTCGACCCTGATGATTCCGCCGACCGCCGCTGCTGCTCCGTGCCCCGACGCCGAGGTGGTGTTCGCCCGCGCCACCACCGAACCCCCGGGTGTGGGCGGGGTCGGTCAGGCGTTCGTCGACACGCTGCGCGCGCAAGCCGCGGGGCGGTCCATCGGCGTGTACGCGGTCAACTATCCGGCCACCGAGGACTTCCAGCCGTCCGCTTCGGCGGGTGCCGCCGACGCCAACGCCCATATCCGGTCGATGGCCGCCGAATGCGCGAACACCAAGCTGGTGCTCGGCGGGTACTCGCAAGGCGCGTTGGTGGTCGATCTACTCACCGCGGTCCCCGTCTCGATCGCCGGCTTCGTGCCTGCCCCGCTGCCGCCGGAGGCGGCTGACAATGTTGCTGCGGTCGCGGTGCTCGGCAATCCGGCCACCCGGTACGTGGGGCTGCCGCTGACTGCGGTGAGCCCCGAGTACGGGGCCAGAACCGTCGACCTCTGCGCGCAGGGTGACCCGATCTGTTCGCCCGGCGGGGGTAGTTCCACTCCGTCGCACGACGAGATGTTCTCCCCGGCGCACCTGTCGTATGTGTCGTCGGGCCTGGCGGCGCAAGCCGCGACATTCGCGGCCGGCCGGCTTTGAGGTCCGCCGCCTGGTCTGACGAGCGCCCGCAAAATGCACGCTTTGAACGGTGTGTCGGTGTGCAAACACGGTCACTCGCGGGAGGTGTGGTTCAGCCGATGAGGACGGCGTAGCGCGGTTTGATCACGTCGTCGATGATCGACAGCCGCTCGTCGAACGAGATGAACGCCGACTTCATCGCGTTGATGGTGAACCGCTGCAGATCGCTCCAGCCGTAGCCGAAGGCCTCGACCAGCCGCAGCATCTCCTGGCTCATCGTGGTGTCGCTCATCAGCCGGTTGTCGGTGTTGACCGTGACGCGGAACCGCAGCCGGGCCAACAGGTCGAACGGATGCTCGGCGATGCTCTTGACGGCACCGGTCTGCACGTTCGACGACGGGCACATCTCGAACGGAATCCGCTTGTCGCGCAACAGCGCCGCGAGCCGGCCCAGCTGCGTGCTGCCGTCGGGTGCGACGGTGATGTCGTCGACGATCCGCACGCCGTGACCGAGTCGGTCGGCACCGCAGAACGCGATCGCCTCGTGTATCGACGGCAGCCCGAACGCCTCTCCGGCGTGAATCGTGAAGCGCGCGTTGTTGTTCCGCATGTACTCGAACGCGTCGAGATGCCGGGTGGGCGGATAACCGGCTTCCGCGCCGGCGATGTCGAAGCCGACGACACCCTTGTCGCGGAACCGCACCGCCAGTTCGGCGATCTCGAGCGAGCGCGCCGCGTGTCGCATCGCCGTCACCAGGCATCGCACCGTGATGGGCCGCCCTCCGGCGCGGGCCGCCTTCTCGCCGTCGGCGAAGCCGGCCAGGACCGCGTCGACCACCGCGTCCAGCGACATGCCGCCGTCGATGTGCAGTTCGGGGGCGAACCGGATCTCGGCGTAGACGACGTTGTCGTCGGCGAGATCCTCGACGCACTCGCGGGCCACACGGTGCAACGCCTCCGGGGTCTGCATGACACCGACGGTGTGCGCGAAGGGCTCGAGATACCGCACCAGGGACCCGCTGTGCGCGGCGGTGCGGAAGAACGTCGCCAACTCGTCGACGTCGGTCGTCGGCAGGTCGTCGTAGCCCGTCGCCTCCGCCAGCTCCAGCACCGTGGCCGGGCGCAGGCCGCCGTCCAGGTGGTCGTGCAGCAGCGCCTTGGGCGCCTGCCTGATCGAGTCCAGGGTCAGCGGCGTCGTCATGTCACCCTCCGCTCGTGATCCGGTCGATGACCAACGGCCGCGACGGCGGTGCGGCATCGCCGATGCTCCATGCGCCGTCGAGCTCGGCGATCGCGGCCTCGAACCGTTCCGGCGTCTCGGTGGAGAGGGTGAACAGCGCCTCGCCGGCGCTGACGGGCTCACCGGGGCGGCGGTGGATGAGCAGGCCGGCGCCGGGCTGCACCCGCTCACCAGGAAAGGAGCGACCCGCACCGAGTCGCCACACCGCCAGGCCCACCGCCATCGCGTCGATGTCACCCATCGTGCCACCGCGGGGCGCCGTGATGGTTTCGACCGCCGGGCCGCCCGCGAACGGTTGCGCCAGGTCGCCACCCTGCGCGGCGACCAGGTCCCGAAATCGGTCCATCGCCGAGCCGTCCTGCAGCGTCTGAGCCGGGTCCACCCCGTCGATCCCGGCGGCGTCGAGCATCTCGGCGGCCAGCGCCAGGGTGAGCTCGACGACGTCGCGCGGCCCACCGCCGGCGAGCACCTCGAGCGATTCGGCCACCTCCACGGCGTTGCCGACCGCCCGGCCGAGCGGCGTTGCCATGTCGGTCAGCAGCGCCCGGGTCTCGATACCGGCCGCAGCGCCGAGGTCGACCATCGTGCGGGCCAACTCCCGCGACTCCACCTCGGTCTTGAGGAACGCCCCGGACCCGACTTTCGAGTCCAGCACCAGCGCGCGGGCACCCTCGGCGATCTTCTTGCTCATCACCGAGCTGGCGATGAGCGGAAGCGACTCGGTTGTGGCGGTGACGTCGCGCAGCGCGTAGATCCGCCGGTCGGCGGGAGCAAGTTCACCCGCCGCGAAGATCGCGGCGCCGAGATCGCAAAGCTGTTGGCGGATCTGGTCTTTGGAGATCTCGGCGGTGAAGCCCGCAATGGATTCGAGCTTGTCGAGCGTGCCGCCCGTATGACCGAGGCCGCGACCTGCGGCCTGCGGCACGGCTCCGCCGCAGGCCATCACCACCGGAACCAGCGGGATGGTGATCTTGTCGCCCACCCCACCGGTCGAGTGCTTGTCCACCAACGCGAGTGGCTTGCCACCTCGACGTAGGTCGGTGAAGTCCAACCGCTCGCCGGAGTGCACCATCGCCGATGTCCAGCGGGCGATCTCGGCGCCGGTCATCCCGCGCAGGAAGATCGCCATCAACAAGGCGGACATCTGTTCCTCGGCCACCCGGCCGTGGGTGTACGCGTCGATCACCCAGTCGATCGCCGCGTCCGGCAGGACGCCGCCGTCCCTCTTGGTCCGGATCACCGTCGGCGCGTCAAGTGGATGCGACATCGAACCCCCGCGCGTCAAATGTGAACTGCGTCACGGTGTTTCCCCACTCGGGGCACAATCCCGACGGGCCAGATCATGCGGTCCGAACGCATCGGGCAGCAGGTCGCCCAGCGGCCGCGGGCCGCCTGGATGGTCGATGAGCATCTGCGGGCCGCCGTGCTCGAGCAGTACCTGCCGGCACCGCCCACACGGCATCAGCACCTCACCCGCGGCGTCCACACACGACAGCGCGATCAGCCGTCCGCCGCCACCGGAATGCAGGTTGCAGACCACTGCGCACTCGGCACAGAGACCTAGGCCATATGAGACATTTTCCACATTGCAGCCGGCCACGACGCGCGCGTTGTCGACCAGCGCCGCCGCGCCGACGGGGAACCCGGAATACGGTGCATACGCGGTTTGCGAAGCATCAATTGCCTTACGCCGCAACATATTCCAGTCGACATCGATCGCCATTTCATCCTCACCGGGCCGGTTCTGAATGCATTCCGAAGTCCCGCGCGCGAAGCCGGGCGACGGCATAGGCAAGCCTAACTTCGGCGTTTTTCAAGACATCGACGGCTAAACCGTAGTTCGTTTAGCGGTACGACTGGGTTTAGAGTCGCCCCGAGGTTTGGGTGAAGTGCGCGAACCGGACCGAACTCAGGCAGCGACCACTGCCGCCCGGTGCTGTTCTACGAGCCCAATCGTCCACCGAAGGCGTTGGAGGCCAGATGAGTACTCAAACCGCCGGGCCGGCACCCGGGGATGAGCGGGTCGCGCGACCGCGACCGCCCCGCAGGCGCACCCTCTACCGCGGCGACGCCGCGATGTGGTCGTGGGTGCTGCACCGCATCACCGGGGCGACGATCTTCTTCTTCCTGTTCGTCCACGTGCTCGACACCGCCCTGGTGCGGGTGAGCCCGCAGGCATACAACGAGGTCATTGAGACCTACAAGACCCCGCTGATCGGGCTGATGGAGGTCGGTCTCGTCGTCGCGGTGCTCTACCACGCCCTCAACGGCATCCGGGTGATCCTGATCGACTTCTGGCAGCACGGTGCGCGCTACCAGCGGGCGATGCTGTGGGTCGTCGTCGGCGTCTTCCTCGCGGTCATCATCCCGTCGCTCGGCATCATCGGGATGCACATGGCGGAGCGGTTCCTGTGAGCGCGTCGGGAGGAGCGCCGGGCGGGACGGCGGGAGGAGCCTGGACGCCGCACCACCGCGAGGGCCGCATCGCCCCGGTGATGGAGAAAGAGCACGACCGGCCTGCGGGGCTGGACCATCCGCGGGCGCCACGACGACCGCGCGGCATCCCGTACTTCGAGAAGTACGCCTGGCTGTTCATGCGGTTCTCCGGTGTCGCGCTCGTCTTCCTCGCGCTCGGCCACCTGTTCGTGATGCTGATGTGGGACGACGGCGTCTACCGCATCGACTTCAACTACGTCGCGCAGCGCTGGGCGTCGCCGTTCTGGCAGATCTGGGACATGGCGCTGCTGTGGCTGGCACAACTGCACGGCGCCAACGGCCTGCGCACCATCATCGGCGACTACGCGCGCAAGAACACCACGAAATTCTGGCTGAACTCGCTGTTGCTGCTGGCGACCGGATTCACGCTGGTCCTCGGCAGCTACGTGCTGGTCACCTTCGACGCGAACATATCGTGAGCGGGAGCTTTTAGATGATTCAAGAACATCGCTACGACGTGGTGATCGTCGGCGCCGGCGGGGCAGGCATGCGCGCCGCGGTCGAGGCGGGCCCGCGGGCCCGCACCGCGGTGCTGACCAAGCTGTACCCGACTCGCAGCCACACGGGCGCGGCGCAGGGCGGCATGTGTGCCGCGCTGGCCAATGTCGAAGAGGACAACTGGGAGTGGCACACCTTCGACACGGTCAAGGGCGGCGATTACCTCGCCGACCAGGATGCGGTCGAGATCATGTGCAAGGAAGCCATCGACGCCGTGCTGGACCTCGAGAAGATGGGGATGCCGTTCAACCGGACACCCGAGGGCCGCATCGACCAGCGCCGGTTCGGCGGGCACACCCGCGACCACGGCAAGGCGCCGGTACGCAGGGCGTGCTACGCCGCCGACCGCACCGGTCACATGATCCTGCAGACGCTGTACCAGAACTGCGTCAAGCACGACGTCGAGTTCTTCAACGAGTTCTACGCGCTGGACATCGCGATCACCGAGACGCAGTCCGGCCCCGT
>NZ_LZKP01000143.1 GCF_001672895.1 Mycobacterium sp. E740
CGTTGGAATAGTCGCCGACCCGGCGTTTCACGCATTCGACGAATTCAACACCCTGGTCAGAGCCAAGTCGTGGCTGTGGGCACATGAACCGCAGTGTGCTGCGATGCTCGCGGAGCACGACGACCTGATCTTGGACTTCCGGGTCATGAAGAATTACAGCCACGGCGCAACCAAGGTATTCAACGGCCGCGACCGGTGGTGCCTTACGGGCGACGCTGGCGTATTCCTAGATCCGTTGTACTCATCTGGACTGGACTTGGTCGCCATCGGTAATGGCTTGATCACCGACATGATCACCCGTGATCTGGACGGTGAAAATGTCCTCGCGCGCTCGCAGATCAGCGATTCCCTCTATCGCTCGCTCACTGAGATGTGGCTCGCTGTCTATCAGGATCAGTACCGTTTGATGGGCCACGCGACGGTTATGTCGGCAAAGATCATCTGGGATATTGCGTTCTATTGGGGCTTCGTGGGTTTGCTCTACACGAACGACCGCTTCGTGCGAATGGCGGACGATCCTGATCTAGTCCCTCATCTGGAAGGACTGATCGCACTCAGCAACCGCATTCAGCGGTTCTTTCGGGAGTGGGCCGCCGTCGAGGTCGGCACTTCATCGGTGCCGTTCATCGATTTGTACACGCCTTTCGGTTTCATGGCGGTCCTGCACACCGCGATGATGGAGACGAGTTCGGACTTCACCGATCGCTTCAAAGCCAACGCCCAGCTGTTACGTCAACTCGCAGGTCAGCTCGCCGAGACTGTGATCGCCGAGAATTCATCGCTGTTTCAGGATGACGACGTCATGCGCCAAGTGCAGGCGTGGCAACGGGATTCGCTTCTGCGCGAGCTGCGATCGACCTATCGCCGCGAACAAGCGACCAACCCGGTCAGCGGCGACTGGATCGTAGCTGCCAAACCGGTGCTTCAGTCGAGTTGACCCAAAGCATTATTGCGAATTCACCTGACCGAAACACAGCCCGGTTGTGAGAGCAGAGGATGAACATGCTCAGTGAAGACAGCAACCACGAGCCGCTGGCCATCGTCGGGATTGGCTGTCGATTCCCCGGAGGCGGAGACTCCGCCGAGAGCTTCTGGCACCTGCTCTGCGATGACACCGACGCCACTTGTGTCGTGCCCGAAAACCGTTGGAGCGCGATGCGATATCACGATAGCAATCCGGCGAAGGCCGGAAAGATGATCACTCGCCGAGGCGGATTCCTCAGCGAGATAGATCAATTCGATCCCCAGTTCTTCGGAATGTCCCCCCGTGAAGCGCACTCACTCGATCCACAACAGCGCTTGCTGCTACGTGCTACGTGGGAGGCGCTCGAGGACGGCGGGATACCCGCCGGCGATTTGGCGGGTACTGACGTCGGCGTTTTCGTCGGCGGCTTCACTCTCGACTATCAGCTTTTGCAAAATCAGGGCCGCACCAGCCGTTACCGGTTCAAGTCGCATTCTGCCACCGGAATGATGATGACGATGTTGGCGAACCGGATCTCGTATGCCTTCGACTTCCGGGGACCGAGCATGGCGATTGACACAGCGTGCTCCAGCTCGCTCGTCGCGGTGCATCTTGCGGCGCAGAGTGTCTGGAATGGTGAATGTGATCTCGCTCTTGCTGGCGGGGTGAACCTCATGATCGGTCCCAATACCGCAATTGCGGAGTCGAAGAGCGGATTCCTCAGCCCTGAAGGACGTTCCAAAGCATTCGACGACTCCGCGGACGGTTACGCACGCGGAGAAGGCGGGGCGGTCGTCATCCTCAAACCGCTTCAGCGCGCGCTCGACGACGGCGACGACATTTACGCCCAGCTTCTGGGCACCGCGGTGTCACAAGACGGCCATACCGACGGCATAACCGTGCCTCGCGAAGAATCCCAAGAAGCCGCAATCAGGACAGCTCTTCGGCGAGCGCGCGTTTCGGCAACCGAAGTTGGGTACGTGGAAGCGCACGGTACCGGAACGCCCGTCGGCGACCCGATCGAGTTGCGGGCGCTGGCGAGTGCGCTCACCTCAGAACGATCAACAGCGAACCCTCTGCTGGTCGGATCGGTGAAGACCAACATCGGCCACCTAGAGGCGGGCGCCGGTGTGGCCGGACTGATCAAAGCGGCGCTCGTGCTCAAGCACGGGTACATTCCCGGAAACGTGAATCTGCGAATCCCGACCCGGCAAGTCTCTTTGGCGGATTTGAAGATCGACATTCCGGCAGCGGGCCGCCCATTTCCGGCCTGTATCCGACGCGTAGCAGGAGTCAACTCATTCGGATTCGGCGGCACCAACGCACACGTGTTGCTGGCTGAGCCTCCCGCACCTGCCTGCGCCTCTGCTCTGCCGGACGTCCCGACGTTGCCGATGGCTACGGTGCCGATTTCGGCGCGCAGCGAGGAAGCACTGGTCGCGACGGCCGAGCGGCTCGTCGAGTATCTTGCCAGCCACCCCGATGTCACCCTGCCGGATGTCTGCTACACACTCGCCCAGCGGCGCGCTCATCTCAATCATCGCTACACCTTGATCACCGAAAGTGTTTCCGATTTGGAGGCACAATTGCGCGCCGTCGCCCAAGGCGGGCAGATCTCCACGGGCCGCATCAGCTCGCCCCCACCCAAGTTGGCGTTCGTCTGCACCGGAATGGGACCCCAGTGGTCACAGATGTGCCGAGGGTTACTGGACGTTTTTCCCGTGTTCACCGAAAGCATCCTGCGAAGCGATCGAGAACTGTCTCGGTACACGAACTGGTCCCTGATCGAAGAACTACGCTGCGATGAGACCCGCTCGCGCATGGCGGAAACGGAGATCGCGCAGCCCGCCAACTTCGCCATACAAGTGGCATTAGCCGAGCAGCTTGCGCACTTCGGAGTCGAGCCCGACGCCATTATCGGCCACAGCGCCGGTGAGGTGGCCGCCCACCATCTCGCCGGTCTGCTCACCTTCGAACAGGCCATTCATGTCGTGTACCACCGGAGCCGACTCCAACAACGCACAAGCGGACAAGGCCGCATGCTCGCAGTCGGACTCGATGCCGCCTCGTTGATGGAAGTGGTCGACGAGACGGTACGCGACGAATTCGGAAGACGGATCTCGGTGGCTGCGGTCAACAGCCCGTCGGCGACCACCATCGCGGGCGACCCCGACGCGATCGAAGGGATCCGACGGCAATTGAACGAGTCCGGAGTCTTCAATCGCTATCTGCCGGGAAACATTCCGTACCACACCCATTACATGGATTCGGTGCGAGACGACCTATTCAACGCCTTCGAAAGCTTGTCGTCGAAAGCTGCCACGCTGCCGCTCTACTCGACGGTCACGGGCGAACAGCTGGATGGATACGACGCCGGTGCCGCCTACTGGTGGCAGAACACCCGCGCTACCGTGCTGTTCGAACCCGCGATCCGCCGAATGCTTGACGATGGATTCGCCCATTTCGTCCACCTCGGACCCCACCCTGTCCTCGCGCCAGCAATCTTCGAAACCGCTGGGAGTCAACGAATCTCAGTCATGGCCACTCAGCGACATGATCACGACGACTGCCGCACACTGCTGAGCTGCGTCGGCGAGCTGCACTGTAATGGTCATGACATCGCTTGGAACACCGTCAACCCCCTGCGCCAGGCACGACTTCTCAAACTTCCCTCGTACCCGTGGCAGACCAAGCGCTTCTGGGAAGAAACGCCCGAAGCGGTGGAAGCTCTCTTCTACAACCCGGTGCATCCGCTCCTGGGCCAAGCGGTCAGCGCCATCCATCCCACCTGGGAAGCTGAATTAAGCACAGTCGCAAACGCATTCCTCGGTGATCACCGTATGCAGGGGAATGTTGTCCTACCCGCAGCCATATACATCGAAATGGCGCTGGAGGCAGGTAGATTGACTTACGGAGCAAATCTCAGTGTGGAGAACCTAACGTTCCACCGCGCCGTCATCCTCGACGAGACCTGCGATCCGATTATCAGGACGACTCTGAACGAACACGATGGCACGTTGGAATTCGCCGCTTTCAAGGCAACGGCAGACGGTCACCTCAAGTGGATGATCACCGCCACCGCTGAGCTCAATACGCTTGCGGCGACGCCTCGCCGCTGCGAAGCGTTGAACCTCCGGGAACCGGTCATCTCGATCAGTGGAAACGAGTTCTACACCCGCAGCGCCGCCATGGCATTCGATTACGGCCCGTTATTTCAGTCCATCCAGAGCTTGACCGCGGGTGAGGGCTGGGTTTCGGCCGAGATCGCCATTTCGGCTGCCGTGGCCGACGAACTCGACGTATACCGCTTTCACCCGGCGCTCATCGATGGTGCCTTTCAAACGCTCTTGGGCGCAACGTTTCGCGGTCAGGAGGCGAACGCGGAACCATATCTGCCGACTCACGTTCGGCGCTTCTCGGTCCATGGCGGGCCTGAGGAAAACATGATGGTTCGTGTCAAGGTCATCTCAGCGGCCAAGGACTTGATCGAAAGCGACATCACGGTAACCGACCGTCTGGGCAATCCGCTCATCGTCATCGAGGGCTTCATCGTGCAGTCGCTGACTGCGTCATCGCAAATGTCGGCCGCTCAGATCGACAGGGGGTTGTACGAACTCACGTGGTCAGCGAAGGTCCGGGAGGAAGGTGCCCATACGCTTTCTCCGCCCGAGAACCCACGTGATCGTCAGTCCTGGCTCGTGCTCGTCGACAACTCAGGCGTCGGCCACGCCATTGCTCGGGAATTGCGCCGTCGCGGCCACCGCGTTCAAACGGTCGAACACCGATCCGTTGATGTGGTCACCCATGTCGACGGAGTTTATTCGATCAACCCTGACTTTCCCGATCACGTAATCCAACTGATCACCTCGCACTTTGTCGATCCGGGTGATCTCACAAACATCGTCGACTGCTGGCCGCTCGAGATCTCGTCCGACTCCGACGGTCACGGGCTTGGCGCATTCACCATCCTCCGTCTCGTCAAAGCGCTCGCAGAGCATGGTGCCGCGAAAGCTCGCCTGTATGTGGTCACTGCAAACTCGCAACGGGTGCCGGGATTCCCGGTAAAGGCAGTAGACCAGGCCGCCGTCTGGGGACTCGGACGCGTCATCGGGCATCAGGAGTTCGCGGAATACTGGGGTGGTCTCATCGACATCGACGACGCCCAAGAACAGACTCAAATCGCCGCGCGTATCTGCGAGGAACTCATCGACGATGGGTCCGAGGATCAGATCGCGATCCGCGGCCGCACTACGTTCGTCCCGCGCCTGCGTCCGTGCCAGAACCTGACCAGACCTTTCCCCACAAAACTCACTCCTGACGCGACTTATATCGTCACGGGGGGAACAGGAGCGCTCGGCCGCATAATGGCGGAGTACCTGGCCGAACGTGGGGCACGACACATCACCTTGCTGAGCCGTAGCGTTATCCCTCCGCGAGACCGCTGGTCACACCTCACCGGCGACGACCCCCACTATGCGACCGTGACCACCATACGAGCGATCGAACGCCTCGGGGCTCAGATAGTAACCGCCAGTGTGGATATCGCTGACGCCGATCAGGTCGCCGCTTGGCTGGGTGATCACATCCAAGGCGGCGGTCGGCCGGTTCGTGGCATCGTGCATGCCGCGGGATTGGTTGCGGACCGACTGCTGGTCAACATGAGCGAAGTCGATTTCGCCAAGGTGTTGACGCCAAAAATCACTGGAACCCGCGTGCTCCATGAGGCGTTCAAGGACTACGAGCTGGAATTTTTTGTGATGTTTGGCTCTGCGGGTTCGACTATCGCGTCACCGGGCCAAGCTAACTATGCGGCCGCTAACGCTTTCCTTGATGCCTTCGCGCACTATCGGCAAGCGCATGGACAGCCAGCACTCACCATCGGATGGGGACCTTGGTCGCTCGGAATGGTCGAGGAACTGAAACTGGAGAAATTGTATGCCCAGCGAGGCATCGAGCTGATCACTCCCGCCGTGGGCAAACGGATACTGGATCGCCTCCTCAACCAGAAGGTCGCCAACGTCATCGCGATCACGGCCGACTGGAACCGAGCCCGCAATGCCGGACTTGGCCGATCCTTGCCGCGGATGCTTTCTGAGCTCGAATCAGCAGAATATTCTGTTTCCCAGAGCAATTCAGCACCGTCAGTACTCGAGATGCTTGCTGTCACCCAGGAGGCGGAACGGGCAGCGGTGATCGCGGAGCATCTGCAACTCATTGTTGCCGTGGTTTTCGATTGCGCCGTGAGCGACATCGAGGCCGACGCCATGCTCGACGATATCGGCATGGATTCCATGATGGCGATGGATTTCAGAGTGAGAATCAATTCCACGTTCTCAATCGACCTCCCGGTGCTGGAGATACTCCAAGGCGTGAGCGTAAACTCCTTGTCCGATCGGATTCTCGCCGAGCTTCACTCCATCCACGGAGATTCGCCCGCGCCTGCCGAAGACCCGGGGCCGTCATCACTGGGAATCGTCGATGACGTCGACCAGTTGATGGGTGACATGTCGGATGCCGACCTGCTAGAGCTGCTTGCTGAACTCGAGACACCAGCCGCTGCGCCGAGACCCGGAGGGGTGCAGCGTGAACTCTGACCTGAACGTGCACACGAACGACACTGCCGCAGTTCAAGTTCGAGGACTATCGAAATGTTATGGACGGACACACGCCGTCCGAGATATCGATTTTGACGTCGGGCACGGTGAGATCTTCGCGATCCTCGGTCCCAACGGGGCAGGCAAGTCGACGACAATCGAGATCCTTGAAGGCAACCGGAAGCGCGACTCGGGTCGGGTACTGGTGTTGGGCGAGGATCCAGGGACCGCAGGCAGGAGTTGGCGCGCCAGAATTGGCATAGTCCTCCAGGACGCGAGCGATGCGAGCATGCTCACCGTTCGCGAAACGGTGAAGATGTTCACCAGCTGCTACGGCGCTGCTCGGAGACCTGAGGAACTACTTGAGTTCGTCGGGCTTGCTCCACTTTCCAGCTCGCGGGTGAGGACGCTGTCCGGTGGCCAGCGTCGTCGTCTCGATGTCGCGCTAGGCATCATCGGGATGCCCGAGTTGCTGTTTCTGGACGAACCAACGGTCGGGTTCGACCCCGAATCTCGACGGCAATTCTGGGACGTCATAAGGCTTTTGACGGCCAACGGCACGACCATCCTGCTCACCACCCACTACCTCGAAGAAGCCGCCGCGTTGGCGGACCGCGTAGCGGTCGTCGCCAACGGCAGAATTGTGGCAATGGACTCGCCGGCGAGATTGGTTGAACACCTGCGCTCGGCCGCAACCGTGCGGTGGGTTGAGGGAGATGAGGTTTATGTCGAACACACAGATTTCCCGACCGAGCTCATCAGACAACGGAGCCGAGATGGCGCCGAACTGGCTCAATTGACGGTTTCCCGACCGACACTCGAAGACGCCTATTTGCAACTGATCGGTGGGTCGTAATGGCGGTCGAACACGCTGAGAAGACATCGCCGGCTCGGCATCGTGAGGGTCGCCAAAACCCATCGGTCCCATCCGCAGTGCGGATCGGCCTGTCGCGAGTCGTCCCCGAGCTCAAGATGTTCTACCGTCGACCAGAACAAATGGCGCTGACCTTCGCGATGCCGGCGGTTATCTGCCTCCTGCTGGGATCGATCTTCTCGACGAAACTGCCTTACAGCGACATCAGCACCGGTGCGGTGATCGCGGCGAGCATGCTCGCCTACGGAATACTGTCAACTTCTTTCATCAACCTGGGCATCAGCATCGCTGCCGACCGCGACACCGGGGCGTTGAGACGACTTCGTGGAACGCCAACAGCCGCGACGTCGTACTTCATCGGCAAGATCATGCTGGTAGCGATAGTCAGCTCCGCCGAAGCCGTAATCTTGCTATTACTTGGTGTTTTCGTCTTCGGCCTTCGAGTGCCGTCGGATGCTTTCGGCTGGTTCACGTTGACGTGGGTTTTTGTCTTGGGAACTGTCAGTTGTTCGCTGTTGGGCATCTTCATAAGCAACTTTGCAAGCAATGCTGTTTCTGCTGCGGTCCTCACCAACGGTCCAGCAGTTGGTCTGCAGTTCGTGTCGGGCACCTATGTGCCGCTCGTGATGTTACCGACCTGGATGTTGATTGCCGGGTCGATCTTTCCCGTCAAGTGGATGGCTCAGGGATTCCGGTCGGTGCTGTTGCCGGCGCAGATGGTCGCCTTCGAACCGGCTGGCGCCTGGGAACACTGGCGGACATTCCTCGTCCTCAGTGCGTGGTGCATCGGCGGCCTGACGGCTTGCCTGTTTGTGTTCCGATGGTCGGACAGAGGTTGATCAAGATGCCCTCCTTACTCGAAGTCGCTTATCATTTCTTCCTCCAGATCGCGGTCATACTTCTGACCTATCGCCTTCTGTGGCCGCTCTTTCGTCGACTCGCGCAGGTGCAGGTGGTCGCGATCATGGTGGCTGGTTTCGCATTGGGCCCTTCGGTCTTGGGATGGATTTGGCCCGCCGGGCAACAGTGGTTGTTTCCGACGCATCTCACTATTGGTAGCGAAACTGTCACGCATCCGAACCTCGCGGTCATCTACGTCGTCGGCCAACTCGGGCTCGTGCTCTACATGTTTCTCGTGGGAGCGTCGTTCAAGCTCGACATCCTCAGCTCACATAGAAGGCAGGCTGGCGCCACTTCGATAGCCGGCATTGGTGTTCCGTTGGTTCTGGGCGGTGTCGTCGGGTGGTGGATGGTCAGCTTCGGTGGGTATTTCACCGAAGGGGTACAGCATTGGCACGGGGGCCTGTTCATCGGCGCGGCTGTGGCGATCACAGCGTTTCCGATGTTGGCCTGGATCGTGTACGACTCAGGACTGCTCAACACGCGGTTGGGCACAATGTCGTTGTCCTGCGCCGCTGTTGACGATGCGTGCTCCTGGGTGCTTCTGGCCGCAGTGGTGGCGACGGCCAATGGGCGCCTGCTCGGCGCATTTCTGGCGATCGGCGGCGGGCTGGTCTACCTGTTGTTCATGGTGTACATCGGCCGCCCGCTACTTGCAAGGCTCGAGACCTGGACGCCGCATCGTGCTGACGTTGAACGCACCGGCGGCGTGCCGATCGCCCATGTAAGCGTCGTCCTCCTGGTCGTGCTGAGTGCGAGCTGGTTCACCGACCTCGTCGGGATCTATTCGGTTTTCGGAGCTTTCGTGGCCGGCGTGGCGATGCCGCGAGGCGCGCTGCTCGATGCCATCCGGGAGCGGTTCGAACCGCTGACGGCTTACCTCTTGATACCCGCATTTTTCATCTATTCGGGGCTGAACACTCAGCTGACCCTGATCTTGAACGGTTCTACTCTTCTCATGGCGGTGATCGTCTTGGTGGTGTCGTTCGCGGCGAAGTTCGGTGCGGTCGGAATCGCAGCACGCTGGCATGGCATGAGTTGGTACGAAGCGGGTTCAATGGGCGCCCTTGCCAATGCCCGCGGATTGATGGAGTTGATACTCCTCAATATCGGATTCGAGGCGGGACTCATCTCAAGCAAGCTTTACACCGTCCTGGCGCTCATGACCATCATTACGACGCTCGTCGCAACTCCGCTACAGCGGCTGTTCGAACGCCGGCTTGAAAAGTCTGGATCAACGTTCGGCCCTGCCGGAGTGCAAAGTTTGACGAGGATGCTCGGCTGATCGGACCCAATACGTCAGAGGTGATCGCCAACCCCGCGCGCTAGCCGAGCGCGACCAGCTGGTCACCGCGTTGCTCGACCAGCGTCGACCCGGCGACCGCCGGCACCACGGGCCCGGCGACAGGCGAGCGGTCCAGCGGAATGTGGCGTTCGCCGTGGCCGGTCTCGGGATCGAACACGTCGTAACCGCCCGTCACCGGCACCAACAGCCGGCCCGCCATGACCGTCGCCGGCCCCAACGGAATATTGGGGCCTCCCGGCGCCACCGTGTACTTGTAGCGAAGTCCGTTGGCGGAGAACACCATTACGCTGTCACCGGTCCACCAGGTGATCAGGTCACCCGCCCGCGTCATCGTGGCCTGCGGCGACGGCGGCCGCGCCACTGCGGTGCTGGCGATCGTCGCACCGGTCTCGTCGACCACGTTCAGTGTGGGCTTGGGTGCGGGCACGTAGACGGCGGTTGTGGTGTCGGCGACCGCCACCACCCGCGCGCCGGAGTCGGCTGCCACGCCCGGCTGCGACACGTACCTCAACTCAGGGGTGTCCTCCTCGTCGGAGGGCCGCAGCAGAGTCAGCCGCAGATCGCGTTGTCGTGGGCACTCCTCGAGCACCGACACCGCGCTCGAACTCGCCTGTGCAGACACCAACCGGCACAGCGGCGTCGTGGGAACGTCGGGTTTGATGCGGGCATCCAGGGCGCCGTAGCTGAGCATGCGGACCATGTCCGAGCGCCACAGCTCCAGTCGGTGCTCGCCCGCCGAAAGGACGGCGGTGCCGTCTGACGTCAGCGCGACATCCGCGTCGGCGTAGGAGGAGCGCGCCGGCCCGCGCATGCCGGTCTTGGCGTCGATGGTGCTGACCTGGCCGCATCCCCGCACGTCCGGATAGACGGCCACCGCGTACTGGTAGACGTAGCTGACCCCGCACAGGTCGAGGTCGCGCGCGTAGGTCCACAGCGTGTCGCCCGTCGCGGGATCATGGCCCTGCACGGCCTGCCCGTCACCCGTCACGACGGCGCCGCCGACGACGATCGGCGTCCTCGTGCGCCCACTGGGTGCCGACCACAACTCACGCAGCGACTGCGGAACCGCCTTGGCCGGCTCGAGCGCCGCAACCGGCGCGGCGGCGGGCCTGCTGGTGGTCGCGCGCGCGTCGCTGGTCCACCAGACCAGGGCCGCCGTCACCACGACGACGAGCCCGATCGCCAACGCCACGACCACGTCGGTTCGGGTGCGGCGTTCGGGTTCGACCATCGGGTGGGTGGCGCAGCGTCAGCCGGCGCTGGCCGCGGCCTTGCGCGGCCGACGACGACGCCTGCGCTTGGCGGGACCGGCGTCGCCGGAACTCTCGCCGGCACCGCCGGCATCCTGCTCGGCTGGGGTTGCCGCTTCGGGATGCCCGGTGACCGGCTTGCCCCCCCGGGTGCGCCGCCGGGTCCGGTTGCGACTGCGGGCCGGACGCTCAGCCGTTTTCTCGGCGGGGGTCCGCTTGCTCGGCGTCCTGACCGGCTTGCCGACGGTGCCCGTCGCGTCGCCAGGGATGTTCAGCTCGCTGTACAGATGAGGTGAGCTGGAGTACGTCTCGGCCGGATCCGGGCAGCCGAGGTTCAGGGCCTTGTCGATCAGGGCCCAGCGGGTCAGCTCGTCCCAGTCCACCAGCGTGACCGCGACACCGGTCTTGCCGGCCCGGCCGGTGCGCCCGATCCGGTGGACGTAGGCCTGCTCGTCCTCGGGGATCTGGTAGTTGATCACGTGGGTGACGTCGTCGATGTCGATGCCGCGGGCGGCGACGTCGGTGGCCACGAGCACGTCGATGTCGCCGGTGCGGAACGCCTTGAGCGCCTTCTCGCGGGCGCCCTGACCGAGGTCGCCGTGCACGGCGCCGACCTTGAACCCGCGCTCGGCGAGTTCGTCGGAGACCTTCTGGGCGGTGCGCTTGGTGCGGGTGAAGATCATCGTCGCGCCGCGGCCTTCGGCCTGCAGGATGCGGCTGACCATCTCCACCTTGTCCAGCGCGTGCGCACGGTAGGCGAACTGCTCGGTGGTGTCGTGGGTGGCCGCCGAATGCGGGGCTTCGGCCCTGATGTGAGTCGGCTGGTTCATGAACGTGCGGGCCAGCGTGATGATCGGGTCCGGCATCGTCGCCGAGAACAGCATCGACTGCCTGCTGTCGGGGATCTGGCGCAGAATCCGCTCGATATCGGGCAGGAAGCCGAGGTCGAGCATTTCGTCGGCCTCGTCGAGCACCAGCATGGACAGTCCGCCCAGCTTGAGGTGGCCCTGCTGGGCCAGGTCCAGCAGGCGGCCCGGTGTGCCGACGACGACGTCGACACCCTTCTGCAGCGCCTCGATCTGGCCTTCGTAGGGGCGTCCACCG
Source organism: Mycobacterium sp. E740 (assembly GCF_001672895.1). Lineage (GTDB taxonomy): Bacteria > Actinomycetota > Actinomycetes > Mycobacteriales > Mycobacteriaceae > Mycobacterium. The sequence goes on from NZ_LZKP01000143.1 coordinate 11,993, forward strand.
TAGATGGAGGTGACCGACAGCTTGCGGGTGGAGCCCTCGGCGCCGTCGACGGTGAGGTACTTCGCCGCGGTGGCGAGATCGCCGTAGACCTGCAGGCACAGTTCGCGGGTGGGCACGACGACCAGCGCGCGCGGCACGCCCGTCAACGGCCGCTCGGCGTCGGTGGTGATCCGCTGCAACAGCGGCACACCGAACGCCAGCGTCTTGCCCATGCCGGTGCGGGCCTGGCCGATCAGGTCGTCGCCGGCCAGGGCCATCGGCATGGTCAGTTCTTGAATGGCAAACGGATGTAGCTTGCCGTCCTCGGCGAGGGCCCGCACGATTTCGTCGCGGACTCCGAGTTCAGCAAAGGTGGGGTTGAGATGCGTCATACGCGGGAACGAGGCCTTTCACTTGTCAATCCTCATGGCTGCCACGCGCGCACGAGTTCGACGAAGTGACGGCCGTCGAAGTGATGGCCATGCGGCCGGGCCCTGCGCTGAGGTAGGCGGGCCGACTGCGTGCACGCACATTTCTTGGGTCGCGGCGAGCTCTTCCGTGCTTGCCGATGCTGCGGCCCGACGCCATCATACCTGGTCGGGTTTCCGTCCACGGCCACGCGCAAAGGCGGCGTTTATTGTTGGGCTCATGAACGCGACGCCGCCTGCACCCGAGGGGACCGACACGGCGACGTCAGGTGTGTCGTCCGAGCATCCCGGCGTGAACGAACTCTTCGCGCTGCTGGCCTACGGCGAGGTGGCCGCGTTCTACCGACTCACCGACGAAGCGCGCATGGCTCCGAACCTGCGTGGCCGGATCAACATGGCGGCGATGGCGGCCGCCGAGATGAACCACTACGAGGTGCTGCGCGACGCGCTCGAGCGCCGCGGCGTGGACGTCGTGCCCGCTATGACGAGATACGCATCGGCACTTGAGAATTACCACCGCCTGACCACTCCGAGCACGTGGCTCGAGGCGTTGGTCAAGACCTATGTCGGCGACGCGCTCGCCGCGGACTTCTACCTCGAGATCGCCGACGCCATGCCCCACGAGGTCGCCGAAGTGGTGCGCGCTGTGCTGTCGGAGACCGGGCACTCGCAGTTCGTCGTCGCGGAAGTGCGCGCAGCGGTGACGGCCAGCGAGAAGCAGCGGCACCGGCTGGCGCTGTGGTCGCGTCGGCTCCTCGGTGAGGCGATCACCCAGGCGCAGTTCGTGCTGGCCGATCACGACGAGCTGGTCGACCTTGTGATGTCCAGTGGCGAAGGGCTCACGCAGCTGACCGAGTTCTTCGACCGGCTGCAGCGCACCCACACCTCGCGCATGCAGGAGCTGGGCCTGGCGTGAACCCGGCGCGCCCGTGAGCTCCTAGCCTCGCCCGGTTACTGAGTGCAGGTGGCGATCATCGAGTTGTTGTTCTGCGCGGTGATCACCGTGCCCGCCGCGTCGAGAATGCCGCAGTTCAGCTGGCCACCGACGCTGGTCGCGGTCACCGACTTCAGCTCGACGCCCGGGTCGAGGACGACCTGTTTGACCCACGGCAGCGCGACGTTGACGTCGGTCCGCAGCGCACCCTGCCCGTCGGTGTAGATCACGGTCACCAGATCGAGCAGCTGACGGTTGCCGGTCACCCGGTAGGTGATGGTGCGCGGTGCGGGTGCCGGGGGCGGCGGTGCAGCCGCCGGCTGGGTCGGGACGGGAGCCGGCGGCGTCGACGTCTGGGCGGTCGGACTCACCGTCGTCACCGTTTCCCGGGGCAGCGACGGTGCCAGGGGCGCTCTCGCCGACGGCCTCGCGGACGTCGTCGCCGGCGCTGCTGACGTCGTCGCCGCATCCGACGTCGCGGTCGACGACACCGAGCCGCTGTCGCCCCCGCCGAGGATGATTCCCGTGGTGCCGATGGCGATGAACAGGATCAGGCCCGCTATCCCGGCCACCCACATCCAGCGCCGGTCGATGCGCTCCTCGTCGTACTGCAGTTCGTACTCGTCGAACTCCTCGTACTCGTCGGGTGTGCGCAGCCCGTCGTAGTCGCGGTCGAACTCGTAGTCGTAGTCGTCGACGGTGGGTCCGGCGTACCCGGAGGTGTACGTGGGAATCCGCTCGGTCGGGGTCAGCGAATACGGTGAATGCGCGGTGTAAGGCCTGTTCATATGGGTTTTCCCGGATCGTGTTGGGGCGCAGAAACTCTTGCCGCGGCTGATGCTATCGAGACGGAAGTGACCAGTGAGGTTCAGCGGCTGGTGTGTTGGTTACGGTCCGGCTTCGGTTCGGTCGCCGTATGACTTCTGCCGCTTCGCTGACCGCGAACTCACCGGTGCGACGCCGACGCCGGGGCGTCCACTAGCCTTGCGTCAAGTTCTTCGGTGCGACGGAAAGGGACCACGGCGTGGAGGTCAAGATCGGTGTCACGGACAGCCCGCGCGAGCTGAGCTTCAACAGCGCGCAGACACCAAGCGAGGTCGAGCAACTGTTCACCGACGCGCTGGCCAAGGACGCGGGCGTGTTGGCCCTGACCGACGAGAAGGGTCGGCGGTTCCTGGTGCAGACGTCGAAGATCGCCTACGTGGAGATCGGCGCCGCCGATGTCCGTCGCGTCGGCTTCGGGGTGGGGCTCGGTTCTAAGACCGGGTGAGCGGCACGTGTGACAGTCCGCCCCAGGCGAACTGCACAGTGCCCTCGACGGCGTCGTCCTTGGAGATCGGCCGCTCGTTGTTGAGCCAGTAGCGCGCGGAGTCGACGCTGATCGCCACCAGCCCGACCGCGATCATCCTGGCCCGGTGCGCTTCCAGTCCGGAATCGCGGCTGATCAGGTCGAACACCGCGTCGGTGCACGCCTCGGTAGCCACCTTCACCTGCGCGGCGACCTGGGGTTCGTTGACGTAGTCATTCTCGAAGATCAGCCGGTAGCCCTGGCCGTCGTGCTCGATGAAGTCGAAGAACGCCTGGACCGCCGCGCGCAACCGCTGGCGGTTGTCGGTCGTGGTGCGCAGCGCCTGACGCACGCCGGACACCAGATTCTCCACATGCTTGGCCAACACCGCCAGGTACAGCTCCAGCTTCGACGAAAAGTGTTGGTAGAGAACAGGTTTGCTCACACCAGCACGATCGGCGATCTCGTCCATCCCCGCGGCGTGATACCCGCGATCGACGAAAACCTCGCTGGCAGCGATCAGTAACTGGCCGCGCCGCTCGTCACGCGGCAGCCTGCTGCCTCTGCGGTTCACCACTTCGCCGCTGCCCGGCTGCGCGCCCCTCCTCGCGGCGGTGTTGGCGAGATCGCTCATCACGTCCTTCATCTGGCGTCAATCTGGTCTTGGGTCCCTCTGGTGGGATCGGGTTTTCGCCCCGACACTACTACCGTCGGCAGAGCGCATACGTCAGGCACGGCTCACAGCTGTCAGACGGCCGGTGGCGCGCCGGGACTTCGACGGCGCTGGCCTGTGTCATCCTGTTTCGGTGACCTATGACTCCCGCACGCGAGGAGGACATTTGGGGTCTCAGCGTCGCGAGGGTGGTCAGGTGCCCGTGCTGCGCAACGAGTGGCGCGAACCGTTGCGCGCTCTGCGTGACCCGATCACGGAGAGCTCGGGACGGGTCAGGTCCAATCGCGACGAGCACCGCCGCATCCGCAAGCAGACGTGGCTCGGTCGCTTCGTCTCCACCTACGGCTGGCGGGCCTACGCGCTGCCGGTCCTGGTCGCGCTGACCGGGGTGGTGGTGTACCAGACGATCGCCGGGACCAGCGCACCGGCGTCCAAGCAGGCCGAGGGGCCGGTGCAGGGACCGCCGACCATCGGGGTCGCGAGCACAGCGATCATCGGCGCGCCGCCGAAAGGACTGACCCAGTTCGACGCCAACCTGCCGACCGGGATCCTGCCCCAGGGCGGCCCGTTCACCGAAGCGGGCGCCAAGACATGGCACCTCGTTCCGGGCACCACGCCGCAGGTCGGTCAGGGCACCGCGAAGGTGTTCACCTACACCGTCGAGGTGGAAGACGGCATCGACACCGCGACATTCGGTGGCGACGAGGCCTTCGCCCGCATGGTCAGCGAGACGCTGGGCAACCCGAAGAGCTGGACGCACAACCCGCAGTTCGCGTTCGTTCGCCTGGACGCGGCATCGGGCGTGGCGCCCGACTTCCGGGTGTCGCTGAGCACGCCGATGACCGTGCGCGAAGGCTGCGGCTACGACATCCAGCTCGAGGCGTCCTGCTACAACCCGGCGTACGCCGGCGGCCAGCCGCGCGTGTTCATCAACGAGGCGCGCTGGGTGCGCGGGGCGGTGCCGTTTCAGGGCGACGTGGGCTCGTATCGGCAGTACCTGATCAATCACGAGGTCGGCCACGCGATCGGCTACCAGCGACACGAGCCGTGCGGGGGCAACGACGAGCTGGCGCCGGTGATGATGCAGCAGACGTTCTCGACCAACAACAACGACGCCGCGCGGTTCGACCCGCAGTCGGTGCAGCCGGACAACCACAGCTGCAAGCCCAACCCCTGGCCGTATCCGATCGCCTGAGCCGGGGCCCCGGGCTCGTCTTTTGCCGCGACCGACCGTGTCTGTCCCGCGACACGCCGCCACCAAGCGTGCAAAACCGGTCGCTCGCCGGGGTGTGAGCGTGCGGGAAGCGCCGGCGGCTCGTTGCTGTTGAATCTCGTAACTGATGAGATGGTCAGAGACGTAGAACCAAGGCGAATCAAGGAGACACGGTGTCGACACCGTTGCCGCCGCTGGTGCAACCGGCGGCCGAACTCACCCGCGAGGAGGTCGCGCGCTACAGCCGCCACCTCATCATTCCGGATCTCGGCCTGGACGGGCAGAAGCGGCTGAAGAACGCCCGGGTGCTCGTGATCGGCGCCGGCGGGCTGGGTTCGCCGACACTGCTCTACCTGGCCGCCGCCGGTGTCGGCACCATCGGCATCGTCGAGTTCGACGTCGTAGACGAGTCGAACCTGCAGCGTCAAATCATCCACGGCCAAGCCGACATCGGCCGCCCGAAGGCGGAGAGCGCCCGTGACTCGATCCTCGCCATCAATCCGCTGATCGACGTGCGGCTGCACCAGTTTCGGCTCGAACCCGACAACGCGGTCGAGCTGTTCGAGCAGTACGACTTGATCCTCGACGGCACGGACAACTTCGCGACGCGCTATCTGGTCAACGACGCCGCTGTGCTCGCACACAAGCCGTATGTGTGGGGCTCGATCTACCGGTTCGAGGGCCAGATCTCGGTGTTCTGGGAGGACGCCCCGGACGGCCGGGGCCTGAACTACCGCGACCTGTATCCCGAGCCGCCGCCGCCCGGGATGGTGCCGTCGTGCGCGGAGGGCGGGGTGCTGGGCATCCTGTGCTCGTCCGTGGCATCGGTCATGGGCACCGAGGCGATCAAGCTGATCACCGGAATCGGCGAAACGCTGCTGGGCCGGCTCATGGTCTACGACGCGCTCGACATGACGTACCGCACGATCAAGATCCGCAAGGATCCGTCGACGCCGAAGATCACCGAGCTCATCGACTACGAGGAGTTCTGCGGGGTCGTCTCCGATGCCGCGGCCGAAGCCGCCGCCGACTCGACGCTGACGCCGCGCGAACTCAAGGAGCTGCTGGATTCGGGCAAGCCGCTGGCGCTGATCGACGTACGTGAACGCGTCGAATGGGACATCAACCACATCGAGGGCGCCGAGCTCATCCCGAAGGGCTCCTTCGAATCCGGCGAGGCGCTGGCCAAGTTGCCACCCGACCGGACTCCGGTGTTCTACTGCAAGACCGGCGTGCGCTCGGCCGAGGTGCTGGCGATCGCGAAGAACGCGGGCTTCTCCGACGCCATGCACGTGCAGGGCGGAATTGTCGCCTGGGGCAAGCAACTCGAGCCCGACATGGTGATGTACTAACGGCTCGTTTGCCGGAACTCCGCTTACGCTGAGGTGGTGACTGTCGAACGGCCACCCGATCATGTGCTGGCTGCGTTCGGCCTGACCGGCGTCGCGCCGGTCCCGCTCGGATCGAGTTGGGAAGGCGGCTGGCGCTGCGGCGAAGTCGTGCTCTCGATGGTCGCCGACCATGCCCGCGCCGCATGGTCGGCGAAAGTCCGGGAGACGCTGTTCGTCGACGGGGTGCGGTTGGCGCGGCCGGTGCGCTCCACCGACGGGCGGTACGTGGTGGCGGGCTGGCGCGCGGACACCTTCGTCGCGGGCACCCCGGAACCCCGTCACGACGAGGTGGTCTCGGCCGCTGTGCGACTTCATGAGGCGACGGCCAAGCTGGAACGCCCGAGGTTTCTGACCCAGCCGCCGGTGGCGCCGTGGGCGGACGTCGACGTGTTCATCGCGGCAGACCGCGCCGCGTGGGAGGAACGGCCGCTGCACTCGCTGCCGCCGGGGGCCCAGGTATCGCCCGGTTCCGCCGACGGTCAGCGATCGGTGGAGTTGCTCAACCAGCTCGCGACCCTCCGTAAGCCGACCAAGAGTCCCAGCCAGTTGGTGCACGGCGATCTTTACGGCACAGTGCTTTTCGCGGGCACCGCCGCGCCGGGGATCACCGACATCATCCCGTACTGGCGGCCCGGATCGTGGGCGGCCGGTGTCGTCGTGGTCGACGCGCTTTCTTGGGGCGAGGCCGACGACGGACTCATCGAGCGCTGGAGCCCGCTGCCGGAATGGCCGCAGATGTTGTTGCGCGCGTTGATGTTTCGCATCGCGGTGCACGCACTTCATCCGCGGTCGACGGCCGCGGCGTTCCCGGGTCTGGCGCGTACGGCAGCGCTGGTGCGACTCGTTCTCTAGTCGCCGGCTTGCGCCGAAATAGCATTCCTGGTCGCGATCCGAACTGGATCACGACCGTAGATTCTCGTTCGGTGGGTTCAGAACTCGTGGCGTACCTCGTCGAGCCGAATTCGGCCGTCATCGGCCAACACACCTTCGGCGCGCAGCCGCTCGAGTTGGCGCGTCGCCAGGTGCGCAGCCGGTTTCCCCGACGCGCGGATCACCCGGTGCCACGGCAGGTCCGAGGAATCGGTGCGCATGATCCAGCCGACGATGCGGGGACTGGAAAGCCCTGCGGCATCGGCGATGTCGCCGTAGGTCGACACCCGACCCGACGGAATGGCGGCGACCAGCGCGCGCACAGCCTCGACCTGTTCGTCGCTGATCGGCGCCATGGCTAGGACCCGAGCAGTCCGCGGATCAGCGTTGCCGTCTCTTCGGGCTTCGCGTGCGCGACCATGTGGTCGCAGTCCCAGTCCAGCAGCGTGAAGTCCTCGCCGAGGCGCTGCCGCAGCGTCGCGACGAGCTGATCGGTCGCATACGCGGGGTTCGTGCGCGCGGCGCGCACCATGAGCGTCGGAATGCCCTTGCGCGGCAACGAGACCGGGCGGGCCAGCTCGCTCCAGTACGCCATCATCGCCGGAATGCTGATCCGCCAGCCGACCCTGCCGGACGGCAGCGCGATCAGGTGTTCGTCGAGATCGCGGTCCAGCTCGCCCGGCTGCGCCTCGCCCCACGATCCGTTCGCCTTCTCGGCGCGCGCCTCGGCGCGGTCGGTGTAGTCCGGTGAGGCGAACATGGCGTCGGCGATCTCGGCCATCCATTCACCGCTCAAACCGACGGCCGGGTCCAACAACATCAGGCCTGACACCAACTCGGGTCTGGCGGCGGCGAGGTTCAGTGCGACGGCACCGCCGAAGGAATGGCCGACCACCACGACCGGGCCGTCCGCCTCGATCAACTCGGCGAGCGCCGCGGCGTTCGCCTCCAGCGTCCACGGCGCCGCCCACGACGACCGGCCGTGCCCGATCAAGTCGGGTGCCAGGATCGAGATTTCGGGCAGGTGGCGCGTCGCCAGCGTCTGCCACCGCTGACCGTGGCCGGTCAGTCCGTGCACCGCCAACACCTGCGCGTGTGCGTCGGGTCCGTAGCGGTGGACGTGCAGGAGTTCTTTCACGCCTGTTGATGGTGCCAGCCTGCTGTAACGGCCACTTGTCAGACCCCCGTGGTGTCATTTCGACCATGTCCGCACCGCACACCGATCTCAGCCCCACGGCGCTCACCGAACCGGACGCGCGTGGGGTGGTGCGCGTGATCGGAGGGGCCGGCAGCGGCAAGAGCACGCTGCTCGTCAAGACGGCGGCCGCGCACATCGCCGCGGGCCTGGACCCGGAATCGGTTCTGCTGCTGACCGGTTCGGCCCGGCTCGGCGTGCGGGCCCGCGCGGCCATCACCGCCGAGCTGCTGCAGGCCGGCGCGCGAATCGCCGTGCGTGAACCGGTGGTGCGCACCGTGCACTCGTACGCGTTCGCGGTCTTGCGGCTGGCGGCGCAGCGCAACGGTGACGCTCCGCCCCGGCTGATCACTGGCGCAGAACAGGACGGCATCGTTCGTGAACTGCTCGCCGGCGACCTCGAGGACGGCGAGCGGTCGCCGATCAGCTGGCCGCGACATCTGCGGCCGGCGTTGAGCACCGTCGGCTTCGCCAACGAGCTCCGCGACCTGCTCGCCCGCTGCACCGAACGCGGGGTGGATCCTGCTGAACTGCAACGCATCGGGCGACGGGCGGGGAAGCCGGAGTGGCTGGCGGCCGGCCAGTTCGCCCAGGCTTACGAGCAGATCATGCTGCTGCGTTCGGCGGTCGGGATGGCCGCACCGCAGGCGACCATCCCCGCTCTCGGCGCGGCGGAACTGGTGGGGGCGGCGCTGGAGGCATTCGGAACCGACACCGAGTTGCTGACTGGGGAGCGTGCCCGGATCAGGCTGCTCCTCGTCGACGACGCCCAGCAACTGGATCCGCAAGCTGCGCGGCTGGTTCGGGTGCTGGCGTCCGGAGCCGAACTGGCCGTGCTCGCAGGTGATCCCAACCAGGCGGTGTTCGGCTACCGCGGTGCGGAACCGGCGTTGCTTCGTGGCGACGAGCCGGCGATCGAGCTCACCGAGTCTCGCCGGTGCGCCCCGGCGATCGCCGGTGCCATCAGCCACGTCGCCCGGCGGCTGCCCGGCACTGACGCGGGCCGCACGGTGACCGGGGCACCCGGCCCGTCGGGCACGGTGGCAGTACGTATCGCGGCCTCACCGCACGCCGAGGCGGCGATGGTCGCTGACGCGCTGCGCCGGGCGCACCTCGTGGACGGGGTGCCGTGGTCGCAGATGGCGGTCATCGTGCGCTCCGTCCCTCGCCTCGGCGCCGCGCTGGCGCGCACGCTGACGGCGGCCGGTGTTCCCGTCGACACGTCGTGCCCGAACCCCCCGTTGGGTCAGCATCCCGCGGTCCGAACGTTGCTGACGGTACTGGTCGCCACCGCGCAAAGCCTGGATGCCGAGCAGGCGCAGGCGCTGGTGACCGGACCGATCGGGCGTGTCGACCCCGTGTCGCTGCGACAGTTGCGGCGTGCGCTGCGGCGCGCCGACGGCTGCAGCCCCCCACGGGATTTCGCCGATCTGCTCATCGAGGCATTGCAGCGAGAGGTCGACGGGCTACCCGAGAACCTTGCGCGTGCACTGAGCCGCGTACGCAAAGTGCTGACCGCGGCCCGCCGCAGCGTCGAGCACGGAGCCGACCCGCGCTTCACGCTCTGGCAGGTGTGGCACCGGTCGGGCCTGCAACGGCGCTGGCTGGCTGCAAGCGAGCGCGGGGGCGCAGTGGGTGCGCAGGCCGATCGTGACCTGGACGCTGTCACTGCGCTGTTCGACCTCGCCGAGCAGTACGTCAACCGCACCCCGGCGGCATCGCTGTGCGGCCTCGTCGACCATGTCACCGGCCTCGGGCCGGCCGCGCGCGACGCGCGCGACGACGTTGATGCGGTCTCGGTGCTCAGCGCACATGCCGCGCTCGGTCACGAGTGGGAGTTCGTCGTGATCGCAGGCGTGCAGGAGGGCCTGTGGCCCAACACGATTCCGCGCGGCGGGGTGCTGGCCACCCAGCAGCTCGTCGACCTCCTCGACGGTGTCACCGCGGAAGGTGAACAAGGCGTATCGACCAGGGCACCGCTGCTGGCTGAGGAACGACGGCTGCTCATCGCCGCGATGGGCCGCGCCCGCAGCCGCCTGCTGCTGACGGCAGTCGACAGCGACAACGGTGACGAGTCGATGCTCCCGTCGGCGTTCTGCTACGAGTTGGGCGCGCTGGCTGCCGACGTTCCCGAGCTCACCTCTCCGGTCGCCGCGCCGCGGGTGTTGGCTCCCGCCGCGCTGGTCGGCCGCCTGCGCTCGGTGGTGTGCGCGCCCGACGGCACGATTGAGGACAGCGTACGTGCCTGTGCGGCAACGCAATTGGCGCGGCTGGCGGCCGCCGGTGTGGTCGGCGCCGACCCGGCGCAGTGGCAATCCATGACGCAGCCGTCCAGTGAGGAACCTCTGTGGACCGGCGACGACCACACCGTCACGCTGTCGCCGTCGACGCTGCAGATGCTCACCGACTGTCCGCTGCGTTGGCTGCTGGAACGGCACGGCGGCGCCGATGCCCGCGACGTGCGGTCCGCGGTCGGCTCGCTGGTGCATGCCCTCGTCGCCGACTCTGGCCGAACGGAGAGCCAGCTGGTCAACGAACTCGAGAAGGTCTGGCCGAAGTTGCCGTTCGGCTCGCGTTGGTACGCCGACAACGAACTCGGTCGCCACCGCGCGATGTTGGCGGCGTTCGAGCAGTGGCGCACCCGGACCCGCGGCGAGTTCACCGAGGTGGGTACCGAGGTGGACATCGACGGGGTGGTGGTGGCGGGCGACGGTGCAGGCCCGAGTGTGCGGGTTCGCGGGCGGGCCGACCGCATCGAACGCGACGGCGAGGGCCGGCTCGTGGTGGTCGATCTCAAGACCGCAAAGACCGCGGTCACCAAAGACGACGCGCAGAGCCACGCCCAGCTGGCGATGTATCAGTTGGCGATCGCCGAAGGCCTTGTCGCCGAGGATGAGTCGCCGCCCGGCGGCGGCCGCCTGGTCTATCTCGGGAAGACGTCTGCGGGGGGCGTCACCGAGCGGCAGCAGGACGCGCTGACCCCGCAGAGCCGAGCAGAGTGGCGGGACACAGTCCGTCGCGCGGCGGCGGCCACTCAGGGTCCGCAGTTCGTCGCGCGTGTCAACGACGGATGCAGCCACTGCCCCGTGCGGGGACTGTGCCCCGCCCAAGCCACCACCGGAGGCCTGTCATGACCCCGCGCTACAGCCCCGCCGAGCTCGCCGCCGCG
>NZ_LZKP01000144.1 GCF_001672895.1 Mycobacterium sp. E740
GATCGGCTCACGATTCCATATCGTCACTTTCGTCCCACCAGTCACATCAGTACCGTCGTTCACGTCGGGCCCGACCCGGCAGCGCAGACCCGCTAACCGCCGTAGCCCATGTATTGAGGAGACTTCCGTGCCGAACCGACGTCGACGCAGGCTGTCGACAGCCACGAGCGCAGTCCTGGCCCTGGCAGTCGCGAGTCCCGCCGCAGTAGTCGCCGTGACCGAGCTGTCGGAAAGCGCCCAGCCGGCGACGCACCGCGAGTTCGTCCAGGCGGCGATGATCACCGATCTGCCCAACGAGCTGATGTCGGCCCTGTCCCAGGGCCTCTCGCAGTTCGGCATCAACCTGCCACCGATGCCCACCGGAATGCTGACGGGGTCGGGCCCGACGTGAACGACGGTACTGATGTGACTGGTGGGACGAAAGTGACGATATGGAATCGTGAGCCGATCGCAATATAGAGCTGCTGTCGGATTCGGGCGGCGCGGTCGCAGTCGGATACCCTTGCTGCCGATGACCTCCCCTGTTTCCCCGGACCTCTTCGTCGTCGGCTCAGGTTTCTTCGGCCTGACCATCGCCGAACGCGTGGCCACTCAGCTGGACAAGCGTGTGCTGGTCATCGAGCGGCGTCCGCACATCGGTGGCAACGCCTACTCGGAGGCCGAGCCGCAGACGGGAATCGAGGTGCACAAGTACGGCGCGCACCTTTTCCACACGTCGAACCAGCGGGTGTGGGACTACGTCCGGCAGTTCACCGAGTTCACCGGTTACCAGCACCGCGTGTTCGCCATGCACGGCGGCCAGGCCTACCAGTTCCCGATGGGCCTGGGACTGGTGTCGCAGTTCTTCGGCAAGTACTTCACCCCGGACGAGGCGCGCCGGCTCATCAAGGAGCAGGCCGCCGAGATCGACACCGAAGACGCGCAGAACCTGGAGGAGAAGGCGATCTCGCTGATCGGGCGGCCCCTCTACGAGGCGTTCGTCAAGGGATACACCGCCAAACAGTGGCAGACCGATCCCAAGGAGCTGCCGGCGGGCAACATCACCCGGCTTCCAGTGCGCTACACGTTCGACAACCGCTACTTCAACGACACCTACGAGGGGCTGCCGGTCGACGGCTACACCAAGTGGCTGGAGAACATGGCGGCCGACGACCGGATCGAGGTCCGGCTCGACACCGACTGGTTCGACGTGCGCGACGAACTGCGCGCCGAGGCCCCGTCGGCTCCGGTCGTCTACACCGGACCGTTGGACCGGTACTTCGACTATGCCGAGGGTCGATTAGGTTGGCGCACATTGGATTTCGAGATGGAAGTGCTCGACACCGGAGACTTCCAGGGCACGCCCGTGATGAACTACAACGACCTCGACGTGCCCTACACCCGAATCCACGAGTTCCGGCACTTCCACCCCGAGCGCGCGTACCCGAGCGACAAGACGGTCATCATGCGCGAGTTCTCCAGGTTCGCCGATGACGACGACGAGCCCTACTACCCGATCAACACCGAAGCCGACCGTGCGCTGCTGGCGGCATACCGCGCCCGGGCGAAGGCCGAAACCGCTTCTGCGCAGGTGCTGTTCGGCGGCCGGCTCGGCACCTACCAGTACCTGGACATGCACATGGCCATCGCCAGCGCGTTGAGCATGTACGACAACACCCTCGCCCCGCACCTGAAAGACGGTGCGTCCCTGACCGAATCAGGCCCAGAAAGCAGCAGCGAATGAGCGACATCCCGTCCGGCGCCCTCGACGCCGCGGAATCGAAGGCGGTGAGCCTGCTGGCACGCGTCATCCTGCCGCGTCCCGGTGAGCCCCATGACGTCCGCAAGCTCTACATCGAGGAGGCGGACACCAACGCCCGGCGCGCCCACGCGCCGACGCGCACCAAGCTCGAGATCGGCACCGAGTCCGAGGTGTCGTTCGCGACGTACTTCAACGCGTTCCCCGCCAGTTACTGGCGGCGCTGGTCGACGCTGGACTCGGTCGTGCTGCGCGTCGAGTTGTCCGGAAGCGCGCGCGTCGACGTCTACCGATCCAAGGCCACCGGCGCCCGGATCACCGTCGGCGGCGCACCGATCGCCAGCGAGCGCGACGGCGAACCGGCCGCGGTCGAGTTCGAGATCGACCTGTCCCCGTTCGAGGACGGCGGCTGGATCTGGTTCGACATCGCCACCGACGCCACCTCGACGTTGCACCACGCCGGTTGGTACGCGCCGGTGCCGGCTCCGGGACGCGCGAACATCGCGGTCGGCATCCCGACCTTCAACCGCCCGGCCGACTGTGTCAACGCGCTGGCCGCGTTGACGTCGGACCCGTTGGTGGACGAGGTGATCGGCGCCGTCATCGTCTCCGACCAGGGCACCGACAAAGCCAAGGACCACCCGGGCTTCGACGAGGCGGCGGCCGCGCTCGGCAACCGCCTCACCATTCACAACCAACCGAACCTCGGCGGCTCCGGCGGCTACAGCCGCGTGATGTACGAGGCGCTGAAGAACACCGACTGCGAACAGATCCTGTTCATGGACGACGACATCCGCATCGAGCCCGACTCGATCCTGCGGGCGCTGGCGATGAACCGGTTCGCGAAGTCGCCGATCCTGGTCGGCGGCCAGATGCTCAACCTGCAGGAGCCATCGCACCTGCACGTCATGGGCGAGATGGTGGACTCCGAGAACTTCATGTGGACCAACGCGGTCAACACCGAGTACGACCACAACTTCGCCAAATACCCACTCAGCGACGAGGATTCGCACCGCAGCCGCCTGCTGCACCGTCGCATCGACGTGGACTACAACGGCTGGTGGATGTGCATGATCCCGCGTCAGGTCGCCGAAGAGCTCGGCCAGCCGCTGCCGCTGTTCATCAAGTGGGACGACGCCGACTACGGCCTGCGGGCCGGGGAGCACGGCTATCCGACGGTCACCCTGCCCGGCGCTGCCATCTGGCACATGGCGTGGAGCGACAAGGACGACGCGATCGACTGGCAGGCCTACTTCCACCTGCGCAACCGCCTGGTCGTCGCGGCCCTGCACTGGGACGGCAACATAAGGGGTCTGATCGCCAGTCATCTCAAGGCCACCCTCAAACACCTTCTCTGCCTTGAATATTCGACCGTCGCGATCCAGAACAAGGCGATGGACGACTTCCTGGCCGGCCCCGAACACATCTTCTCGATCCTGGAGTCCGCGCTGCCCGAGGTGCGCAAGATGCGCCAGCAGTATCCCGACGCGGTGGTCCTGCCCAGCGCGGCGGAGCTGCCGACGCCGTCGGACAAGCGGTGGCGCAAGAAGGTGAACATCCCGACCAACAAAGTCGCGATCTCGACGCGCTTGTCCCGCGGCGTCATTCATCAGTTGACGTCACACGACCCCGAGCACCATCGCCGCCCGCAGATCAACGTCGCCACCCAGGACGCCAGGTGGTTCTCGCTGTGCCGGGTGGACGGTGTCACGGTGACGACCGCCGACGGACGCGGTGTGGTGTACCGGCAGCGCGACCGCGAGAAGATGTTCGCCCTGCTCCGGGAATCGCTCAAACGACAGGCCCGCCTCGCCCGCCGGTTCAACCGGATGCGCAAGGTCTACCGCGAGGCTCTGCCGACGCTGTCGAGCAAGCAGAAGTGGGAGTCGGTGCTACTGGAGCCGGCTGCCCATGGCTGACAGCCCTCGCGGCGAAGAGGCCGCGCTGGTCGCCGTGCAGTCGGCGCTGGCCGACCGGCCGGGGGTGCTGTCGGGTGCGCGCGCGTTGTCGCATTTCGGTGAGCACAGCCTCGGCTGGCTCGTGATTGCGTTGCTGGGGGCCGTTTTTCAGGCTGAGCGCCGGCGCGCCTGGCTGGCAGTGGGGGTCGGTGCGTTCGTCGCGCACGCGGCGGCGGTGGTGATCAAGCGGGTGGTGCGACGCGAGCGCCCGCACCATCCGGCGATCGCGGTCAATGTCGGGACGCCCAGCCGGCTGAGCTTCCCGTCGGCCCACGCCACGTCCACCACCGCGGCGGCGCTGCTGATGGCCAGGACCACCGGCTTGCCGCTGCCGGCCCTGCTGGTGCCGCCGATGGCGTTGTCGCGCTTGGTGCTCGGCGTGCACTACCCGAGCGACGTCCTCACCGGTGTCGCGGTCGGGGCGGCCGTCGCCAAGACGGTCGGCACGGTGGCCGACCGCGTCGGAGGAACCTCATGAGCATCTCCAGTGACAGCAGCGCAGAGAGCGCACGGTCGATGAGCGAACAACCGGCACCGGCCAACCGGCCACCGCGAAACGCCGCGACGGGCCTGCTCAAGGCGATCCGGCCGCGGCAGTGGGTGAAGAACCTGCTCGTGCTCGCCGCGCCCATTGCCGCGTTCGGCGGAAACGTCGAGTTCGACTATCGCGAGGTCGCGGTGAAGATTCTCATCGCGTTCGTATCCTTCTCGCTGGCCGCTTCGTCGATCTATCTCGTCAACGATGCGCGTGACGTCGAGGCCGACCGCCAGCATCCGACGAAGCGCTTCCGCCCGATCGCCGCGGGTGTGGTTCCCGAATGGCTGGCCTACTGCATGGCGGTGGTGTTGGCCGCCGCAGCACTCGGCATCTCACTGCTCGCCACGAAGAACCTGACCGTGGTGATCGCGGTCTACATCGCGATGCAATTGGCCTACTGCTTCGGCCTCAAGCACCAGGCGGTGCTCGACATCTGCATCGTGTCCTCGGCGTACCTGATCCGTGCGATCGCCGGTGGCGCGGCAACGGGCATCCCGCTGTCGCAATGGTTCCTGCTGGTGATGACGTTCGGGTCGTTGTTCATGGTGGCCGGAAAGCGTTACGCCGAACTGCAACTCGCCGAACGGACCGGCGCCAAGATCCGCAAGTCGCTGGAGAGCTACACCGCCTCCTACCTGCGTTTCGTGTGGACGTTGTCGGCCACCGCGATGGTGCTCTGCTACGGACTGTGGGCGTTCGAACGGGACGGCGCCACCGCGTCGTGGTACGCGGTCACGATCATTCCGATCACCATCGCGATCCTGCGCTATGCGGTCGACGTCGACGGCGGATTGGCCGGCGAGCCCGAGGAGATCGCCTTGAAGGACCGGGTGCTGCAGCTGCTGCTGCTGGCGTGGATCGGGACCATCGGTGCCGCCGTCTGCCTCAGCTGAGAAACTGCGCAGCCTCGCACGCTGGCCCGCGTTCCGCTACGACCGCACGGTGCGCGTCAGCCTCTGGGTCAGCGTCGTGGTGGTCGCGGTGTTGTTCGGCTGGGGCGCCTGGCAGCGACGCTGGATCGCCGACGACGGGCTGATCGTCCTGCGCACGATCCGAAACCTGTTGGCGGGTAACGGCCCGGTGTTCAATGCCGGCGAGCGGGTGGAGGCCAACACGTCGACGGTGTGGACCTATCTCGTCTACCTCGGCGCGCTGGTGGGCGGCCCGGTGCGACTGGAGTACGTGGTGCTGGCCCTCGCGCTGGTGCTCAGCGTCTTGGGCGTGGTGTTCGCGATGCTGGGCACCGGCCGGCTCTATGCGCCCAGCCTGCAGCGGCGGCGTGCATTGATGCTGCCCGCCGGCGCACTGGTCTACATCGCTGTACCACCCGCGCGCGACTTCGCCACCTCGGGACTCGAAAACGGTTTGGTGCTCGGCTATCTGGGCTTGCTGTGGTGGATGATGGTGTGCTGGTCGCAGCAACCGAGAGCGCACCCCGCGTCGTCGCCGATCATCCGCGGGAGCGCACCGGTGATCCGCCGCCATCCGCTCGGTCCGCCGCCGCGCGCGAACAGCGGAACATTCGACGCCGCACTGGCTTTTGTGGCGGGCCTCAGCGTACTGGTGCGGCCGGAGTTGGCGTTGATCGGCGGGCTCGCGCTGGTGATGATGCTGATCGCGGCACGCGACTGGCGGCGCCGCGCGGTCATCGTCATCGCGGGCGGCCTGCTCCCGGTGGCCTATCAGATCTTCCGAATGGGCTACTACGGCTTGCTTTTTCCCGGCACGGCGCTGGCCAAGGACGCATCCGGGTCGAAGTGGTCGCAGGGGTTCGTCTACCTGGCGAACTTCAACCAGCCGTACCTGCTGTGGGCCCCGGCGATCCTGTTGGCCGGGCTGGCGGCAGTGGTGTGGGTGACGCGCGGACGGCCCCGGCCGAGCCGCGGCGCGGTGACCCGCGACAGCGGATGGGTGGCGCGCACGGTGCAGAGCCCGGCCGCGGTCGTGATCTTCTTCCTCATCAGCGGTCTGCTGCAGGCGGTGTACTGGATCCGTCAGGGCGGGGACTTCATGCACGGCAGGGTGCTGCTGACCCCGCTGTTCTGCTTGTTGACGCCGATCGCCGTGATCCCGGTCGTGCTGCCCGACGGCACCCGAATGGCCCGTGGCGCAGGCTATCTCTTCGTCGCGGCCACCGGCCTGTTGTGGCTGGCGATCGCGGGCTGGGCACTGTGGGCGGCGAATTCCGGTGGCATGGGCAGTGACGCCACCCGCGTCACGTACTCCGGAATCGTCGACGAACGGCGGTTCTACGCGCAGGCGACCGGCCACGCGCACCCGTTGACCGCCGCGGACTACCTGGACTATCCGCGGATGCGCGCCGTGCTCGAGGCGCTGCACAACACCCCCGACGGCGCGCTGCTGCTGCCGTCGGGCAACTACGACCAATGGGACGTGGTGCCCGCCCTACCGCCGCCGCCTGACGCGCCGAAGGACTACATAGGCCCGCACACAGTGTTTTTCACCAACCTCGGGATGCTGGGCATGAACGTCGGCCTCGACGTCCGCGTCATCGACCAGATCGGGTTGGCGAACCCGTTGGCGGCGCACACCGCGCGCCTAGAGGACGGCCGCATCGGCCACGACAAGAACCTCTTTCCCGACTGGGCGATCGCCGAGGGGCCGTTCCTCAAAGAGCCGCCGTTCATTCCGCGGTACATCGACGAGGACTGGGTCAAGCAGGCCGAGGCGGCGCTGGAGTGTCCGCAGACCGACGCGATGCTGACGTCGGTGCGGGGACCGATGGGGCCGCGGCGGTTCCTGTCCAACCTGATGCACGCCTACGAGTTCACGAAGTACCGGATCGACCGGGTGCCGCTCTATGAACTGATCCGCTGTGGATTGCCTGTGCCGGAGTCGACGGTCGACCCGTATCGCGGGATGCCCGCGGCGGGCCCGTAACACAACTGCCCCGGTGCGCCGATAGACCAGAGGCGAAGTGGGGTGCGCAACAGCGCTCCTCGGAAAACCCCTGATCGCGACGCTCAACGGCTGAGTGTGTGACCAGGACCGACACGCTACGAATGGGAAGATCGCACCTCGGTGTGGTTGACTGCACGGGTTACGCGACAAGCCTGCGAGGCAATTCCGCGTGCGGCATACGACAGATGGGATAGATGAAGCATGAAGTTCGTTGGCAAGATCCGGGGTGCCTGGATCCGCCGGCTGGCCGGAGCGGCGATGGTCGCCGCCGTGCTGCCCGGCTTGATCAGCGCCATCGGAGGCTCGGCGACTGCGGGGGCTTTCTCTCGTCCGGGTCTGCCGGTCGAGTACCTCATGGTTCCGTCCGCCGGGATGGGCCGTGACATCAAAGTTCAGTTCCAGAACGGTGGTCCGAACGCTCCGGGCGTTTATCTGCTCGACGGTCTTCGTGCCCGCGATGACTTCAACGGCTGGGACATCGAGACCTCGGCGTTCGAGTGGTACCTGGATTCCGGTCTCGCGGTGATCATGCCGGTCGGCGGCCAGTCCAGCTTCTACAGCGACTGGTACAAGCCGGCCTGCGGCAAGGCCGGTTGCCAGACCTACAAGTGGGAGACGTTCCTGACCCGGGAACTGCCCGCCTACCTGGCGGCCAACAAGGGCGTGAACCCGAATCGCAATGCGGCGGTGGGGCTCTCGATGGCCGGTTCGGCCGCGCTCACGCTGGCGATCTACTACCCGCAGCAGTTCCAGTACGCCGGTTCGCTTTCGGGCTTCTTGAACCTGTCCGAGGGCTGGTGGCCGATGCTGGTCGGGCTTTCGATGGGTGACGCGGGCGGCTACGAGTCCAAGGACATGTGGGGCCCGTCGAGCGACCCGGCGTGGAAGCGCAACGACCCGATGGTCAACATCGACAAGCTGGTCGCCAACGGCACCCGCATCTGGGTGTTCTGCGGTAACGGCAAGCCGGCCGACATCAACGGCTCCGGCGTTGCGGCAGGCGACAACTTCAACGCGAAGTTCCTCGAGAGCTTCACGCTGCGGACCAACGAGACGTTCCAGGAGAAGTACCTCGCCGCGGGTGGCAAGAACGGTGTGTTCAACTTCCCGCAGTCCGGTACCCACAGCTGGGAGTACTGGGGTCAGCAGCTTCAGCAGATGAAGCCGGACATCCAGCGCGTGCTGGGTGCCACGCCGCAGCCGTCGACGCCGATCGCCACCCAGGCCTCGGCGCAGATCCCGGCCACCGGTAACTGACCCGGTCGCGACAACAACTCAACAGCCGGCGGCGGCGATCCTGCGGGGTCGCCGCCGTCAGCCGTTTCCAGCCCGGCCCGGTGCGCTGGTGTGATTGACTACCTCGCGCGGGGATGCAGACGAACACGAGGTGGGTCAGTTGATGCGTGGGTTCTTCCGGATGGTCATGACCATGACGTTGGGCGCCGGGCTGTGGGCCGCCGGGACGTCCGTCGCGCCGTCGGCGCACGCAGATGTCGAGATGTTGATGGTGCCGTCGGCCGCGATGGGGCGCAGCATCCCGGTCGCGTTCCAGGGTGGCGGCCCGCACGCGGTCGTGCTGCTCGACGCGTTCAACGCCGCCCCCGACGTGAGCAACTGGGTGACCGCGGGCAACGCGATGAACACGTTGGCAGGCAAGGGCATCTCGGTGGCTGCGCCCGCGGGCGGCGCGTGGAGCATGTACACCAACTGGGAACTCGACGGCAGCCGGCAGTGGGAGACCTTCCTGGCCGACGAGCTGCCGAACTGGCTGGCCGCGAACAAGGGCCTCGCGCCGACGGGGCACGGCATCGTCGGCGCGGCGCAGGGCGGCTATGGCGCGATGGCGATGGCCACCTTCCACCCCGACCGCTACCGTTTCGCGGGCTCGCTGTCGGGCTTTCTGACCCCCGAGCGCACCGGCGTCGACGGAGCCATCACCGCCGGACTCGCCCAGTTCGGCGGCGTGGAGACCCGCAACATGTGGGGCCTGCCACAGCTGGGCCGGTGGAAGTGGCATTCGCCGAACGTCCATGTGCAGTTGCTGTCGGACAACAACACCCGGTTGTGGGTGTGGAGCGCCCCGGCCGGCGGGTGCACCGACCCCGCCGCGATGATCGGCTACTGCGATATCGCCCAGGGCACCAATCGTGAGTTCTACCAGCACTATCGCTCCGTCGGCGGCCACAACGGCCACTTCGACTTCCCGCCGAGCGGCACCCATGACTGGGGTTCGTGGAGCGGTCAGCTCGCCGCGATGAGCGGGGAACTGGCGGCGACGATCCAGTAGCCGCGAGAGCGCCGTCGTGCACCGGAGCCCCCGCGGTCAGCCGGTACCTTGGAGGAGTGCAACGCTCGGTACGGACCGCCGCGGCTGGGCCGCTGCTGATCGCTTCGGCGACCGCGTTGCTGACCGGATGCTCGGGCAACGCCGTGATGGCGACCATGGGGATGCCGACGACGGAGTCGGCGCCCGCCCCGCACGGCTCGGCCCAGGCTCAGCCGGGCCCGGCGCCGGCGGATGGCCAGTCCCACGCGCTGGTCGTCACCGACCGTCAGCGCGCGTACCTCGACGGGCTGGCCGCCGAGGGGGTCAAACCGTCCAGCGACCTGCTGGCCTTGAGCATCGGCTCGTACGTGTGCCAGGCCCGCGCCGCCAGACACAGCGACCAGGAGGTGTGGGACTCCGTCCTGCCGATGGTGCGCAGTGACACCCACGACCGGGTCGAGCAGATGTCGGGGGTGGCCGCGTCGTCCGTCGACGTCAACGCCGACACCTCCGACTACATTCGCATCGCAACCGAACGACTCTGCTAGCAGGAGCCCAACCGATACATGGCCAAGACCAACCGGCGGAAACGCCATCGCATCCTCGCGCTCGTCGCAGCCGGCGCGGTGGCCCTCGTGGTGGTGCTCCTCGTCGGAGTCATCGTCGTGCTCCTGCGTAAACCCGACGGGTCGCCGAACGCCATCCCACCCTCGGCGGTCCCCCCGACCGCTGTCAGCCCGAGCAAGAAGCCGCGGCCGGAGTTCCAGGACGCCAGCTGTCCGGACGTGCAGCTGGTCTCGATCCCCGGCACGTGGGAGTCCTCGCCGCAACTCGATCCGTTCAACCCGACCCAGTTTCCGATCGCGTTGCTGCTCAACGTCACCAATCCGGTCCGCGGGCAGTTCGGCAACGATCGGGTCGAGGTGTTCACCGTCCCCTACACCGCGCAGTTCCACAATCCGTTCTCCCAGGACGGACAGATGAACTACAACGAGAGCCGCGCCGAGGGCACGCGGGCGGCCGTCAAGGCGATGACGGACATGAACAACCGCTGCCCGCTGACCTCCTATGTGCTGGTCGGCTTCTCGCAGGGCGCGGTGATCGCGGGAGACATCGCCAGCGACATCGGCAACGGCCGCGGACCCGTCGACGAGGACCTGGTGCTCGGTGTGACGTTGATCGCCGACGGGCGCCGGCAGACCGGAGTCGGCCGGGACGTCGGCCCGAACCCACCGGGACAGGGCGCCGAGATCACCCTGCGCGACGTGCCGATGCTCGACGGGATGGGGCTGGCGATGACGGGGCCGCGCCCCGGCGGGTTCGGCATGCTCAACGACCGCGTCAACGAGATCTGCGCTCCGGGTGACCTGATCTGCTCGGCGCCGTCGGAGGCGTTCAACATCATGAACCTGCCGAAGACCATCGACATCCTGCTCGGCGGTGCGGGACAACCGATTCACGCGATGTATGCGACGACGCAGTTCTGGAATCTCGACGGCGCTTCAGCCACTCAGTGGACACTGGGTTGGGCGCAGGGATTGATCGATAACGCACCGCACCCGAAACATGGCTGACCTGTTATCAGACCTGATTTGGACTGCGACAAGCGGTCACCTAACATTAAGAAAAAACTAAGAGCAGTTAAGCGATTAGCTGGCCGGCATCGAGCAGCGGGTGCCGCTGACAGGAGAGTGCGATGGGGTTCCATAACCCGTTCATCAAGGACGGACTGATCAAGTTTCCCGACAACGGGAGCCTGGTCAAACACGTCGAACGATGGGCGAAGGTGCGTGGAGACAAACTCGCCTACCGGTTCATCGACTTCTCCACCGAGCGCGACGGCGTCGAACGTGACCTGCACTGGGCCGATTTCGGCGCCCGCAACCGGGCCGTCGGAGCCCGCCTGCAGCAGGTCACCCAACCCGGCGACCGAGTCGCGATCCTGTGCCCCCAGAACCTCGACTACCTCGTCGCGTTCTTCGGCACGCTGTACTCCGGCCGCATCGCGGTGCCGCTGTTCGATCCCAACGAGCCCGGCCACGTCGGCCGCCTGCACGCCGTGCTCGACGACTGTCACCCGTCGGCCATCCTGACCACCACCGACGCCGCCGAGGGCGTACGCAAGTTCTTCCGCACCCGCCCCGCCAACCAGCGTCCGCGCGTCATCGCCGTCGACGCGGTGCCCAACGAAGTCGGTGCCACCTGGGAGCCGGTCGACGTGCAACCCGACACCATCGCGTACCTGCAGTACACCTCCGGCTCGACGCGTATCCCGACCGGCGTGCAGATCACCCATCTGAACCTCGCCACCAACGTGGTCCAGGTGATCGAGGCGCTCGAGGGTGAGGAAGGCGACCGCGGCGTTTCGTGGCTGCCGTTCTTCCACGACATGGGACTGATCACGGTGCTGCTGTCCCCGATGATCGGTCACTACGTGACGTTCATGACCCCGGCCGCTTTCGTGCGCCGCCCCGGCCGATGGATCCGCGAGCTCGCCCGCAAGGAAGGCGACACCGGCGGGACGATCTCGGTGGCCCCCAACTTCGCGTTCGACCACGCGGCGGCGCGCGGGGTGCCCAAAGAGGATGAGGCGCCGATCGATCTGTCCAACGTCAAGGCCGTGCTCAACGGCAGCGAGCCGATCTCGGCCGCCACCGTGCACCGGTTCAACGAGGCGTTCGGCCCGTTCGGCTTCAAGCCGCAGGCGATCAAACCGTCCTACGGCCTGGCCGAGGCGACGCTGTTCGTGTCGACCACCCCGATGGAGGCCGAACCCCGGATCACGTCGGTGGACCGCGACGAGTTGAACGCCGGCCGGTTCGTGCCGGTGCCCGACGACTCGCCGAAGGCGGTGCCGCAGGCCGGTGCCGGCAAGATCGGCGTCGCGGAGTGGGCCGTCATCGTCGACCATGAGACGGCCACCGAACTGCCCGACGGACAGATCGGCGAGATCTGGATCAGCGGCCAGAACATGGGCACCGGCTACTGGGGCAAGAAGGACGAGACGGCGGCGACGTTTCACAACATCCTGAAGTCACGGACCGATCCGTCGCACGCGCAGGGTGCCGAGGACGACGCGACCTGGGTGCGCACCGGCGACCTGGGCGCCTACCACGACGGTGAGCTCTACATCACCGGCCGCGTCAAGGACCTGGTCATCATCGACGGCCGCAACCACTACCCGCAGGACCTGGAGTACTCCGCGCAGGAGGCGACCAAGGCGCTGCGCACCGGGTTCGTCGCGGCGTTCTCAGTGCCCGCCAACCAGCTGCCGGACGAGGTGTTCGAGAACGCCCACTCCGGACTCAAGCGCGATCCATCCGACACCTCCGAGCAGCTGGTGATCGTCGGCGAGCGTGCCCCCGGTGCGCACAAGCTCGACATGGGCCCGATCGCCGACGACATCCGCGCCGCCATCGCGGTGCGCCACGGCGTCACCGTGCGTGACGTGCTGCTGACCCCCGCGGGCGCGATCCCCCGCACCTCGAGCGGCAAGATCGGCCGCCGTGCGTGCCGCTCGGCATACCTGGACGGCAGTCTGCGGAGCGGGAAGATCGCCAACGCGTTCCCCGATGAGACAGACGGAAATGGCTGACACACAAGACGATTCGCAACTCACCGGCGACGAGATCCAGTTGGCGCCGGAAAAGCCGCTGACAGCGCCCAAGACGGACATGTCGGTCAACGAGATGCGCGAGTGGCTGCGCAACTGGATCGGCAACGCCACCGGGCAGTCGCCGGACTCGATCAGCGAGTCCGCGCCGATGGTCGAACTGGGCCTGTCGTCGCGTGACGCCGTCGCGATGGCCAGCGACATCGAGGACCTCACGGGTGTCACGCTGACCGCCACCGTGGCGTTCCGCCATCCCACGATCGAGTCGCTGGCGACGGTGATCATCGAGGGCGAGCCGGAACTCGAGCACGATGACGACGACGAGGACTGGAGCCGCGACGACACGGCGTCGCGCGACATCGCGATCGTCGGCCTGGCCACCCGCTTCCCCGGCGACATGAACACCCCCGACGAGACGTGGCGCGCGCTGCTCGAGGGCCGCGACGCGATCAGCGACCTGCCCGAGGGTCGCTGGGAGGAGTTCCTCGGTGAGCCGCGCATCGCCGAGCGCGTCGAGAAGGCCCGCACCCGCGGCGGCTACCTGTCCGACATCAAGGGCTTCGACGCCGAGTTCTTCGCGCTGTCGAAGATGGAGGCCGACAACATCGATCCGCAGCAGCGGATGGCGCTCGAGCTGACCTGGGAGGCGCTGGAGAACGCCCGCATCCCGGCGTCGAGCCTGCGCGGCACCAACGTCGGCGTCTACATCGGCAGCTCGCTCAACGACTACAGCTTCCTGGCGATGTCGGATCCGTCGATCGCGCATCCGTACGCGATCACCGGTACGGCGAGCTCGATCATCGCCAACCGGGTGTCGTACTTCTACGACTTCCGCGGGCCGTCGGTGGCCGTGGACACCGCGTGCTCGTCCTCGCTGGTCGCCGCGCACCAGGGCGTGCAGGCGCTGCGCTCCGGTGAGGCCGACGTCGTGCTCGTCGGCGGGGTCAACGCACTGATCACCCCGCTGGTGACGGTCGGTTTCGACGAGGTCGGCGGCGTGCTGGCACCGGACGGCCGGATCAAGTCGTTCTCGCAGGACGCCGACGGCTACGCGCGCTCCGAAGGCGGCGGCATGCTCGTGCTCAAGCGGGTGGCCGACGCCAGGCGCGACGGCGACGAGATCCTCGCCGTCATCGCGGGCAGCGCGGTCAACCACGACGGGCGGTCCAACGGCCTGCTCGCGCCGAACCCGGACGCGCAGGCCGAGGTGCTGCGCAAGGCGTACAAGGACGCCGGTATCAACCCGCGCGTCGTGGACTACGTCGAGGCACACGGCACGGGCACTATCCTCGGCGACCCGATCGAGGCCGACGCGCTCGGCCGGGTCGTCGGCAGGGGGCGTCCAACCGACAAGCCGGCGCTGCTGGGCGCGATCAAATCCAATGTGGGACATCTGGAGTCGGCTGCGGGCGCGGCGAGCCTGGCGAAGATGACACTGGCGCTGCGCAACGACAAGATCCCGCCGTCGATCAACTACACGGGCCCCAACCCCTACATCGACTTCGACGGGGTGCGCCTCAAGGTCGCGGACACCGTCACCGACTGGCCGCGCTACAGCGGACATGCGATTGCCGGTGTGTCCGGTTTCGGTTTCGGCGGCGCCAATGCGCACCTCGTGCTGCGCGAGGTGTTGCCGACCGACCTCGTCGAGCCGGAACCCGAGCCGGAGCCGGAGGCCACCGCTGCGCCGTCGGAAGCCAACGCGGTCTACATCGGCGGCGTGCGGATGGACGAGTACGGCGAGTTCGTTGACGATGACGACGACGACGGGCTGGACCGGCCGGCTGCTGCGCTCGACGAGGAGCCGGAACTGCCCGGCATCACCGACGAAGCCAAGCGGCTGCTGGAGCTCGCCCGCGCTGAACTGGAGTCCGGAGAGCAGCCGACACCGCTTGTCCCGCTCGCGATTTCGGGCTTCCTGACGTCGCGCAAGAAGGCTGCCGCCGCCGAGCTGGCCGACTGGATCGACAGCCCCGAAGGCCGCGCGTCCTCGCTCGAGTCGATCGGGCGAGCGTTGTCCCGGCGTAATCACGGCCGCTCCCGAGCGGTGGTGCTGGCCCGCGACCACGACGAGGCGATCAAGGGCCTGCGTGCGGTCGCCGAGGGTAAGCAGCATCCCAGCGTGCACAGCGCGGACGGGCCGGTCACCAACGGGCCGGTATGGGTGCTGGCCGGATTCGGTGCGCAGCACCGCAAGATGGGCAAGAACCTCTACCTGCGCGACGAGGTCTTCGCCGAGTGGATCAACAAGGTCGACGCCCTGATCCAGGATGAACGTGGCTACTCGATCCTCGAGCTGATCCTCGACGACGCGATCGACTACACCAACGAGACCTGCGAGTACCCCATCGAGGTCGTGCAGACGGTGATCTTCGCGCTGCAGATCGCGCTCGGTGAGCTGCTCAAGCATCACGGCGCGAAACCGGCTGCGGTGGTGGGACAGTCGCTCGGTGAGGCGGCCGCCGCCTACTTCGCCGGTGGTCTGTCGCTAGAGGACGCGACGCGGGCCATCTGTTCGCGGGCGCACCTCATGGGCGAGGGCGAAGCGATGCTGTTCGGTGAATGGATTCGGTTGATGGCGCTGGTCGAGTATTCGGCGGACGAGATCGACACGGTGTTCGCCGACTTCAAGGACCTCGAGGTGTGCGTGTACGCCGCGCCGACACAGACCGTGATCGGCGGCCCGCCCGACCAGGTCGACGCGATCATCGAGCGCTGCGAGCAGGAGGGCAAGTTCGCCCGCAAGATGCAGACCAAGGGCGCCAGCCACACCTCGCAGATGGACCCGCTGCTCGGCGAACTCGCCGCGGAACTGGTCGGCATCGAGGCGCATCCGATCACCATCGGCTATTTCTCGACGGTGCACGAAGGCCGCTACATCCGGCCCGGCGAGACGATCCACGACGTCGACTACTGGAAGAAGGGGCTGCGGCACAGCGTCTACTTCACCCACGGCATCCGCAACGCCGTCGACAACGGGCACACCACATTCCTGGAGCTGGCTCCGAATCCCGTCGCGCTGATGCAGGTTGGGCTCACCACCGCGTCAGCGGGCCTGCACGACGCGCAGCTGATCGCGACGCTGGCGCGCAAGCAGGACGAGGTCGACTCGATGACCGTCGCGATGGCGCAGCTGTTCGTGTACGGCCACGACCTCGACTTCCGCACGCTGTTCCCGCGTCGCAGCAAGGGACTGGCCGGGGCGCTGGACTTCGCGAACATCCCGCCCACCCGGTTCCGGCGCAAGCCGCACTGGCTCGAGGCGCGCTTCACCGGCGACAGCTCGGTGATGATGCCGGGCAACCACGTCGCCACTCCCGACGGCAGGCACGTCTGGGAGTTCGCGCCGAAGGGCGAGCCGGATCTCGCCGCGTTGGTGAAAGCCGCTGCGGCACAGGTGCTTCCGGATGCCAAGCTGGTCGCTTCCGAACAACGCGCGGTACCGGGCGAGGGCGCGCGGCTGGTGACGACGCTGACCCGTCACCCCGGCGGGGCCAGTGTGCAGGTGCACGCGCGCATCGACGAGTCGTTCACGCTGGTGTACGACGCGGTGGTGAGCCGCAACGGCGCGGCCGGCGCGCTGCCGGTGGCGGTCGGAGCCGGAACGGGTGTGGCGCAACAGGTGTCTGCTGCGCCGGTCGACGAACCCGATGATGACGCGGAAATCCTGCAGGACAACCTGACCGCAGGTGCGGGTCTCGCCGCTGGTTTCGCCAAATGGTCGCCCGACACGGGGGAGACCATCGGGCAGCGCCTCGGCGCGATCGTCGGCGGCGCAATGGGTTACGAGCCCGAAGACCTCCCGTGGGAGGTGCCGCTGATCGAGCTAGGCCTGGATTCGCTGATGGCAGTGCGGATCAAGAACCGCGTCGAGTACGACTTCGACCTGCCGCCGATCCAGCTGACCGCGGTGCGCGATGCGAACCTCTACGCCGTCGAGAAGCTGATCCAGTACGCGGTCGAGCACCGTGACGAGGTCGATCAACTTGCCGAGCACCAGAAGTCGAAGACCGCCGAGGAGATCGCCGCCGAGCAGGCCGAGTTGATGGGCGGCGCCACGACCGTCGCCGAACTCGAGCAGAAGCTCGCCGAGCGCTCCGGAGAGTCCCCGCTCACCAGTGCCGGTACTGCGACGGCGACGGACATCCCGGCGCCGCCGACCGACCCGAGCGGGCCGAGCATCCCGGCGCCACCCACTGATCCGAGCGGCCCGTCCGGGCCGTCGCAGTCGACGATGGCCGCGGCGTCGAAATTGCTCAGCCAGGAGGCGGTGACCGAGGCGCTGGGCGCCGACGTGCCGCCGCGCGACGCCGCCGAACGTGTCACGTTCGCGACGTGGGCGATCGTCACCGGCAAGTCGCCGGGCGGCATCTTCAACGAGTTGCCCGCGCTCGACGAGGCGAACGCGGCCGCGATCGCCGAACGCCTGACCGAGCGCGTCGACGAGGGCACGATCACCGCCGACGAGGTCCGCGCCGCGAAGACGATCGAGGAACTCTCCACCACGGTGCGTGAATACCTCGAGGGCGGCAAGGTCGACGGTTTCGTGCGCACCTTGCGCGCGCCGCAGGAGGGTTCGAACCGGGTTCCGGTGTTCGTCTTCCACGCCGCGGGCGGTTCGACGGTGGTTTACGAGCCGCTGCTCAAGCGGTTGCCCGCCGACACTCCGGTGTACGGCATCGAGCGGGTCGAGGGCTCGATCGAGGAGCGGGCGCGCGAGTACGTGCCGAAGCTGATGGAGCTCAACGGGGACCGGCCGTTCGTGCTGGCCGGCTGGTCGCTGGGCGGGGTGCTGGCCTACGCGTGCGCGATCGGGCTGAAGCAGGCGGGTGCCGATGTGCGGTTCGTCGGTCTCATCGACGCGGTCCGCGCGGGCGAGGAGATTCCGCAGACGCAGGAAGAAACCCGCGCTCGCTGGGATCGCTACGCCCGCTTCGCCGAGCGCACCTTCAACGTCGAGGTTCCCGAGATCCCCTACGAGGAGCTCGAGCAGCTCGACGACGAGGGCCAGGTGAAGTTCGTTCTGGACGTGGTGAGCCAGAGCGGCGTGCAGATCCCGGGCGGCATCATCGAGCACCAGCGCACGTCGTACCTGGATCAGCGGGCCATCGACACGGCCGAGATCAAACCGTACGACGGCAAGGTCACGCTCTACATGGCCGACCGCTACCACGACGACGCGATCTACTTCGAGCCGCGTTACGCCACCCGCAAGCCCGACGGCGGTTGGGGTGAGTTCGTCTCCGAGCTCGACGTCGTGCCCATCGGGGGTGAGCACATCCAGGTGATCGACGAGCCGTACATTGCGAAGGTCGGCGCGCATCTGAGCGAGGCGCTCAACCGGATCGAGAGCGAGAGCAAGTGACCACCAAAACCACCGCAGAACTTCTCTCCGAGCTCCGCGAGAAGCTCGAGCAGGCCAAGGAGCCCGGTGGTGAGAAGGCCGTCGCCAAGCGCGAGAAGAAGGGGATCCCGAGCGCCCGCGCCCGCATCCACCAGCTGGTGGACCCGGGCAGCTTCCTGGAGATCGGCGCACTGGCGAAGACCCCGGGTGATCCCAACGCGCTGTTCGGCGACGGCGTGGTGACCGGCCACGCGCGGATCAACGGCAGGCCGGTCGGCGTGTTCAGCCACGACCAGACGGTGTTCCAGGGCTCGGTCGGCGAGATGTTCGGCCGCAAGGTGGCCAAGCTGATGGAGTGGGTGGCAATGGTCGGCTGCCCGATCATCGGCATCAACGACTCGGCCGGCGCGCGCATCCAGGACGCCGTCACGTCGCTGGCCTGGTATGCCGAGCTGGGCCGCCGTCATGAGTTGCTGCGCGGACTGGTGCCGGAGATCTCGATCATCCTCGGCAAATGCGCTGGCGGAGCGGTGTATTCGCCGATCCAGACCGATCTCGTCGTGGCGGTGCGCGACCAGGGCTACATGTTCGTCACCGGCCCCGACGTGATCAAGGACGTCACCGGTGAAGATGTGTCGCTCGACGAACTCGGCGGCGCCGACGCGCAAGCCCGTTACGGCAACATCCATCAGGTGGTGGAGAGCGAGGCCGCGGCGTTCCAGTACGTCCGCGATTACCTGGACTTTTTGCCCGCCAACACCTTCGACGACCCGCCGATCGTCAACCCGGGGCTGGAACCCGAAATCACCCCGCACGACTACGAACTCGACACGATCGTGCCGGACAGCGACAACATGGCGTACGACATGCACGAGATCCTGCTGCGGATCTTCGACGATGGCGACGTGTTCGACGTGGCGCAGCAGCAGGGGCCGGCGATCATCACGGCGTTCGCCCGTGTCGACGGCCGTCCGGTCGGCGTGGTCGCCAACCAGCCGATGCACCTGTCCGGATCGATCGACAACGAGGCCTCCGACAAGGCGGCGCGGTTCATCCGGTTCTGCGACTCCTACAATCTGCCTTTGGTTTTCGTGGTCGACACGCCTGGCTTCATGCCGGGTGTCGAGCAGGAGAAGGGCGGCATCATCAAGCGCGGCGGCCGCTTCCTCAACGCCGTCGTCGAGGCCGACGTGCCGAAGGTGACGATCACGATCCGCAAGTCCTACGGCGGCGCGTACGCGGTGATGGGTTCCAAGCAGCTCTCCGCTGACCTGAACTTCGCGTGGCCGACCGCGCGAATCGCGGTGATCGGCGCCGAGGGTGCGGCGCAGTTGCTGGTGAAGCGGTTCCCCGACCCGACTGCGCCCGAGGTACAGAAGATCCGCGCCGACTTCATCGAGGGTTACAACCTCAACATGGCCACGCCGTGGATCGCCGCCGAGCGCGGTTTCATCGATGCGGTGATCCAGCCGCACGAGACCAGACTGCTGCTGCGGCGGTCGATGAACCTGCTGCGCGACAAGCAGATCGACCGCGTGCAGCGCAAACACGGCCTGACGCCCATCTAATCGCCTTAGGCGTGAGTGTGCGTGTTTGCACACGACACGCCGCGGAACTTCAGCGGCTCACGCACGCTCGTCGCGGCTTGCTTGTGTTCAGCTGCACAGCGGTCCTCTAGCCTCTAGCCGTGGACCGCATTCGGCTGGGCGCCGCGACACTCACGCGCGTGGTGGAGTGGCAGGTCGACGACTTACCGAAATCCGTGTTCACCCAGACACCGGCCGAAGCCTGGGCGAGCCACGCCGCCGAATTCTCGCCGACGTACTGGTCGGAAGCCGGATGGCGGATTGCGCTGCAGGTCTGGGTGATCGAGGTCGACGGGCTGACCGTCTTGATCGACACCGGTGCGGGCAACGACAAGCCGCGCCCGCGGATGGCGGTTCTTTCCGATCTGCAGACCGACTTCCTGGCGTCGTTCCGTGCGGCGGGATTCGACCCCGCCGACGTCGATGTCGTCGTCAACACCCACCTGCATTTCGACCATGTCGGCTGGAACACACTGCGCGCCAACGATTCCTGGGTTGCGACCTTTCCGAACGCCCGCTACCTGATGACCGAGGCCGACTATCG
This sequence comes from Mycobacterium sp. E740, assembly GCF_001672895.1. Classification (GTDB taxonomy): domain Bacteria; phylum Actinomycetota; class Actinomycetes; order Mycobacteriales; family Mycobacteriaceae; genus Mycobacterium. The sequence continues at coordinate 20,510 of NZ_LZKP01000144.1, forward strand.
ACACTTCGGTCCGGACGGTCCTGCACAGACCGCTCCGCCGCGTACCGAGGACGAGCAATCCGCGCAACTCCATGCACGAACGGTGTTCGCCGACAGCGTTTGTCCGGTCGATGAGCAGATCGAGCTGTGGTCCGGCGACCATCAACTCAGCGAGTCGCTGTGGCTTCGCCCGGCGCCAGGCCACACTCCGGGCTCTTCGGTGGTGTGGCTGGACGCCGGGCGGCCCGCGGTATTCGTCGGCGATCTGACTCACTGCCCCATTCAGATTGTGCGGCCGGCGGATCCGTGCGGTTGGGACGAAGATTTCGAGGCGGCAACGGTGACACGTAAACGCATCCTCACCGAGGCATCGCGGCGACGGGCCGCCGTCGTGCCGGCCCACTATCCGGGCCATGGCGGCGCGACGGTCGTCGCTCGCGGTGACGCGTTCATGATCGACGACTGGCTCGGGCTTCCATCGATCTGAGCACGGTCGCGGCGGCACGAGCGTGCGCGAAGTGCTGAAAATGCGCGGCGTGTCGTGTGCAAACACGCACACTCACGCCTAAGGCGATTAGATGGGCGTCAGGCCGTGTTTGCGCTGCACGCGGTCGATCTGCTT
>NZ_LZKP01000145.1 GCF_001672895.1 Mycobacterium sp. E740
CCGGATCGCCAGCACGTCGCGCCACGACTTGGCGCCCATCGCCGCGCTCGTGGTCTCGGCCTGCAAACGCGCCAACAAGCGATGACTCTGCGCCGGCAACCGGCACGAAACAGTTTCAAGCTCGTCAAGCACACCAACCAGCTCAGACCCGGTGAGCGCATCGACGGGCAACCCGGCCAGCTCGTCATAGGCGGCGCGCAGCGCGGCAACCGCTGCCTGCACCGCTCCCGCACTCATAATTCGAACATACGTGCGACCACTGACAACTCCACTGACTCAAACTTTCTGTCAGGGTCGCGCTATTCACAGCGGGGCCGTCTAGGAGGTTGAGTAAGTCATGGTCCGATCACGACGAACGAAAATCCCGGCCGAGGAGAAGACTCGGCTGGTTCTGGCGGTGTTGGCCGGTGAGATGACCGGCGCCGAGGCTGCTCGGCGGTGCGGGGTGGCCTCTACTCAGGTGACCAAATGGAAGCACCAGTTCCTTGAAGCCGGGTCGGAGCGGCTACAGGAAGTACCCAGCGGCCCTGCGGGTGCGAAGGGCAGCCCCGAGCAGCGGCGGCTACAACTGGAGAACGAGCAGCTCAAACTCGCGCTGGCCGAAGCGACTGTGCAGCTGCGGATCTGGCAACGCGGCGCTGCATTGGCCGACCAGGTCCCTTCCAAGACCTCGAAATCCTGAGAGAGGCGGCGGGTCTGCCGGTTTCGAGGTTCGCCTGTCTAGCGGGTATCCCGGAGCGGACCTACCGGCGCCGGCTGGCTCGGATACGAGCTGGCGATCCGCCGAAGGGACCATGGCCAGCTCCGGTTGTGGACCGCATCGAAGACTTGGCGGTCAAATATGCCGAACAATGGCCAGCCTGGGGTTACCGCAAGATCGCGGCCTTGATGCGCGCCGATGGGCACGAGGTGACCAATTCGTCGGTACAACGTGCATTGCGGCGCCGCGGACTGCTGCTGCCGCAAGGGTTCCGAGCCGACCGAAAGTCATGGGCGGCGTTGCGTCGACGCGTCTTTCACGATCCGCCGACCCAACGTAACAGAGTGTGGCAGACCGACTTCTCAGAGTTCGAAACCGCCCACGGCGGAATATGGAGGATCAGCGCGGTCATCGACTACGTCACCAAATACTGCCTAGCCGTCACAGTCACACCCACCAGCCGCGGCCGCGACGCCGTGGGCTGCGTACGGCTGGCCGTCGAGGAAGCCACCCGCGTCCTAAATCTGGCCGACCTCAGACTCGACCGCGGAGAAATGGACGTTCTCGACGCCGAAGACAACGTCATCGGCCGCGCACCGGCTCCGATAGCCATCGTCTCCGACAACGGTCCCTGCTACCGCGGAAAAGACTTCCGCACCCTATTCACCGGCCATGATCCGCTACTGCGCCACATCCGCACACGCATCAAATCACCGCAAACCAACGGCGTTATCGAGCGATTCTTCGAAACCCTGAAATATGAGCATCTCTTCCGCGGCTACATCGGCGACGGCGACGCCCTCGACATGGAAACCCACCGATTCCGCATCATCTACAACACCATTCGACCCCACCAAGCACTGGCCGACCGCACCCCCAAACAGGCCTACCTCGACACCAAAAACCTGCCAACTTCTTGACTCAAGACACAACCGCGCCGACGTTCCGCTGACCGGGCACTTCAAGTGTCGCCCGGCCCGTGTCGCGGTTGACTTCCCTCCCATGAGCAATGAGATCACGCTGTCCGAACTGCAGGAATTCATCGCCGGCTACTGGTACGCCTACGACGAGGCCGACTACGACGAGATGGCGGCGGCCAAGGCCGAGAACATGCGCTTCATCACCCGCAGCGACTCGGGCGCAAGCCCTTTCGAGGAGCTGATGTCACCCGAACTGCACGGCCGCGAAGCCGTGATGGAGTGGCTCGCCGAGCACCGCAAGCAGAGCCCGTACCCGCTGCGCCACCATGCGACCAACCTGCACCGCACCGGCAGTGACGGCGACGTGACCCGCGCTCGCTTCTACATCTTCGTCAACCAGATCGCGAACTTCGTTCCGTTCGCGGTATCCAGCGGTATCGCCAACGTCGCCGTGCGCCGTGGGGCGAACGGACTCCAGTTCACCGAGATGGAGATGGTTCTGGACACCACCAATTCGGTGCTGTTGTCTGAACTCGCTGCCGGGACCGCGGCAGCCGGCAGCTAGTTCGGTGTCCGCGCGCGAGATTTTCTCCGGCGGCGTAGCGGTCATCACCGGCGCCGGTAACGGGATCGGCGCCGGCCTCGCACGTTATGCCGCCGCTCTCGGCATGACCGTAGTGCTGGTCGACGTTGACGCCACAGCCATCGCAGACCTACGCGGCGAACTGCCGGGCGCGGTCGACGTGGTGTGTGACGTGCGGGACGCGGCTGCCATGGAAACGCTTGCTGCTCAAGTCTATTCCGAGATAGGGCCGGTGCGGTTGTTGGTCAACAACGCCGGCGTCGAACAGTTCGGGTATTTGTGGGACACCCCCGTCGCCAACTGGGACCGGCTGGTGGCGATCAACGTCAGCGGCGTGTTCTACGGCGTGCGCGCGTTCCTGCCGCACATGCTGGCCGCCACAACACCCTCGTGGGTGTGGAACCTGTCATCGATCGGCGGCGTCGTCGCCGTCCCGCTGCAGGCGCCGTACATCATGAGCAAGCACGCTGTGCTGGCGCTGACGGAGTGTCTGCGGCTGGAGGTCGAATTCGCCGGGCACGCCGACCGGATCCACGTTCAAGCGGTGCTTCCCGGAGCAGTCAAGTCGAACATTTTCGAGTCGGCCGGCGGGGTCGACGGCGGTGACGTCGCGGCGGCCGAAGCGCAGCGCTCGGCGATGCTGGACATCAAGACCGAAGCGATGGATCCGATCGAAGCGGCGCGAGTGGTCTTCGAGCAGGCAAGCGCCGGTGAGTTCTATCTGCTCACCCAGCCCGAGTATGTCGGCAACGCAATGGCGGAGCGCGCCGACACGCTGGTCCACCGCCGGCCACCGGCGCTGCGCACGAAGCGCCGATTCGATCCGGCGGACGAGTGATGGTCTCGAACAGCATTGTGCCGCAATTGGATCCCGATGCCGCTGCCCGCGTCGCCGAACTCGGCGTGGTGCCTTCGATGCGCGAACGCGGGGTCACCGCCGTCCGCAACGCACTGGAGTCCGCCCCACTACCGCCGATGCATGAGATGGCTCAGGTGGAAGACCGGCTCATCGCCGGTCCTGGCGGCGATATCCCGCTGCGGATCTACCGGCCCTCGCTGACTGCAGTCTCGCCGGTGGTGGTCTACTTCCACGGCGGCGGCATGGTGCTCGGCTCGAATCACTCGTTTGAACCGCTGGCGCGCAACCTGGCGCACTATTCGGATGCGACCGTGGTGTCCGTCGACTACCGCCTCGCCCCGGAGGCTCCTCCCCCGGCCCAGTTCGACGACGCATACGCCGCGACGGCCTGGGTCGCCGCGCACGCCGACGAAATCGACGTCGACACGGGGAGATTGGCGGTGGCCGGCGACAGTGCGGGCGGCACGCTCGCCGCGGCTGTCGCCCTGGCCGCCCGGGACCGCGGCGGACCTGGATTGTTCGCCCAGGTGCTGATGTATCCGGGGCTCGACAGGAACCTGACGGTGCCCTCGGTCACCGCGATGCCCGACGCCCCGATGTTGTCGCTCGACGACATCGAGTACATGCACGAGTTGGCCGTCGGCCCGGATCACCCGTATGCAGTACCCGCAGGCGTGGCCGACCTGTCGGGGCTGCCGCAGGCGATCGTGGTGACCGCGGCCGCCGATCCGATCCGCGACTGGGGCGAGCGCTACGCGCAACGGTTGCAGGACGCCGGTGTGCAGACGACTCTCACGCGGTATCCCGGTGCGTACCACGGCTTTCTGATGCGCTCGGAGGCCACCGCCCGCGGTCGTTTGGCAGTGGCCGAAATCGGCGCGTTGCTGCGGGCCAAGTTCGCCAACCCACTCCCGTTCTGACATGAGAAACGGGTGTCCCGATCACCGGACAAGTGGCGATCCAATACTCAGCGGCCGCACCACAATCGAGCCATGCTCACCGAACAGCAGCGCACGCAGCTTTCCGATGTCCTTCGGCCGGCCTCTCCGCCCCGGCAGATCGACAACATCTACAGCGACGACCAACATGAGCGCCTACTCGACGTGGTCCGCACCCGGGGGCCTTGGCGCCTGATCATCGCCCAGCACTTCGCCTCTCCCGAAGAGCTGATGGCCACCATGAGCGGAATGTTCCCCGAGGGGTTCACCCCCTCGATGGACCTTTTTCTGACCGCGACGTTCCGCGGTTATCTGGCCAGCTACGGCACAGTGTTGTATCCCGAACTGCACGACTGCTTCTACAACGAGAGGTTCCTCAACTACGCCAAGAGCTACTGGAACGCCGAGTATGCGAAGCCGGAACTGATGCTGTTCAACATCAACGGGCCGTGCGCCAACCGCGATCCCGGCCACCTCGACTCCCCCAGCTTCCGCGGCGTGCGCCACGAGAACGCACCGACGTGGCTGACCAGCGTGATGGGCAAGTCCGGCCTGTTCCAGGACTACCTGATCAAGATGGCCCAGGTGATCACCTGGTTCTCGTTGGACGAGTCCAGCGGTTTCACCTACTGGCCCGACGGTCCGCTCAAGTCGCCACAACGCCTGCTCCCGCCGGTCTACAACCGCGGCGTGGTGGTCCAGAACGAGATGATGGTGCACCGCGGCGAGGCCAACGGGCCGCTCGAGTTTCAGACGCCGGCGGGTCTGGCGTTCGACACCGTCTTCACCGGCGATCCGGCCGACCGCGATTGGTGGTTGCTCAAGAACGGCGAGGACGTCATCGCCCGTCACCACACCGACGAGCTGCGCTTCCTGGTGCACTGGTCGGCCGAGGTGTTCGCCGACTACGACGAGCTCAAGAAGAACATGGACGGAAGCGACGACCTGACCATCGACAAGGCCATCGACATGCTCGTCGACGACGTCCACAAGAAGGGGATCAAGCTCGACGTGCCGAGCGAGCCGCTGCATGATGCGGCGTTCATCGGTGCGCTGAATGCGGTCTACGACCTGGGCGGGCCCACCGAGTATCCGGCGGAGGCTCCGGTGTCGGCCTTCCAATTCGCCTGACGCGGGAAGGGGTGCCTCAGTCGGTTCCGTATTCGGGAACTGACACCGGTTCTTCTTCGTCGACGATTCCCAACCGGCCTGTGCGCACGGCGTCGAAGATGGATTCGACCAACTTCGAGCACGAAAGGAAGACCGGCGGCCGGCCGTGCGCCGCCAGCTCTTCGGCGGCACGCCGCTGCGGACACGCGTTCACCGCCGCGGCGTTCCACTGCACGGTGGTCTGCTCCCAGGAACTCTTGCGCGCCAACACTTCCGCGCCACAGGCACCGCAGATGACCGGCACCATCGGCACGTCGTCGAGCCGGTTGTCCGGGCGGACGGTCATCCCGCACTCGTCAGCGATGACTTGGCAGCCAGGTTCGCCTCGACCACCTTCATCCACTCCTCGCGCGGACGGGTCGTGTCGACCTCGTACTCGAAGCGGTCCACCATGTCCGGCATCACGTCGGCGATGTCGACGTAGAACTGTTCGTACCACCGGCGGAGTTGATAGACGGGGCCGTCTTCTTCGCACAACAGCGGGTTGTCGATGCGCGCCTTGTTCTTCCAAATGGCGACGTCCTGCTCGAAACCCATCTTGACGAAGTCGCCCAGCCCGATGGCCGTCTGCAGCGCCAGCTCCTCGGGAAGCGTCTCCGACTTCTTGACGATGATTCCGTACTGCAGCACGAACGAGTGCTGGTCTATCGGATAGTGGCAGTTGATCAGCACCGTCTTATGGTCGACGTCGGTGTAGTGGTAGGTCAGGTCGTCGATCATGAACGACGGGCCGAAATACGAAGCCGCTGAGGTCGTTCCGAGCATCTGCGTCTCGCCCGGCTCACCGATGTCCGGTCGGCCGGCACTGTTCATGTACTGGGTCGCCACGTGACCCTCGAAGATGTTCTTGAAGTGCGTCGGCAACGAGCCGTGGATGTAGAAGAAGTGCGCCATGTCCACGACGTTGTCGATGATCTCGCGGCAGTTGGTGTTGACCACCGTGGTGTACCAGTGCCAGTCCGTCCAGTCGTCGCTGGTGGCGCCCTCGATGCGAGGGATGGTGACCTCCGGCGGAGGCGGGTTGCCTTCCGGATCGTTCCAGACGAACAGCATGCCGTCCTGCTCGAGAGTGGTCCACGTGGCCGTTCGCGCCAGCCTGGGTACCCGCTTGCTGTACGGGACCTTCTTGCATCGCCCGTCGCCGCCCCAGCGCCAGTCGTGGAAGGGGCATGCGATCTCGTCGCCCTTCACCTCACCCTGGGACAGGTCTCCGCCCATGTGCCGGCAGTAGCCGTCGAGGACATTGATCTGACCGTTGCCGCCGCGAAAGACGACCAGCTTCTTGCCGAAGGCCTGCACGCCATGGGGTTTGCCGTCTCCGAAGTCGCGAAGGAGGCCGAGGCAGTGCCATCCCCGGGCGAATCTCGTCGGCGCCGCATCGGCCTCGATCTGGCGGACCTCGATATCGGATTCCAACGTCATACCGCTGTTCTAGCAGCTGATCAAGCCTGTGTTCACGGATCTGTTCCGCTCATCAGGAGGCCGGTTTCGCCTGGTGCTCGAGCCATCTAGGTTTGGCGAGGTGAGCAGCGCACACGGAGCGACCATCCCGGACGGCTTGCCCGTCGGCGACACCACCGTCGATCTGCTCGTCGTCGGATCCGGCACCGGCATGGCGGCGGCCCTGGCCGGTCGCGAACGAGGATTGTCGGTACTGATCGTCGAGAAGTCCTCGTACGTCGGCGGTTCGACCGCCCGCTCCGGCGGTGCGCTCTGGTTGCCGGCGAGCCGCGTCATCGCCGAAGGCGGAGGCACCGACAGCGCACAGCGCGCGACGACCTATCTGGACGCGGTAGTCGACGGGACTGCACCGGCGGCGCGGTCAACCGCCTTCGTGGCCAACGTCGGCGCGACCGTCGCTCTGCTGCGCCGCACCACGCCGATGCGCCTGTTCTGGGCCAAGGACTACTCCGACTACCACCCGGAAGCAGTGGGCGGCAGCGCGGTTGGCCGCACATGTGAATGCCGGCCGCTCGATTCGGCGGTACTGGGACGGTATCTGCCCCGGCTGCGGCCCGGCGTGATGGAAGTCAAGATCCCGATGCCGACGACGGGTGCGGACTACCGGTGGCTGAACCTGATGTCACGGGTTCCTCGGAAAGGCTTGCCGCTGGTCGCCAAACGGCTCGGCCAAGGCGCGGGCGGGCTGCTGCTCGGACGCCGATACGTCGCGGGCGGCCAAGCGCTGGCCGCCGGTTTGTTCGCCGGTGTGCTGCGGGCCGGAATCCCGATCTGGACGGATACCACGCTGCGAGGTCTCGTCGCCGACGGTGACCGGGTGACCGGCGCGGTGCTCAGCCAATGCGGGAGGGATGTCACCGTGACGGCGCGGCGCGGGGTCGTGCTCGCGGCCGGAGGGTTCGACCACAGCATGGACATGCGGTGGAAGTTCCAGTCCGAAAGGCTCGCCGAGCACGCAAGTCTCGGCGCGCGGACCAACACCGGCGACGCGATCACGATCGCCCAGGAGCTCGGGGCGGCGATCGACATGATGGACCAGTCCTGGTGGTTTCCGGCGGTCGCCGCGACGCCAGGCGCCGACCCGAAAGTCATGCTGGCCGAGCGGTCGCTGCCCGGGTCGATCATCGTCGACCAAACCGGCAACCGCTTCGTCAACGAAGCGACCGACTACATGTCGTTCGGTCAATGCGTTCTGGAGCGGGAGCGCGCGGGCAATCCGGTCGAGTCGATGTGGATCGTCTTCGACCAGAAGTACCGCAACAGCTATGTGTTCGCCGCCGACCTGTTCCCCCGCATGGCGATCCCCAAGCTGTGGTACGACGCCGGCATCGCCCACCGGGCCGGGACATTGGCAGAACTGGCGACGAAGATGGGACTGAACCAGGCGGCCTTCTCGGCGACGATGCAGAGGTTCAACGAAAATGCCAGCGCCGGAATCGATTCGGACTTCCGCCGCGGCGCCAGCGCCTATGACCGCTACTACGGCGACCCGACGGTCACCCCGAACCCGAATCTGCGGGCGCTCGACTGCGCGCCGTTCTATGCCGTCAAGATGGTGCTCAGCGACCTCGGCACATGCGGCGGCCTGCGCGCCGACGACCGTGCTCGCGTGTTACGCGAGGGCGGCACCGTCATCGACGGTCTGTACGCGATCGGTAACACCGCGGCCAACGCCTTCGGCTCCACCTACCCGGGAGCGGGCGCGACGATCGCTCAGGGTCTCGTTTACGGGTACATCGCCGCGGCGGACGCAGCAGGGTAGTCAGTCGTCGGCTTCGGCCTTCTTCTCGATCTCGTACCAGTATTCGGGGGTCGGCCAAGGAATCCTGCTGCCGCGTTCGATCCCGGCGTCGGCGAATGTCGCCTCCGCTTCGTCGAGTTCCTTGAGCATCTTCAGTGCAAGTTCGCGTTCGGACGCGTAATACCTTTCGGCCCAACGCAATGCGACGTGCGCATATGCCCACGAGGGTTCGACGCCGGACCACTTGGCGTCCTTGGCCGCTTGCCGCTGCATCTCGTCGGCGTAAGCCACATGTTCCTGCAGAATCTCCTTCAGGCGCGCCGGGTCGGTGAGGTGGCCGAAGGTCACGCGCAGCAGCGGCCCGTGCTTCAACGACGGCGGGTCCACCGGGGCCTCGTCGGCCCAGCGCTTCACGGCGTCGAGACCGGCCTGGGTGATTTTGTACACGCGGCGGTTACGCGTGCCGCCGCTGTTCTCCACCCGCGACGACAACAGTCCCAGCCGCTCCAATTTCTTGAGCTCCGAGTAGATCTGGCTGTACGCCGGGCTCCCGTAGAAGAACCGCATGCTCCACTCGATCCACTTGCGGATGTCGTAGCCGGACAACTCGTGTTCGTACGACAGCATGCCCAACAGCGCCCAACTGGTCGCCGCAAGATTCGGCTTCGCCTCGGACCCGTCATCAGCCATTCTGCCAGCCTAACAACGCCTGATCACGACGATCGCGAACTCACCACTGGCCGGGAAATCAGGTTGCGCAGCACCCGGATGCATGCGCACCCTGAGTGCCATGACGGCCCAACGACTCGCCGACCTGCGATCGGTGTACGAACCGCTCGCGCAGTCGGTGCGCCGACTCATCGACGTCACCATCCGCACGCGAGCAGACGCCGGGACCGTCTCGGCCGCCAAAGACAGAATCGATTGTCTCGTCGAGGAATTGAGCACGTCGCTGCACGACGGTTCCTTCGGCCTGCAGCACACGAGCGCCGGTGAAGCCATGGTATGGGGCAATGTCGTTATCGGGGTGCGCAATCCGGCCGCCCCGCCGCTGACTGTGCACCACGACCCGGGCGGCACCGTCTGGTCCGAGTTCATGCTCGGGGCCGCCTACGAGGGACCGCCCGGGCACGTCCATGGCGGGGTCTGTGCGATGCTGCTCGACCACATCCTCGGCGCCACGGCACACCAGCCGGGCAGACCGGCCGTCACCGGCACCCTCACCACTCGTTACCGGCGCGGAACCCGACTCGGCCAGCCGTTACGCGCCGAGGCCCGGGTCGAGCGGGTAGAGGGGGCCAAGACGTTCGCGGTCGGACACATCGCCGACGCCGACGGGACCACAGTCGAAGCGGAGGGCGTCTTCATCTTCCCGAAAGCAGCCGAACGGGACTGACCGGAAACCGCTCCACGCTGGGACGGCCCTGCCAGAATCAATTGTGGCCAACGAGCACCCCCACACCCCGGATCGTAGGAACGGCGGCCGCAACGAGACGGAAGTCGAACGGTTGGACCGCAATTGGGCGAGCCTGTTGCAGGAGCTGCGGGTCGCCGAGACCGGCGTCCAGCTGCTCACGGGCTTTCTGCTGATTCTGCCGTTCTCCGACCACTTCTCCAATCTCGACTCGGTCATGCGAAACGTCTATCTGGCCACGGTGGCCTGTTCGATCGGGGCGGCGATCCTGCTGATCGCCCCGGTCAGCATGCACCGGCTGCTGTTCCGCCGGCACCGGATGAAGACGCTGGTGTCTTCGGGACACGTATACGCGGTGCTCGGCATGCTGCTGCTGGGCGTCGCTCTCGCCGGCGTCGCGACGATCATCTTCGACACTGTCGCGGGCCGCCCTCAGGCGTGGACCGCCGGAGGCGTTTCGCTCATCGCGCTCACGGTGTTCTGGTATGTGATGCCGCTGTGCCGACGCGGCTCCGGAGCCGCCTGATATCCACGTTTGCGGCCCCATTGGCTTGGGAACCCCTGGGCCATGTTGATTCGACGTATCGCGCGCCCGATGCTGTCTGCAGCCTTCATCGCCAGAGGAGTGGAGGCACTACGCAGCCCGAAGCCGGCGGCCGACGCCGCACGGCCGACCCTGGAAGGTCTGAGCAAGCTGCCCGATCCCGTCGGCACCAACGTGCCCGCCGACGCCGAGACGGTCGCCCGCGTCACCGCCGCCGTGCAGATCGGTGGCGGTCTGCTGCTGGCCACCGGCAAACTGCCCAGGGTGGCGTCAGCGGCCCTCGCGCTCAGTGTGGTGCCGGGCAGCCTTGGCGGACATACGTTCTGGAGCGAGACAGACCCCAAGCGCAAAGCCGACGAGCGACGCGCGTTCATCACCGACGTGAGTTTGATCGGCGGTCTGATCATCGCCGCGGTCGACACCGAAGGCAAACCCTCGCTGGGCTGGCGGGGCCGGCGCGCGGCGCACAAGGTCTCTGAGGCGGTCACCTCCGCGTTGCCCGTCGGCGCGGCCGCCGGCGGTGCGCTCGCCGACAGCGCGCTGGCCGACAAGCTAGGCCAGGGCCTGCACGTTGCGCGCGAGCGCGGCGCCGAACTCGCCGAGGCAGCGCGCGAGCGCGGGTCAGAGTGGGCGGAGGTCGCACGCGAACGCGGACCGGAGATCGCCGAAGCGGCGCGCAAGCGGGGAGCTGAACTCGCCGACGCGGCGCGTGAACGCGGTCCGGAGATCGCCGAGGTGGCGCGCAAGCGTGGCGCTGTGCTCGCGGATGTCGCCCGCGAACGCGGCTCGGAATGGGCTGACGTGGCTCGTGACCGCGGCTCCGAATGGGCCGACGTGGCGCGCGACCGTGCACCCGAACTCGCCGACACCGCGCGCGGCCGAGCGGCGGAGTTCGCCGATACGGCGCGCAAGCAGGCCAAGCAGGCGCGCAAAGAGGCCAAACGCCAACAGCGCAAGCTCCGCTGAGGGCTCGCAACGGCGCCAAAGCACACCGTATCCGTCTCCGTGACCGGTACATTGACCCGATGACGAGCGGAAATTTCGAACCCCAGCCCGGCCAGTACGGCCAGTACGGTCAGCCCGGCCAGTACGGTCAGCCCGGCCAGTACGGCGGCGGCTATCCCACCGGCGGGCAGCCGGGCGGCCTGCTGATTCGCTGGCTGGCCCGCATCATCGACGGCATCATCGTGGGAATCGTCAGCGCACTGCTGGCCTTCGCCACCCACAGCGCCTCCAACATCATGGTGACCGGCCTGTTCACCGGGGTGCTGATGTTCGTCTATTTCTTCGCCTTCGAGACCACCCAGGGGTGGACGCCCGGCAAGAAGCTGCTGGGTCTTCGCGTACTGGGACCCGGCGGCGCGCCCAAGCCCACCGCCGCGCAGTCGGCGATCCGCAACTCCTGGACCGTGCTTCCGATCATCCCGTACATCGGCGGGCTGCTCGGCGTCATCGCGATCATCGTCATTGCCGTCACCATCAGCGGCAGCCCCACCAAGCAGGGCAAGCACGACGAGATCGCCGGCGGCACCCAGGTCGTCAAGGGTTGAGCGAGGGCTCGGGTCGTCAGACGACGATCCCGAGCAGCAGCACCAACACCAATCCGGTTACCGACAGCACCGTTTCCATGATCGACCACGACTTGATCGTCTGGCCCACCGTCATCCCGAAGAATTCCTTGATCAGCCAGAAGCCCGCGTCGTTCACATGCGAGAAGAACAGTGAACCGGCCCCGACGGCGAGCACGACCAGCGACACTTCCCCGCTGCTCATCCCTTCGACCAGGCCGAGCATCAGCGAGGACGCGGTGATTGTCGCAACCGTCGCCGAACCCGTTGCGAGCCGGATCAATACGGCCAGCACCCACGCCAGCAGGACGACCGAGACGTTGGCGTTCTTGGCCCACTCGGCCAGCTGGGTGCCGATACCGGTGTCGACCAGCACCTGCTTGAACCCGCCCCCGGCTGCGACGATCAGGATGATGCCCGCGACCGGCGGCAGCGACGACTCGATGCATTTGGTGATCTGATCGCGTGTCATCTTCGCGCCGCGGCCGAGGGTGAAGACTCCGACGATCACGGCGATCAGCAACGCCATCAGCGGGCGGCCCAGGATGTCGAAAGCCTGACGCAGGAGGTTGTTCTCGTCGTCGATGAAGATGTCGACGAGCGCCTTGCCCATCATCAGGGCGACCGGAAGTAGCACTGAGGACAAGGTGATACCGAACGACGGCCGCACCCGGGTCTCGGTCTGCGTCGCGGCGCCCGCCTCGGCTCGAGTGGTTCGTGTGTCGGCGCCACCGGAACCGAAGTCGTCGGCCTCGAACCGGTCGGGGATGTCCAGGACCACCCAGCGGCCCGCGAGCTTGCCGAAGAGCGGCCCCGCGACGATGACGGTGGGAATCGCCACGGCCACACCGAGAGCCAACGTGATCCCGAGGTCGGCGTCCAGCAGGTCGATGGCGGTCAACGGACCCGGATGCGGGGGCACGAGGCCGTGCATCGCGGAAAGCCCTGCCAGCGCGGGAATTCCGACGGTGATCAGCGATTGACCGGATCGTTTCGCGACCAGGTAGATAACGGGCATCAACAGAACCACGCCGATCTCGAAGAACATCGGTAGCCCAATGATCGCCCCGACCAGGGCCATTGCCCACGGAAGCCCCCGCGGTGAGGCACGCCCGATGATGGTGTCGACGATCTCGTCGGCTCCTCCGGAGTCGGCGAGCAGCTTGGCGAACATCGCGCCCAGAGCGATCAGGATTCCCACGCCGGCCGCGGTGGTCCCGAAGCCGTCGGCGAAAGAACCGAGTGTGTCGCCGATGTTCACCCCTGCGACCACACCTACGGCCAATGCGCCGAAGATGAGCGCGAGGAACGGGTGGAGCTTGGCGACCGTGATGAACACGACGATGAGCGCTATACCCGCGAGCGCAGCGGCGATCAACTGCCAACCCGATGCGACCGGTTCAGGCAACTCGGTCTCGGCCGCCAGCACGGTGATCGCCGCGTTCATCGGTTCTCCTTGTCGGTCGAGCTCAAATCGGCTGCCTTGACGTAGCTTTCGACGATCGCATCGATGCTCTGATCCACATCGATGGCGATTCCGCGCTCATCGGATCCGAGCGGCTCGAGCGTGTTGAACTGGGACAGCAGCAGTGAAGCAGGCATGAAGTGACCGGGGCGGCTCGCCTGGCGCTTCCCGATGACCTCCGGCGTCCCGGACAGGTGCAGGATTTCGAGTTCCGCACAGTGCCGGCGCAATTGATCGCGATACTTCCGCTTCAGCGCCGAACAACTGATGACGCCACCGGTCGCACAATGCTCGGCCAGCCACCCGCCGATCGCTTCCAGCCAGGGATAGCGGTCGTCGTCGTCAAGCGGCACACCGGCGGTCATCTTCGCGATGTTGGCCGGTGGATGGAAGTCGTCGGCGTCGGCGAACGGCACGCGCAGGCGCTGCGCCAGCGCCGCCCCGACTGTCGACTTGCCCGAGCCTGATACGCCCATGACGACGATTGGTGACGCCATCTCCTCCACCTACCCGGTTGTGTTTGCCGTCACACAGCATGCCGTAAAAGGCATACTATTGCAATCAGTTTGCAGAAAGATATGTTCTTACGCAGGTGAGGCAGACTATGAAACGATGTAAGTGTGACGTCTGAACCAGTGGTCGGGGCGCTGCACGGCAGCCTGCTCTCCACGCTGGGCACCGCGATCGTCTCTGGACGGTACCCGGCGGGCGACGTGCTGACCCTGGACGGGGTAAGCACGCAGCACGGACTGTCGCGCAGCGTCGTGCGCGAGGTGATCCGCGTGCTCGAGTCGATGGGCATGGTGGAGTCGCGGCGCCGCGTCGGCATCACGATTCGGGCCTCCGACAAGTGGAATGTCTTCGATCCCCGGCTGATTCGCTGGCGGCTGGAAGCCGGCGATCGCGCGGCCCAACTGGCCTCACTCTCGGAGCTGCGTCGCGGCTTCGAACCTGCGGCGGCGGGGCTGGCCGCCCGACGCGCCGACCCGGATCAGTGCCGCATCATGGCGGCCGCCGTGTCGGACATGGTGATGCACGGACGAGCCGGTGATCTGGACGCGTACCTGGAAGCAGACAAGCTTTTCCATCGCACCCTGCTCGAAGCCAGCGGCAACGAGATGTTCCGCGCGCTCAACGACGTCGTCTCCGAGGTGCTCACCGGTCGCACCCATCACCGCATGATGCCCGCGACACCGAACCCCGCGGCGATCGATCTGCACGACCAGGTCGCGCGGGCGATCCGGATGGGCGACGAGGCGGCCGCCGAGCAGGCGATGCGAGCGATCATCGACGAGGCGAGTTCGGCTGTCGCCGAGCAGGACTAGCCGCGCTGTGCGGGGACCAGGGTTACCCGACGGTGGGCCGGGTGGTTAACTGCCGACATGGACAGGCAACCGAAGCTGGCACGCCGATTCTTCAATCGGCTCGAACCTGTGCACGCCGTCACCTACTTCGCCCCGGAATCCCGCGCCGCGCTCGACGGCCTTGGCTACAAGGGGTTTTGGATGGGCTACTTCGCGGCCCGATCGGCGCCGTTCGGGCTGGTGCCCGCCGAAGTCGTGACGGCGGCGTTCTACAACTTCGCGCCCTTTCGCGTCGCCAAAGCGTTGCCCGCGGCCTGGGATGTCGCCGGGCCGGCCGACGCGCTGCATGCTCGACTGGAGTCCGCGGTGGCGGCGCTGAAGCGGTGCGGCGTCGGCGACGGCGATGATGTCTACATCGCGGCGGATCTCGCTGCCAAGGCGGCCCGCAACGCGTCTATGGACGGCCGCCCATTGTTCGCCGCGAACGCGGCGCTGCCCTGGCCGGACGAACCGGTGGCCAAGCTGTGGCATGCGACCACGCTGTTGCGGGAACAGCGCGGCGACGGGCATGTCGCGGTGCTGGTCGACAACGGGATATCGGGTCGCGAGTCGAACGTCCTGCATGCTGCGGCGGGGCGCGTGCCCAAGGAGATGATCATGCGCAGCCGCGACTACGACGACGAACAATGGGCGTTTCACCGGGAGCGCCTGGCCGAGCGCGGCCTGCTGCGCGGCGACGAACTCACCGACGCGGGCCGCGAGCTCAAGCAGCGAATCGAGGACAGCACCGACAGACTCGCACTGCCCGTGCTCGACGCGTTGGACGACGCCGAGGTCGAAGCACTGTTTCGGGCGTTGACACCGATCACGCGGAAGGTGATCGCCGCGGGTGACATACCCGCCGCGACACCGATGGGCCTGGGCCGCGACGACCTCGACGACGACAGCGCCTGAGCCTCCTCTTTTTGGCGCGAGCGTGCGCGTCTGCACACGACACGCCGCGCTGTGACAGCATTTTGCGCATCCTCGCGGCAGGCTGAACGTCGTGATGGTGCTCAAGTCGATGACGCTGTTCGTGCTGGCCGCGGTCCTCGAGATCGGCGGTGCGTGGCTGGTGTGGCAGGGCGTGCGAGAGCACCGCGGCTGGTGGTGGGTGGGTGTCGGTGTGATGTCACTCGGTGCCTACGGTTTCGTTGCCGCGTTCCAATCCGACGCCCACTTCGGCCGGGTGCTCGCGGCGTACGGCGGCGTCTTCGTCGCCGGTTCACTGCTCTGGGGCATGGTGGCCGACGGCTTCCAACCGGATCGATGGGACGTCGCGGGTGTGCTCGTCTGTCTCGTCGGCGTGGGTTTGATCATGTACGCGCCGCGGTAGCGCACGGTCACCGCGGCACGAGCGCGCACAGAGTGCTGAAATTGCGCGGCGTGTCGTGTGCAAACACGCACGCTCGCGCCAAAGGGGTCTACGTGGTCTGGTTGCGATTCCACTCCAGCCAGCCCACGCCCGTGCGGCCGTCGGCCGTCGTCACGGTGGCCCAGGCGCGCGGGAAGTGGCTGATCCGGCCGTCGGGCGACGTGAGCAGGACAGGCGCATGGCCACGAACCTCAGCTGTCGCTGTGACGTCACCGGGCGTCAGCGTCAGCGTCGTCTGCAGCGGTAACCCATTGTCGGAGAACGATTGCTGCGCAGTGACGGTCTGCAGCTCGATCAGCGGCTCACCCGGCGGCTGCACATAGCCGACGCCGAACGGCGGTGCTCCCGGAATGCGAATGTCGACGCCGTGCAGATGGGTGCCGTCGTCGAGATGCAGCGCGCTCCACACCCAGTCCATCGCCCACCAGTCGCGCACACCCCAGGAGTGGTCGCGCTGCCCTGGCACATCGGTGAACGTCAACTCGCGGCCGTCTACGCGGACAGTTCCCGACACCGTGCACGGAAATTCGTAACGCGGCGTCACGCGATACTGGTAGGGCCTGCCGACCGTCGTCCACTCCAGCTCCATCGCGATCTCGACGGGTCGGCCGGACTCGTTGCGCAACAACGCCGCCGGATCGTCATATGCCTGACCGCGTCCGTGCATCGTGACGCGGTACCGCTGCAGCGGTTCGACCGCGGTGAGCACGAGATCGATCGCGCCGGTGCCCTCGAAGTCGATCAACGCGTAGGTCGGAATGCCCGGACCGCATACCAAGCCGTTCACCCACGAGGCTTTCAGGTTCGGGTACAGCCCGAGTCGCACCCATCCGCCGATTTCCTGTCGCGGGTCGACGAAGTCGTAGTACCAGCTCTCGTTCCACAGCGGCTCGTCGCCGGCGGCGTGCTCGCCTTCGTCATCGGCGGCTGGTGACAACGGCTCGGGTACAATCGGTTCCGGCAGCACGTCCAGCGCACCGACGTCGAGCACATGCTGGCAATGGCGCTGCAGCATGGTCATGAACATCTCGTCGCCGCGGTCGGTCCGCTCGACGAGCATCGAAGAGATGATCGCCATCATCACGCCGAAGAAGCTCTGCCTGCGCACGCCGTCGCGCACGTCGTCGAAACTGATCGGCGCCTTCGCTCCGAGCGCACCGTGGTAGGCGCGCAACAGCGGTTCATAGTGTGCGCGGCGCACTTCGACAGGCAGGGCGCAACCGAGGAAGTACGCCACATCCGTCATCGCCGGCCCCCACGTCACCGTCTGCCAATCCACCACGGTCAGTGGACGATCGGCTCCGGGCTGGCCGAAAAGCATGTTGTCGAGGCGGTAGTCGCCGTGCACGAGCCCTCTGATCCGGTCGTCGCCCGCCTCCGCGGCAAGGTAGGCATCGAAGCTACCGACCAGCCGCTCACACACCGCGCGGTGCTCGGGGGCGATCTGGTCGGCATAGCGTTCGGCGAACCCGGCGTACAGCCCGGAGATCAGCGCCTGGTTGACCGGGGCGTCCCGGTTGAGCCAGTCGGCGCTGGCCGCAGCGGAATCGCCGAGTAGCGGGCCGTGCAAGCGGCCGAGCTCTGCCAGCGCCAACATGGCCTGTTCGGCTGAGGCGCCGCGGATTTCGTCGCCGACGGTCGCGGGCCCGGCATCGCCGAGCAGAAGGTGGAAGGCGCCGGTGTCGGCGTCGAACCCAGAGGAGTAGCACGGCGCCACCGGTCCGCCGATGCGCGGCGCGATGTCGGTGTAGAACCGGACCTCACGTTCGTAGAGTCCGAGCGCAAGCCCCGTCTGCCGGCTCACCGGGTCGGTGGCGGCCACCTTCAGGACGACCGACGCGGGCCCGCTGCCGCCTTCCGCGTACGTCAGCGCAACGCGGTAGCACTCGCTCATCTGGCCCGTGCCGATGCGCTCATAGGAGAACTCCGCGACCGGTGAGCCGATGGCGAGCGCCAGCCATCCAGCGGTCAGGTCAGCGGGCCGCTCGACAACACCGGTTGCGGGCAAAGGTCACCTCCATGTGACGAAACAAGTTGTAGTGCAACATCATCGAGCGGCCAACGAGAAGCCCTCCCACGCTTGCCTGCGGGCAGCGTTTGGATCGAACTCGATGCGCGGACGCCGGTCGAATACGCGAACCGCACGGTCAGTGCTGGTGTAGACGGGCCAGTCGTCGCCCGGCACACCGGTACGCGCGAACTCACGCCAGCGGCGCTGCACGTCGTCGCTGACGCGCAGCGCGGTGCGGCGGTCGCCGGCCGCGGTGAGCAACCGGCCGAAGTTCGTTCGGTAGACGTCGAACACGGCGAGCAGTTCGGTGGCGTGGGTGGCCCCGAGGCCCGACCAGCGCAGCGGCCGCGGCGCGTAGTCGTAGCGGTACAGGTATGTCGGAGCATGCCGGCTGTGCGCCTCGGCGATCTGCCAGGCAGCCGATCCGAACGCGAAATCGCCACCGAACTGGATGCACGCCGCCGGGTTCGGATAACCCGGGTACGCCGCGGTGATTCGTTCGCGCTCTTCGGGTTCGGTCTCGGCGAGCAGCCGCTCGATCATCGGCTCCGACATCGGCAGCAGCTTGAGGAACCGGCCGAAGAGCCGCGCCTCCTCGGCATTCGTCCCGACGATGAGAGGCACCCGGTGGGCATCGCCACTGCGCATCGCCTCGACCGGGTCCAGTGGCAGATAGTCGGTTCCGGCGGTGGGTCCAGCGGCGAAGGCCCCGAGCATCTCGCGCTGGCCGTGCTTGATGAGCCGCTCGAACGCGCTGACCAGTTCGGCGGGACGGGCCGCCATCACCGCGTTGGCGCCGTCGTGATCTGTCGCACCCAGCATCTCGGCGAACCTCGTCGCGTACTGAGCGGCGACCTCGGGGGTGCGCACCATCCCGGCGGCCGGGCTCTCCGAAATGGCATGGGTGAATAGACCTTTGGCGGCCGGGACGGCGAGCAGCGTGGCGACGGCGTGTGCGCCTGCGCTCTCACCGAAGATCGTCACGTTGTCGGGATCGCCGCCGAACACCGCGATGTTGTCGCGAACCCAGCGCAGCGCCATCACCAGGTCGCGCAGGTACAGGTTGTCGTCGATCGCGAAGTCCTTGTTGGA
Source organism: Mycobacterium sp. E740 (assembly GCF_001672895.1). Lineage (GTDB taxonomy): Bacteria > Actinomycetota > Actinomycetes > Mycobacteriales > Mycobacteriaceae > Mycobacterium. The sequence goes on from NZ_LZKP01000145.1 coordinate 19,185, forward strand.
CAACGACGAAAGATCGAGACACCCCAGGGCGCCCAAGCGGTAGTTCACCGAGACGTACACACAACCTTTGCGTGCCAACGCCGCCCCGTCGTAAAGCGGCGTTGCCGAGCTGCCCATGAAGTAACCGCCGCCGTGGATGAAGACCATGACCGGCAGCCCGGACTTTCCGGCCGACTCCGAGCGCTTCTTGGGACTCACCACGTTGAGCGTCAGGCAGTCTTCGCTCATCGGCTGGTACTTGCCGGGCGCCAGGATCGTGTACATGCGTTGCTGCGGTGCGCAGTTTCCGTACCCGTGGCAGTACCGCACGCCGCGCCAGGGCTGCACGGGCTGGGGCGCGCGCAGCCGCAGCGGCCCCACCGGCGGGCGGGCGTACGGGATGGCTCGCCACCGGTGCACGCCGTCACGGCTGAAGCCCTCGACCGTGCCGGATGAGATCGTTGCGCGGACGGTGTGTTCGTGCATCATCCGACGTTAGCAATGGCCTGCGGCCACGCCTGGCCAGGGATTGCGTGTCGGCCCGCTAGCCTGGCCGGTATGCGAATGGCGGTGCTGATCGCGTCTGTGTTGGTAGCGGGATGTTCCTCGACGACGGGCGGGCAGGCCGAGCGAATCCAACCGATTCCGCCGGCGTCGTCCAGCTCACCGACGCACACCACGACCACGCCCAGCACCGCCAAGCCCGCCGCTCCCCCGGCCCCCGGCGCGCCGATCGGTGACGTGGTCGCCTGGATCAAGGCCGGCGAGCCCGCTGATGCCGCGCAGTACCACTCAGCCACCCGGGACGGCCAGACCACACAGTTGGGCGCGGACGTCGCGTTCACCACGCCGTCCGGCAAGACGAGCTGCATGACCGACGCCGACTACAGCGAAGGCGCCCTGGCCTGCCTGGTGGAGCTGATCGATCCCCCGCCCCGGCCGGCGGACGCCTACGGCGAATGGAAAGGCGGCTGGGTCGATTACGACGGCAGCAACGTGACCATCGGATCCGTGCACGGGGACCCCGGCCGTTTCGTCGCCGGACAAGGTGCCGAGCTGCCCTACGGCCGGGTTCTCACCTTCGGCGACTACCGCTGCCGCAGCGATTCTGTGGGTCTGTTCTGCGCCAACGATGCGGCTCAGACCGCGGTGAAGTTGTCCGACGCAGGCGTCGAACCGTTCGGCTGCCTGCAACAGGTCACCGCACCGCCGCAGACCGGCGAGAAATTCAGCTGCTGACCGGTCAGCGCCAGCCGTCGGCTGCTTTGGCCGCCCTGACCAACGCATCGCAGAGTTCCCGCAGCTCTCCGGTCGCCGCACCCTCCTCGACTGCCGTCGCGACGTCCTCCGCGGCGCATCGGACCTGGTAGACGCGGTCGGCGAGCTCGGCGGCCTCCTCCGGACTGAGCACGACGGCGTCGGGTGCCAGTGAAGTGCCTTTGATCAGGCTGCGCTGTTCGTATGCGCGTTGCCGACAGGACTGCCGGCAGTACTGCCGGCGCCTGCCGAGCCCGACGTCGTCGACCTCGCGGCCGCACCAGCGACATGATTGCGCGCGTAGACGCTTCTTGATCCCGGGTGCCACGGCCGTGACTGTAAACCGGAGCCGCAGGAATTCCCGGTATCATCGACGGTCGAGTCGGGAACTTCACAGCGGGGTGCTGCGTTGCTTACCCAGACCTTTATGCGCTGATCGAGGAGTGTTTGACGATGGCTGATCGTGTCCTGCGGGGAAGTCGCCTCGGAGCCGTGAGCTACGAGACCGACCGCAACCATGACTTGGCGCCGCGTCAGGTCGCGCGCTACCGCACCGACAACGGCGAGGAGTTCGACGTTCCCTTCGCCGACGACGCCGAGATTCCCCACACCTGGCTGTGCCGCAACGGTATGGAAGGAACCCTCATCGAGGGTGACGCCCCGGAGCCGAAGAAGACGAAGCCGCCCAGGACGCACTGGGACATGTTGTTGGAGCGGCGGTCGGTCGAGGAGCTCGAGGAGTTGCTCAAGGAGCGCCTCGACATCATCAAAGCGCGCCGCCGCGGCAACTGACCCTGGTCGCTCACGAGCGACCGCTTTCTGCCCGCGAATCACGGCGTGTCGCCGGACAAACACGGTCGCTCGCGCCAAATAAGGCAACCAAGGCAAATGAGCCAGGCGTCACCTCGTGGCGCTGACTCCTCGGCCGCGGTCGATGCGCCCGCGGATACCCCACTCCGCGACCTTGAACAGGGCTTCGCGGATGTTGGACCCGCTCATCTTGGATTGACCGAATTCGCGTTCGGTGAAGGTGATCGGCACCTCGACGACGGCGAAACCGTTGTTGATCGTGCGCCAGGTCAGGTCGATCTGGAAGCAATAGCCCTTGGAGTCGACCGCAGACAGGTCGATCTTCTCCAACACCTCGCGGCGGTACGCGCGGTAACCGGCGGTGATGTCGTGGATGTCCACCCCGAGCAGCACTCGGGAGTAGCCGTTCGCGGTCCGCGACAGCACCAGGCGCCGGCGCGGCCAGTTGCGCACCTCTCCCCCGGCGACGTAGCGCGAGCCGATCGCGAGATCGGCCCCCGCGTCGATGGCGTCGAGCAACCGGTACAGCTGCTCGGGCGGATGGCTGCCGTCGGCGTCCATCTCGACGAGCACGGCGTACTCGCGGCTCAGACCCCAGCCGAAGCCGGCCAGGTAAGCAGCGCCGAGGCCACCCTTGGCGGTGCGGTGCATGACGTGGATGCGATCCGGGTCCGCGAGGGCCAACTCGTCGGCGAGCGTGCCGGTGCCGTCGGGGCTGCCGTCGTCGACGACCAGGATGTGCACCTCCGGGCGCGCCTGCTGGACACGACCGATGATCAGCGGCAGGTTCTCCCGCTCGTTGTAGGTGGGGATGATGACCAGCGTGCGCTGGCTTGGGCGTTCCCCCGGGCCCGGGCCCGTCGTCATGTGGCTCCTCTACCTTTGTTGCCGCCGCTCACTCGACGACGCACAAAGGTCCAATTGTGCAGTATCGCGGCGATCACACCGCCCAGACCGACGGCCACGAGCAGGCCCTCGATCCACGGACCCCATCGCGTCGCCGCCGTGAGCTGGGTTTTCAGCCGTACCGCGGTGTCGAGGTAGGCCGGTTCGTTGAACTCGGTTCGGGCCACTTCCCTGCCGTCGGGGGCGATGACCGCGCTGATTCCGGTGGTGCCCGCGACGACGACGTAGCGGTCGTGCTCGACGGCCCGCAGCCGGGCGATCGCGAGCTGCTGTTCGCTCATCGACTCGGTGAAGGTGGCGTTGTTGGAGGGAACGGCCAGCAGTTGGGCCCCGTTGCGCACCGACTCGCGGGTCGCCCGGTCGAAGATCACCTCCCAGCAGGTCGCCACCCCGACCGGAACCCCTGCGGCGTGCACCACTCCGGTGCCGTCGCCGGGAACGAAGTAACCCGCCCGGTCCGCATACGGCGAGAAGTGCCGGAAGAAGCTGCGCAGCGGCAGGTACTCGCCGAATGGCTGGACGATCTGCTTGTCGTGCCGTTCTGCGGGCCCGGTGCCCGGATCCCAGACGATCACGGAGTTGGTCGAGGCGGGGTTGTCGGGGGTGGCGTCCGGCGCTTCGACGACCGCACCGACCAGGATCGGCGCGTCGATGGCTGTGGCTGCGCGCGAGATCAGTTCTTGCGCATCGGGATTCGCCAACGGATCGATATCCGACGAGTTCTCCGGCCAGACGACGAACCGTGGACGCGGTGCTCGCCCGGCGCGGACGTCCTCGGCGAGCCGCATGGTTTCCCGTACGTGGTTGTCGAGCACCGCGCGCCGCTGCGCGTTGAAGTCCAGCCCGAGTCGAGGGACGTTGCCCTGTACGACGGCCACGGTGGTCGACGCTTCGTCACCGGCACCGAAGCCGGATTGGCGGACGTGCGGCCATGTGAGCGCGGTGACCAGCAGCACCGCGCTGATGCACACTCCCGGCAGTACCACGGCCGGCGGTGCGGCGTTTCGGCTCGTGTCGCGTCGCCACCGTTGTGCGACTTCCACCACGAGTGCCGCCAAGCTGAATCCGACGAGCACCACCGCGAAAGACAGCAGCGGCGCTCCGCCGAGTTGGGCGATCGACCGCAGCGGGCTCTCGGACTGGCCGTAAGCAACGACGCCCCAGGGGAATCCGCCGAACGGCACCGTCGACTTGAGCCATTCCTGCACTGCCCACACCCCAGCGAACCACAGCGGCCAGCCCGGCAACGCGCGCACCGTCACGGCGGCGGCGCCGAACAGCGCGGTGAACACCGACTCGGCGAGTGCCAACCCGATCCACGGGATCGGTCCGACGAATGCGCCGACCCACGGCAGCAGCGGCAGGTAGAACGCCGCTCCGAAGACGAATCCGTAACCGAGCCCGCCCCACACGGTCGTGGTCGGGCGCGTCAGCACCCACCCCAACAGTGCGAACGCAAGGAACCCCAGGTACCACCAGCCGAACGGCGGAAAGCTCAAGCAGAGCAGCAGGCCCGCCATGATCGCGGCGCTTAGCTGTGGCAGCCGGCTCACCAGCGATCGGCCGAATCGTCTTGTGCGAGAATCGGTTTCAGCCATAGATGGAGACCCCTCGGTGAACCGTCTGCCGGCAACGGGGCGACGGGCCGTCGAGCCTCGGCAGCGGTGGGACGCGCGACCGCTGGTCCGTCGACCAGCGCTGCACCGCATCGGCCGGGGCGCTGACCTCGAGCTCGTCGACCTCCCAGACCGCGTACGACGCGACCGCACCGGGCACCAATGTGCCCGTCATCCCGTCGCGCACGCCGGCGGCCCGCCACGCGCCGCGAGTGCTTGCCGCGAACGCCGCCCGCGCCGACAACGCGCTGCCCGGTGTCCGGTGTCGCGTCGCCGCGCGCACCGTCGCCCACGGGTCCATGCCGGTGACAGGGCTGTCGGAACCGAACGCGAGAGGCACGCCTTGGGATGCTAACAGC